>JBAUHH010000436.1:0-2399 GCA_049680165.1 Pseudolabrys sp.
GCATCTTGTTCCGTGAGGCCCCTTTAAAGCCGCACATTTATCCCCATATAGAGTAGGTTGTTTGATTAGAGTAGGTTGTTTGATCCGTTTGTGGCGTGCGCGTGAACCGGGAGATTTTCATGGATAAATTCGATTACAGCGCCCCGGCGGAGTTGTTTCCCGCACGCAATCGCAAGGCTCCCAAAAAATTCAGTTATCGCCGCTTCGACCATGCGGTCGACGCCATTCGTTTCGCCGTCGAAGAGCTGCCGGCGCCGCAGTTGCTCGGCGCATTCATCGAGATCGACGAACAGCGCCTCGGCCATCAGGACATTCAGGCGCTTTACAACAGCGAGAGTTATCCGCTCAAGAAGCGTGCGAACTGAGCGCTGCGCCTGTGCGCGCGGCGTTTTTTCATGCTTAACGCGGCTTTTCGCGCGTGTTTGACGAAAACGGCCAATTAGCGTAAGGAATGCCCCGCAACCAGGTTTTCGGTTACTGCCTTGTTTCGCTGCCCCGAGATGGGCGCTCATCAAGTCACCCAAAAAACTCGGATGTTTCGATCGTTCAGGCGATGAGCGCTTGGATGAATTCAACTTTAAGCAGCGTATGACACAAGGAAAGATAACTATGGCTACAGGTACCGTGAAGTTCTTCAACACCCAAAAGGGTTTTGGATTCATCACGCCGAGCGACGGTTCGCGCGACGTGTTCGTGCACATCAGCGCGGTTGAGCGCGCAGGCATGAGCACCCTCAACGAGGGCCAGCGCCTCAGCTACGAAATCGTGACTGAGCGCGGCAAGCAGGCGGCCGGCAATTTGCAGAATGCCTGAAGTCACAACTGACTTCGCAAGCAACGGAACGCCCGGCCTTCGCGCCGGGCGTTTTCGTTCTGGCGATCGCCGCGCGTCTTCGATCAAGGCCGAACCAGTCAAACCAACAACGGACGGGCAGCCATGACTCAGAAATTTAATGTCGGCCAGCAGGTGTACTTCACGCCGGGACTTTCGCGCATGTCCTCCCGCGGCACGTACAAAATTCTCAGCGTGCTGCCGGTCGAAAACGACGACCGGCGCCGCTACCGCATCAAGAGCGTGTCCGAGCCGCACGAGCGGATCGCCGAAGAAAGCCAGCTGGCGCTGGAATGACGCGCTAGCCGGCGCGACGCGTCTGTTTACATCGGCGCGCTTTTCTCCCGCAATTGGGCCGAATCTGGCAATTTGCCGCTTGCGCCGTTTATAAGGTCACGGCTTGAGGCGGATGATTCGATGTTCCCCACCACGTCCGGCGGATCGGGCTTCACCGTGGCGCTGGCCGACGAGCAGGCGACGCACCGGCTGATGGTGGACGTCGCCGCGCTGATCGAGCCCGGCGACCTCATCACGCTTTCAGGCGACCTCGGCGCCGGCAAGACCACCTTCGCGCGCGCGCTGATCCGCCACCTCGCCGGCGACGAAACCATCGAGGTGCCGAGCCCGAGCTTCACCTTGATGCAGGCCTACGAGCTGCCGCACTTCGCGGTCGTGCACGCCGATCTCTACCGTCTGTCGGGGCCGGCGGAATTGGCCGAGCTCGGCTTCGAGGATATCGCCGACCGCGCGCTGGTGCTGCTTGAGTGGCCGGATCGCGCCGCCGGATTTTTGCCGGCCGACCGGCTCGACATTGCGCTGACTTTGTCGCCGCAGCAGGGCATCTCGTTCCGCAACGCGCGCGTCACCGGTTACGGAAAACTGGCGGGCCGCGCCGAGCGTATCGCCGCGCTGCGCCGCTTTCTCGATGGCGCCGGATTTGCCACTGCCGACCGCCGCCGCATCCAGGGCGACGCCTCGACGCGCTCCTACGAGCGGCTCACCCTCGATGGCCAGACCTACATCCTGATGAATTCGCCGCGCCGTCCCGACGGGCCGCCGGTGCGCGAGGGCAAGCCGTACAGCGCCATCGCGCATCTCGCCGAAGACGTGACGCCGTTCGTCGCCATGGCAACCGCGCTGCGCGACCGCGGATTTTCCGCGCCCGCGGTGATCAACGCGGACCGCGACGCCGGCCTGCTCATTCTAGAGGATCTCGGCAACACGCCGGTTACGGAAGGCGAGCCGCCGGCGCCGATCGAGGAGCGCTACGAGGTGGCGGTGGATCTGCTCGTCGCGCTGCATCGCGACGCACTACCGGAGAATTTGCCGGTGACCGGGAGCGCCGATTACCGGCTGCCGCGTTACGACATGGACGCGCTGCTGATCGAGGTGGAATTGCTGGTCGACTGGTATCTGCCGTTACTCGGCGCCAGCGTCACCACGGCCAAGCGCGAGGTCTATCTCGCGCTCTGGCGCGAGGCGCTCTCCTCCGCCGTCGAGGGCCCCGCGACCTGGAGCTTGCGCGATTTCCATTCGCCCAATCTGATGTGGCTGGCGGACCGGCCCGA
>JBAUHH010000437.1:0-8015 GCA_049680165.1 Pseudolabrys sp.
GCCCGCGACCGGGCGCGGCGCGCGCGCGACGCTCACCGTGCCGGGCGGAAGCGCACTGCTGATCGACGAAAGCTACAACGCCAATCCGGCCTCGATGGCTGCTGCCATCGCGCTGCTCGGCCAGGCCCCGGTCGGCCCGCGCGGGCGGCGCATCGCCGTGCTCGGCGACATGCTGGAACTCGGCGCGGAAGGCGTGACGCTGCACCGTGGCCTGGCGAATGCCATAGCCGCCGCGCATGTCGATTTGGTGTTTTGCAGTGGGCGGCTCATGCGATCGCTTTGGGAGGCTCTTCCCTCGACGCGCCGGGGCGGCTATGCCGAGAGCGCGGTGGCGCTCGAGCCGGTTGTTCTGGATGCGGTCGGCGCAGGCGACGCCGTCATGGTCAAAGGCTCGCTGGGTTCAAAAATGGGTCCGATCGTCAAAGCGCTTGAACGCCAATTTCCTCGACAAGCCGCGCCGGAAGCGGCTGCGGCGCCATACTGACCGTCAAGGTTTGCTCCGATGTTCTATTGGCTGGTTGAACTTTCCGACAAGTTCTCGCTGCTCAACGTGTTTCGGTACATCACTTTCCGCACCGGCGGCGCCATCGTCACCGCGCTGATTTTCGTTTTCCTGTTCGGCGGCCCGATCATCGACCTGTTGCGTCTCAAGCAGGGCAAGGGCCAGCCGATCCGTTCCGACGGCCCGCAATCGCACCTCGTCACCAAGATCGGCACGCCGACCATGGGCGGGCTGATGATCCTGTCCGGACTGCTGGTTTCGACCCTGCTGTGGGCGAACCCGATGAACCCCTACGTCTGGATCGTGCTGTTCGTGACGCTGAGCTTCGGGGTGATCGGGTTTTATGACGACTATCTGAAAGTCACCAAGCAGACGCATTCCGGCTTTGCCGGCCGCACGCGGCTCGGCGCCGAGGCCTTGGTCGCGGTGGTCGCCTGCATGCTGCTCACGCATCTCGGGCGCGGCACGATCGCGACCTCACTGGTGTTTCCCTTCTTCAAGGATCTGGTGATCAATCTCGGCTGGGCCTTCGTTCTGCTCGGCGCATTCGTCATCGTCGGCGCCGGCAACGCGGTCAATCTCACCGACGGCCTCGACGGCCTCGCCATCGTGCCGGTGATGATCGCGGCGGCGAGCTTCGGGCTGATCGCCTACCTCGCCGGCAACGCGGTGTTCGCGGAATATCTGCAAATCCATTACGTGCCCGGTACCGGCGAACTGGCGGTGCTGTGCGGCGCCGTCATCGGCGCGAGCCTCGGCTTTCTCTGGTTCAACGCGCCGCCCGCCTCGATCTTCATGGGCGACACCGGCTCGCTGTCGCTCGGCGGCCTGCTCGGTGCTGTCGCGGTCGCGATCAAGCACGAGATCGTGCTGGCGATCGTCGGCGGGCTGTTCGTGCTCGAAGCCGTGTCGGTTATCGTGCAGGTGGTCTCGTTCAAGCTCACCGGCAAGCGCGTGTTCAAGATGGCGCCGATCCACCACCACTACGAGCAACTCGGCTGGACCGAGCCGCAGATTGTCATCCGCTTCTGGATTGTCGCGGTGGTGCTGGCGCTGGCCGGCTTGGCGACGCTCAAACTGAGATGATCTTTGATCCCCGTCACCAGCTTCGCGGGTAAGACGGTCGCGCTGTTCGGCCTCGGCAGTTCGGGGCTTGCCAGCGCGCGGGCGCTTGTCGCCGGCGGCGCCCAAGTCATCGCCTTCGATGACGACGAGAAGAAGCTCGCGGAAACGAAAGCCGCCGGCATCGAGACGGAGGACCTTCACGACATCGAGTGGCGGAACATCGCGGCGCTGGTGCTGGCGCCCGGCGTGCCGCTCACCCATCCGAAGCCGCACTGGTCGGTGACGCTGGCGCGCCAGCACGAAGTCGAAATCATCGGCGACATCGAACTGTTCTGCCGCGAGCGCGCGAAGGTCGCGCCCAAGGCGCCGTTCGTTGCCATCACCGGCACCAACGGCAAATCGACCACCACTGCGCTGATCGCACATATCCTGCGCAGCGCCGGACTCGATGCGCAGATGGGCGGCAATATCGGCGTGCCGCTGCTCGGCCTCGAGCCGTTTGCGCCCAAGCGGGTCCACGTGGTCGAGGTTTCTTCCTATCAGATCGATCTCGCGCCCTCGCTCAGGCCGACGGTCGGCATCTTGCTCAATATTTCCGAGGACCATCTCGACCGCCACGGCACCATGGAGAATTACGCCGCGATCAAGACGCTGCTGGTGGCGGGCGTGGAAGAGGGCGGCACGGCGGTGATCGGCATCGACGATCGCTACAGCCGCCTCGCCGCCGAGCGCGTGGAACGCGCCGGCAAGAAGGTCGTGCGCGTGTCGGTGCTGGCGCCGGTGCGCGACGGTTATTCCGCCGAGGGCACGCGCATCCTGCGCGCCATCGGCGGCAAGGCGCATGCGGTGGCGCAGCTTGCCGGCATCAATTCATTGCGTGGCGCGCACAATGCGCAAAACGCCGCGTGTGCCGTCGCGGCCTGTGCCGCGCTCAAGCTCAGCCTGACGGAAATTCAGAAAGGGCTGACGAGCTTTCCCGGTCTGGCGCACCGCATGCAGCAGATCGCGCGCAAGGGCGGCGTGATGTTCGTCAACGATTCCAAGGCCACCAATGCCGATTCGGCGGCGAAGGCGCTGGCGAGCTTCACCGATATTTTCTGGATCGCCGGCGGCAAGCCGAAGACTGGCGGTATCGAAGGCCTCGCCGAGTTCTTCCCGCGCATCCGCAAGGCCTACCTGATCGGCGAAGCGGCGGACGACTTCGCTAGGACGCTCGACGGCAAAGTGCCCTACGAGATCACCGGAACGCTGTCGCGCGCGGTCGACGCTGCCACCGACGATGCCGCCGCGTCCGGGCTCAAGGAGCCGGTGGTCCTGCTGTCGCCGGCCTGCGCTTCGTTCGACCAGTACCGGAATTTCGAGGTGCGCGGCGACGCCTTCCGTGACCTCGTCCTGGCCATCCCGGGGATCGAAACCGCCCGGCGGTGAACAGTTTGTTAATGCGCGGAAACCATATTCAGGCAGTCGAGTAGCCGCCCGGCGGCTCTGGGGATTCCGATGATTTCGCGCGCGCAACGCACGCCCTTCGGCGAATGGTGGTGGACGGTTGACCGGCTGAGTCTCGCCGCCATCGGCGCGCTGATGATCGCTGGCGTCGTGCTCTCGCTTGCCGCCAGCCCGCCGGTCGCCGCCCGCCTCGGGCTCGAGCCATTCTATTTCGTCAATCGCCACATTCTCTATCTCATTCCCGCCGTCGCGGTGATGCTGGCGGTGTCGTTCTTCACGCCGCACCAGATCCGGCGGCTTGCGCTCATCGTCTTCGCGGTGAGCATCGTGCTCGCGGCGGCGACGCCGTATTTCGGACCCGAGATCAAGGGCGCGCGGCGCTGGCTGGTCATCCTCGGCGTCAATATCCAGCCGTCGGAATTTCTCAAACCTGCTTTCGTCATCCTCACCGCGTGGCTGTTCGGCGAATCCGCGCGCCGGCCGGAAATGCCGACCAACGCCATGGCGCTGTCGCTGCTGCTGATCGTGGTGGCGCTGCTGGTGCTGCAACCGGACTTCGGTCAGACCATGCTGATCGCGCTCGTCTGGGGCGCGCTGTTCTTCATGGCCGGTATGCGGCTGATTTGGGTGTTCGGTCTTGCCAGCATCGCCGCCATCGGCCTGACCGGCGCCTACTACACGGTGCCGCACGTCGCGCGCCGCATCCAGCGCTTCCTCGATCCGTCGACCGGCGACACCTTCAACATCGATCTCGCCACCGATTCATTTTTGCGCGGCGGCTGGTTCGGCGTCGGGCCGGGCGAGGGCACGATCAAGCGCATCCTGCCGGAGGGGCACACCGATTTCGTGTTCTCGGTCGCGGCGGAGGAATTCGGCATCGCGCTCTGTCTGGTGCTGGTCGCGCTGTTCGCCTTCATCGTCATCCGCTCGCTGTTGCGTGCGCTGCGCAATGAGGATCCGTTCACGCGCTTTGCCGCGACCGGCCTCGCCATTTTGTTCGGCACGCAATCGGCGATCAATCTAGCTGTGAACTTGCATCTGATCCCGGCCAAGGGCATGACGCTGCCATTCATCTCTTACGGCGGCTCCTCGATGATCTCGCTCGCTTATGGCATGGGCATGCTCCTGGCGCTCACGCGCGAGCAGCCGCGCGTCGCCATGACCTCGACGCCTCGTTTGGCGGCAGCCGGGAGCACGGTGTGATGACCAAGGGCGGCGCGCCGCTCGTGCTCGTCGCCGCTGGCGGAACCGGAGGTCATCTCTTTCCCGCCGAAGCGCTCGCGGCCGCGCTTGCGAAGCACGATATCGCCGTCGATCTCGCAACCGACAAGCGCGCCGCGCATTTCAGGTTTCCCGCGCGCGCCGTTCATCTCATTCCGAGCGCGACGCTGCGCGGACGCAATCCGTATCAATATGCGCGCACCGGCGCGCTGCTCGGTCTCGGAGTCGCCAAGGCATGGGCGGTTCTCGGTCGCGTCCGGCCGGCCGTGGTTGTCGGCTTCGGCGGCTATCCGACCGTCCCGCCGCTTTATGCCGCGACATTGCGCGGCATCCCGACGGTGCTGCATGAGCAGAACGGCGTGATGGGCCGCGCCAACCGCGTGCTGGCACCGCGGGTCACGGCCATTGCCACCGGCTTTCGCGACGTTGCGGGTGTCGATCCCACGGTGAAAGCGAAGATGACCTTCACCGGCAATCCGATACGGCCCGCGGTCGCCGCCGTGGCGGCGACGCCTTTTGCTGCGCCCGCGCCGGACGGAAAATTCCGGCTCACGATCTTCGGCGGCAGCCAGGGCGCGCGCGTGATGGCGGACGTGGTGCCCGCCGCGATCGAGCGCATGGCGCCGGATATACGCGCGCGGCTCGCGATCACCCAGCAGGCACGCGGCGAGGATCTGACGCGCGTGCGCGAAGCCTACGCCCGGCTCGGCATCGCGGCCGAGACTGCGGATTTTTTCAACGATCTTCCGGCGCGCATCGCGGCGAGCCATCTGATCGTGTCGCGCTCCGGCGCCTCCACCGTGGCCGAGCTTTCGGCCATCGGGCGGCCTGCCATATTGGTGCCGCTGCCGCACGCGCTCGACCAGGATCAATTGGCCAATGCCGGCGTGCTAGAGAAGGCCGGCGGCGCGATTCGGATTAATCAACCTGACTTCACGCCGGAACGGCTCGCCGCCGAAATCGTTGCGCTCGCCGGGGCCCCGCAACGGCTTGTGACCATGGCGGCGGCAGCCAAGACCGCCGGCACGATTGACGCAGCCGACCGGCTTGCGGCACTGGTCATGCAAGTAGGCGCCGTCAAATTGGCGCCATAGGTTAAGGGAGCGACATGAAACTGCCGCGCGACATCGGGCCGGTCCACTTCGTCGGGGTCGGCGGCATCGGCATGAGCGGCATTGCCGAGGTGCTGGTCAACCTCGGCTACACCGTCACCGGCTCCGACGTGGCGGACAGCGCCAACGTCAAGCGGCTGCGCGAAAAGGGCATCAAGGTCGCGATCGGTCACAAGGCGGAAAACCTCGACGGCGCCGACGTGGTGGTCGTCTCCTCCGCCATCAAGCCGGACAATCCGGAGCTCATCGCGGCGCGCGCGCGGCGGCTGCCGGTGGTGCGCCGCGCCGAGATGCTGGCCGAGCTAATGCGGCTAAAAAGCTGCGTCGCCATCGCGGGCACCCACGGCAAGACCACGACCACCTCGATGGTGGCGGCGCTGCTCGACGCCGGCGGCTTCGACCCGACAGTGATCAACGGCGGCATCATCAACGCATACGGCACCAACGCCCGGCTCGGCACCGGCGACTGGATGGTGGTCGAGGCGGATGAGTCTGACGGCACGTTCCTGAAGCTGCCCGCCGACGTGGCGATCGTCACGAATGTCGACGCCGAACATCTCGATCATTTCAAGACATTCGCGGCAGTGCAGGAGGCCTTCATCGCCTTCGTCGAAAACGTGCCGTTCTACGGCTTTGCGGTGATGTGCACCGATCATCCGATCGTCCAGCGTCTCGTCGGCCGCATGACCGACCGGCGCATCGTCACCTACGGTGAAAATCCGCAGGCCGACGTGCGCCTCGCCGACATCAGCCATAATGGCGGCAAGTCGCAGTTCAGCGTGCTGTTCCGCAATCGCGACGGTCAGGTGGTGCACACCATCGACAGGCTCGAACTGCCGATGCCCGGCCGGCACAACGCGCTCAACGCGACGTCGGCGGTGGCGGTTGCCCATGAGCTCGGCATTTCGGATGAGAAAATTCGCGGTGCGCTGGCGAAATTCGGCGGGGTCAAGCGGCGCTTCACGCGAGTGGGCGAATGGAACGGCGCGATCATCATCGACGACTACGGTCACCACCCTGTGGAGATTGCGGCGGTGCTGAAGGCCGCGCGCGAGTCGACCAAAGGCCAGGTGATCGCCGTGGTGCAGCCGCATCGGTACACGCGGCTGAAAACCTTGTTCGAGCCGTTCTCGACCTGCTTCAACGACGCGGACGCCGTGATCGTCGCGAACGTTTATCCAGCCGGCGAAGCGCCGATCGAAGGCGCCGACCGCGATCATCTGGTGGTGGCTTTGCGCGCGCGCGGACACCGGCAGGTCATCCCGCTCGACGGACCCGAAAAGCTCGCGCCAATCGTCAAAGGCCTCGCCAGGCCGGGCGATTACGTCGTCTTGCTCGGCGCCGGATCGATCACGCAATGGGCCTACGCATTGCCCGGCGAACTGAAGGCGCTGGGATGAATCACCTGTCATGGCCGGCCATAGCCGTTCGAAGAACGGCGTTCTTAAGAACGCCTACGACCCGGCCATCCCGATCAGGGACGCAGTGCCTTCCTAAGCGGGGTCACCGGGACAAGCCCGGTGACGACAGAAAAGAATGAGCTTTCCCGACATCGTCCCGACGCTGAAAGCGGCAATGCCGGAGCTGCGCGGCCGGCTGCTGGCGAGCCAGCCGCTCGCGACGTTAAGCTGGTTTCGCACCGGCGGCCCGGCGCAAGCTTTCTATCTGCCCGAGGACGAAAACGACCTCTGCTATTTCCTGAAAAATCTGCCGCACGACGTTCCCGTCACCGTGATCGGCGCCAGCTCGAATCTCATCATCCGCGACGGCGGCGTGCCGGGCGTGGTGGTGCGATTGAGCCGCGGCTTCAGCGAGATCACGGTGGAAGAGGGCCATCGCGTGCGCACCGGCACCGCGGTGCTCGACGTGATGGTCGCGCGCGCGGCGCAAGCCGCCGGCGTCGCCGGCCTCGCGTTCTTGAGCGGCATTCCCGGCTCGATCGGCGGCGCGTTGCGCATGAATGGCGGCGCTTACGGCGGCGAGACCAAGGACGTGCTGATCGAGGCGCGCGGCATCGACCGGCAGGGCGAGGCGCACAGCTACAGCAACGGCGACATGAATTTTTCCTACCGGCGCTGCGGCGTCGCCGACGACATCATTTTCACGCAAGCCGTGTTTCAGGGCCGCCCGGGCGAGCCGGACGCAATCGCCGCCGAAATGGCCGGCATCAGGAAGAAGCGCGAAGCGAGCCAGCCGAAGAACAAGACCTGCGGCTCGACCTTCAAGAATCCGCCCGGCCACAAGGCCTGGCAGTTGATCGACGCCGCTGGCTGCCGCGGCCTCTCCGTCGGTGGCGCGCAGGTGTCCGAGCTGCACTGCAATTTCCTGCTCAATCTCGGCGGCGCCACCGCGGCCGACATCGAGACGCTGGGAGAGACCGTGCGGGAACGCGTCAAGGCGAATTCCGGCGTCGAGCTGGAATGGGAAATCAAGCGGGTCGGAATTAGCCGCTAGCCGTTCGGATTGTTCGGCGCCGGCGCGAGCTTCAGCACATTTTCCAGCGGCGTCTTCGATACCTGCAAGGTGCCATCGAACGGCGATTCCTGTTCCGCGATCATGCTCAGCGCGACGACGGCCGCGATCGAGAAAATCGCCAGCGCGAGCGCGTTCGCGCGCGGGCGTTCGAGATGCACGATGCCGATCGAAACTTGCGTCATCAGGCACAGAAA
>JBAUHH010000438.1:0-6003 GCA_049680165.1 Pseudolabrys sp.
GCACTGCACTCCGATTACTACAGTACAATTGAAAAAACAGCGACTCCGCTTAACGAAACGTGTACGCGCGGGAACGCAAATGTCGCGCGATATTAATTCTTCGCGTTGTCGTGCGCGTTGCACGCGCGCGCAACGACGAATGTTGGAAAACATTTTCGCGAATGCGCGCAGTTGTGAAATGTATCGATAAAACAACGATTTCTTGCGCGCATCAAAGCGTTTGCAAACATCATTATGCGACATCATTTGCGTCGCGCGCGCGCAAAATTCGGCAGCGCCGACGACTGAAATCCCGTTCATAAATGGCGTAAATTTTTTTCACAGAAATTGTCTGTTCGAGACCCCGCGAGGGGCGAAATCGGACTCAAAACGACCGAATCGGGGTCAGGTGATTCGCGCCCGGGCGGTCGCCGTCGGCGACAATTTGGTGTCGCGCGCATGTTCCGATGCGCTTAGCAGTCGACTGTCACGGCAAAAATGTCGGCGCGCGGCGACTGCGACGACGAACATCGCAACGCCGGCACGCGAGCGGATCAGAGACCGAGTTTTTTCTTCAGGAGGTCGTTGACGGCTTGCGGATTGGCCTTGCCGCCGGACGATTTCATCACCTGGCCGACAAACCAGCCGATCGCTTTCGGGTTTGATTTGGCGTCAGCGACCTTGTCCGGGTTCCTGGCGATGATTTCGTCGACCGCTTTCTCGATCGCGCCGAGATCGGTGACCTGTTTCATGCCGCGTTTCTCGACAATCGCCCGCGGATCGCCGCCTTCCGTCCACGTGATCTCGAAAAGATCCTTGGCGAGCTTGCCGGAAATCGTCCCGTCGGCGATCAGATCGAGAATGGCGCCGAGCTGCGCCGACGACATCGGCGACGACGCGACGTCTTTGCCCTCTTTGTTGAGCCGGCCGAACAGTTCGTTGATCACCCAGTTCGCCGCCGCCTTGGCGTCGCGCCCTTTTGCAACCGCCTCGAAGTAGTCCGCGGTCTCGCGCTCGGCGACCAGCACGCCGGCGTCGTAAGCCGAGAGGCCGAAGTCGCCGGCAAAGCGTGCCTTCTTCTCGTCCGGCAGCTCGGGCAGACGCTGTTTCAGCACCTCGACATAGGCCGCGTCGAATTCGAGCGGCAACAAATCGGGGTCCGGGAAATAGCGGTAGTCGTGCGCCTCTTCCTTGGTGCGCATCGGGCGCGTCTCGCCCTTGTTGGGGTCGAACAGCCGCGTTTCCTGATCGATCTTGCCGCCATCCTCGATGATGTCGATCTGGCGGCGCGCCTCGTGCTCGATCGCCTGGCCGATGAAGCGGATCGAGTTCATGTTCTTGATCTCGCAACGCGTGCCGAGCGGCTCGCCCGGCTTGTGCACCGACACGTTCACGTCGGCGCGCAGATTGCCCTTCTCCATGTCGCCGTCGCAGGTGCCGAGATAGCGCAGGATCGAGCGCAGCTTGGTGAGGAAGGCCTGCGCCTGCTCGGCCGAGCGGATGTCCGGCTTCGACACGATTTCCATCAGCGCGACGCCGGAACGGTTGAGGTCGACGTGCGATAGGGTGGCGTGCCGGTCGTGCAGCGACTTGCCGGCGTCCTGCTCGAGATGCAGCCGCTCGATGCCGATCGTGACGCTGTCACCGTCCGCGAGATCGACCGTTACTTCGCCCTCGCCCACGATCGGCGACTTGTACTGGCTGATCTGATAGCCCTGCGGCAGGTCGGGATAGAAATAATTCTTCCGGTCGAACACCGACTTGAAATTGATCTTCGCCTTCAGGCCGAGGCCGGTGCGGATCGCCTGGCGCACGCACTCCTCGTTGATCACCGGCAGCATGCCCGGCATCGCCGCGTCGACCAGCGAGACATGCGAGTTCGGCTCGCCGCCGAATTCGGTCGAAGCGCCTGAGAACAGCTTCGACTTCGACGTCACCTGGGCATGCACTTCCATGCCGATGACGATTTCCCATTCGCCGGTTGAGCCCTTGATGAGCTTCGTTTGCTTCGCCGCCATGGTCACCACCACTGCTCCGGCGCGAATTTACCCGCCGCCTGCTCGATCACGGCGCCAAGCGAGAACAATGTCTCTTCGTCGAACGGACGGCCGATGAGTTGAAGACCGAGCGGCAGGCCCTGCGTGTCGAGGCCGGCGGGCACCGATATGCCCGGCAGACCCGCCATGTTCACCGTCACCGTGAACACGTCGTTCAAATACATTTCGATCGGATCGGCGCCGCCCTTCTCGCCGACGCCGAACGCAGCCGAGGGCGTCGCCGGCGTCAGCATGGCATGCACGCCCGCCTTGAAGCATTGCTCGAAGTCGCGCTTGATCAGCGTGCGCACCTTCTGCGCGCGCAGGTAATAGGCGTCGTAATAGCCGGCCGAAAGCACATAGGTGCCGATCATTACGCGCCGGCGCACTTCGGCGCCGAAACCTTCCGCGCGCGTCTTCTCGTACATGTCGGTGACATCGCGGCCTGGAACGCGCAAGCCGTAACGCACGCCGTCATAGCGCGCGAGATTGGACGAGGCTTCGGCGGGCGCCACGATGTAATAAGCCGGCAGCGCGTACTTTGTGTGCGGCAATGACACCTCGACCAGCTCCGCGCCGGCGTTTCTGAGCCACGCGCGCCCCTGCGCCCACAGCTTTTCGATTTCCGCCGGCATGCCGTCGAGCCGGTATTCCTTCGGGATGCCGATGCGCAGGCCCCTCACCGACTTTCCGACCGCCGCCTCGTAATCGGGCACGGACACGTCCGCGCTGGTGGTGTCTTTCGGATCGTGGCCGGACATCGACCGCAGCAGGATCGCGGCGTCGCGCACCGTGCGCGTGAACGGCCCTGCCTGATCGAGCGAAGATGCGAACGCGACGACGCCCCAGCGCGAGCAGCGCCCGTAAGTCGGCTTGATACCTACCGTGCCGGTGAATGCCGCCGGCTGCCTTATCGAACCGCCGGTATCGGTGCCGGTCGCGCCGAGCGCGAGATTGGCGGCGACCGCCGCAGCCGAACCGCCGGACGAGCCGCCCGGCACCAGCGGCGTGTTGGCGCCTTTTCGCCGCCACGGATTGACCACGGCGCCGAAATGCGAGGTCTCGTTCGACGAGCCCATCGCGAACTCGTCATTGTTGGTCTTGCCGAGCAGCACCGCGCCGTCGCGCCAGAGCTGCGCAGTGACGGTCGATTCATAGGTCGGCACGAAATTGTCGAGAATGCGCGAGCATGCGGTCGAGCGCACGCCTTCGGTGCAGAACAGATCCTTGATCGCGAGCGGGATGCCTTCGAGCGGCCCGGCTTTGCCGGCGGCAATGCGCGCGTCGGACGCTTTCGCCATCGCGTTCGCGCGTTCCGGCGTCTCCAGCACGTAGGCATTGAGCGCGCGCGCCTTCTCCATCGCGGCGAGATGGGCGTCGGCAAGCTCGGCGGCGGAGAAGGATTTCTTCTTCAGTCCGTCGCGCGCATCGGCAATCGTCAGGGACGTCAGCTCGCTCACGGTTTCGGCTCGTCGGAAGCCGGCTGCGCGTCAGCGGGCGCGTCACAAGCGAACTGCGCGGGCGGATTGGGCGTGGCCGGGAATTGCCCGGTCTCCATCGCGATGCGGATCTGCTCGGGCGTGAGATTGAGCACGTCGCACATCTGCCAGAACGCCAGTTCACACGCGCTGCACATCAGGAGAGTCCCACCATCTTCTCGCACGCGATCCCCGGCTCTCGCGCCGCTCGGCCGGGGATGGTCGAATAATTCGCGCGGCTCATTATTCGACCACTTTCGGAACGAGGAAGAAGTGATCCTCGCTCGCTGGTGCGTTTTGTAGAATCGCCTCGGCATCGCCGCCGTCGGTGACGACGTCGGCGCGCTTCTTCATGGTCATCGGCGTCACCGAGGTCATCGGCTCGACACCTTCGACATTGACTTCCTGAAGCTGCTCCACAAAAGCGAGCATGGCGTTGAGTTCGCCCTTCAAATGCTCGACCTCATCCTCGGCCACGGCGATGCGGGCGAGATGGGCGATGCGGCGGACGGTATCGGCGTCGACGGACATGGCTGCTTGTTCGAGCGATTGACGGGGCTTTGCCCCGATCCGCCTGCGCTATAGCAGAGGGGGAAATTCCGGCGCAATGCGCATTTGCCTGGGCCGCGCTAGGCTATTGTGGGCTTGCAGCCAGGGTCTTGGAAAGGCGATTTTGCGCGTCATGCCGGCACGAACTCACGACCGTTACCCCTATTCGCCGATCGACGAGCGGCCGGTTTACGACTGGCCGGGCGGCAAGCGGCTCGCCGTCTATATCGGGCTTAATCTCGAGTGGTTCTCCTTCGGCGAGGGCTTGGGCGCCGAGCTCGCGCCCGGCGGGCCGCAGCCGGACGTGCTCAATTACAGCTGGCGGGATTACGGCAACCGTGTCGGCGTGTTCCGGCTGGCGGACTTATTCGCCGAGCTCAAGCTGCCGGTCTCGGTCCTGGTCAACGCCAATATGTACGAGCACGCGCCGCAGGCGGTCGCGGCGTTCGGCAAGCATGGCGCCGAGATCGTCGGCCACGGCCGCACCAACTCGGAGCGCCAGGGCACGCTGTCCGAAAGCGAAGAGCGCCAGCTCATCGCCGAAACGACGGCCGCGATCGAGAAGCACGAGCGCAAGCGCCCGCTGGGCTGGCTCGGTCCGTGGATATCGCAGTCGCCGCTCACTCCCGATTTGTTGCAGGAGGCCGGCTACACCTACCTGCTCGACTGGTGCCACGACGACCAGCCAGTGTGGATGAAGACGCGCAAGGGACGCATTTTGTCAGTGCCCTACCCGCAGGAGCTCAACGACATTCCGCAGATCGCCGCGCGCAAGCGCGAGGGCGACGAGTTCGCCGACATGATCATCGATGCGTTCGAGGTGATGCGCGCGGAATGCGTGAAGCGCCCGCTGGTGATGGGCATCGCGCTGCATCCTTACATCGTCGGCTGGCCGCACCGCTTCAGGCATCTTGCCCGCGCGCTCAAGCACATCACGTCGCACGCCGACGAACGCGTGTGGCTGACGACGGCGGGCGACATCGCCGCGCACGCCGCCGCGTTACCACCGAATGTTGTCCCGTAAGCAGCGGCCGTGCTACCGCTCGCCCGATGGCCATAGTCCTTCCGCTGATCGAAGCCGCCCCGAATTTCGGCCCGCGCGGATCGCTGATCGGGCTTGATCTCGGCACCAAGACCATCGGCGTCGCGTCGTCCGATCCCGACCGCAAGCTCGCGACCGGCGTTGAAACCGTCGCGCGCAAGAATTTCACTGGCGACGCCAAACGTGTGCTGGCGCTTGCGGCCGAGCGGCGCGCCAGCGGCTTCGTGCTCGGGCTGCCGATCAACATGGACGGATCGGAAGGCCCGCGCGCGCAATCGACACGCGCATTTGCGCGCAACCTTGCCAAGTTGACCGAATTGCCGATCGCGTTGTGGGATGAGCGGCTATCCACCGCGGCGGTCGAGCGCGGCTTGATCGCGGCCGACATGAGCCGCAAGAAACGCGCCGCGGTAATCGATCAGCACGCCGCCGCATTCATCCTGCAAGGCGCACTCGATCGGCTTGCCCGACTTTGAGTAAAAATGAGGGCGGGCTTTGCGGGCCCGCCCTCTCAGCATCAGATATTTGCAGCGTTACTGGCACGCGCCGAGGTCGGGGCGGCCGTATCCGCCGTCGCCGATACAGGACGGGCTCCGCTGCTGGTAGCGGTACGTGTAAGCGGGCTCGTACGCGTAGGCACCGTAGCCCGGACCGTAGTACGCGGGCCCGTAATAAGCGTTACTCGCGGCCGCGCCTACCGCCGCACCGGCGGCAAAGCCAACGCCCGCCGCAGCCGCGTCGCCGTGGTGATACCAGCGTGCCTGACTCGGCGTCGCGGCAGCGATCGCCAGCGCCCCGGCGACGCCGAGCATGGTAATTCCCTTCGCCACTGTTTTCAGTTTGACCATCATGTTTCTCCTCTTTCAACGAAGCGTGCAGGTTCCATCGTCCGCTGAGTTCCGGACGTTCCGCGCATTTG
>JBAUHH010000439.1:0-5731 GCA_049680165.1 Pseudolabrys sp.
AGATTTCCTGCCGGTAGATCGAATAACGCGGCGTGAACGACAACTCTTCCGTGATCGGGATGCCCACCTTGAGCGTCGTGCCGATCGTCTTCGTGTTGTACGAGAGGTACGAGTTCGCCAGCGTCTCTTTGTAGAAGAGGTCGATGCCGCCGGCCAGGCGATAGCCCAGAAGATACGGCTCGACGAACGACAACTGCACGCCGCGGGCATACTGGCCGTACTGCACCGCCGCGCGCGCGAGCTGGCCGCGGCCGAACAGATTGCGCTCCGCGACGCTCACTTCGGCGAGGAAGCCGTCGGTGGTCGAGTAGCCGCCGCCGACCGAGAACTCACCGGTTGCCGTTTCCTCCAAATCGACGTTCACGACGACACGGTCGGGCGCCGAGCCGGGCTCGGTGGTGATTTTGACCTTCTTGAAGAAATTGAGGTTCTTGAGCCGGCGCTCGGCGCGATTAATGAGCGCCTGATTATAGGCATCGCCCTCGCCGATATCGAATTCACGCCGGACCACGTAGTCGCGGGTGCGGACGTTGCCGCGGATATTGATGCGCTCGATGTAGGCGCGCGCGCCTTCGTCGACCACGAAAACGAGATTGATCTTCTTGGTCTCGAAGTTGCGGTCGCCGCGCGGGTGCACCGTTGCGAATGCGTAACCGCGCTTGGCGACTTCGATGGTCATGCCCTCGACGCTCTTTTCGAGCAGATCGGCGTTGTAGACGTCGCCCGGCTTCATGCGGAGCCGCGAGCGAACGACATTCGGATCAACGGCTTGCACGTTCGACACGACGTCGACCGTGCCGACGTGATACTGCGAGCCCTCATCGATCGTGTAGGTGATCGTGAAGCCCTTCTTGCTCGGATCGTACTCGCCGACCGCCGAGACGACGCGCACGTCCGCGTAGCCGTGGCTCAGGTAGAATTTCCGCAACAGATCGCGGTCCGCCTGGATGCGGTCGGTGTCGTAAATATCGGTGGTCTGCAGGAAGCTGAGCCAGTTGCTCTCGCTGGTCTTGATGACGTCTTTCAGGCGTTGCGTTGAGTACGCGCGGTTGCCCACGAAGATGATCTGCTTGACGCCGGTCTTGGGGCCTTCGTTGATTTCAAAGACGAGGTCGACGCGATTGTTCGGCAGCTCGATAATCTTGGGCACCACCGTCACGTCGTAGCGGCCGCTACGGTGATAAATCTCGACGATGCGCTGCGTGTCCGCCTGCACGGTCGGACGCGACAGCGTCCCGCGCGGCTTCGACTGGATTTCGGCAGTCAGTTGCGCGTCCTTGGCTTTCTTGTTGCCTTCGAAAGCCACGCGGTTGATCACCGGATTTTCAATAACGGTGACGACGAGCCGGCCGCCCACGCGATTGATGTGCACGTCCTGGAAGAGTCCGGTGCCGTAGAGCGCCTTGAGCGCTTCGTCGATGCTCGCGGCATCGAGCTGGCCGTTGCGGCCTGCCTTGAAATAGGAGCGGACGGTGTCGGCCTCGATCCGCCGGTTACCTTCGACAACGATCGAATTCACGCTCTGCGCAACCGCGACGTCCGCAGACGCAACGGTCACGATAGCCGATCCGACAAGAAGGCTCCCGAGGACAAACCAGCGAATTGCCAGTCCTCGTAACACCCGCACTCGACGTCCCATGCGCTACGCGCCCTTTTTTATCGTTCGGCGGCCGCCCCCGCTGCGGATCTGACAGGCTGTCGGGCGATCTTGTCCAAGTTTGTACAGCGTTTTTTTACCGCTGCAAACGAACTTCCCGCCGAACTTCCCCTTTACCCTCAAAAAGTTGCTCTGAGGCAACGATCAGGAGGTGGCGAGGTGGACGATGTCGTTAAAGGTCGCGAAAATCATCAACATGACGACGATCGCCAGACCGATCCGGAACCCGACTTCCTGCGCGCGCTCGGACAGTGGGCGTCCGCGTGCGGCCTCGATTCCATAGAACAAAAGGTGACCGCCGTCCAACAGGGGGATGGGGAAAAGATTGAGGAGGCCGATCGATACCGAAAGCACGGCCGTGAGGTGGATCAAGGCGACGAATCCGGCGGAGGCCACCTGGCCCGACACCTGAGCGATGCGGATCGGGCCGCCGAGCTGGTCGGCCGCCTCGCGGCCGGCGAAGACGCCGCCGATGTAGGACAGCGTCCGATCGACCACGAACCAGGTCTCCTGCGCTCCCATTACGATCGCGGTCAGCGGATCGACGCGTTGGGTCTTCACGTCGCCGGGCGCCATCGATCGGCTGATCCCGAGCACGCCGAGGCGATGGACGTTGCCGAAATTATCCTTCAGTTCCTTGAGCGCAGGCGTCGCCTTGAGCTTCAAATGACCACCGCCGCGTTCCACCTCGATGGTCAGCGTCTCGCCGGCGCTGATGCTGACGATGCGCTGCATGTCGGCGAAGCTGTCGATCTTGCTGCCGTCGATCGCCAGAACGAGATCGCCCGGCTGGAAACCGGCCGCAGCCGCGGCGCTATCGGCCTGCACCGTATCGACGCGGGCGCTGGTGGTTTGCTTGCCGTAGAGCGCGAAAATAGCCGCGAAAATCGCGATCGCCAGAATGAAATTCGCGATCGGGCCGGCGGCGACAACCGCGGCGCGCGAGGCGACCGGCTGCTCGGCGAAGCTCTCGCCTTTTTCCGCTTCGCTCATGCTGGCGTACGCGGTCTTGTCCGGGACGCTCGCGGCATTGTCGTCGCCGAAGAATTTCACGTAGCCGCCGAGCGGCACCGCGGAGATTTTCCAGCGGGTGCCGTAGCGGTCGTAGAAGCCGAATAATTCCGGACCAAAGCCGATCGAGAACACCAGCACCCGCACGCCGCACCAGCGCGCGATGATGAAATGGCCAAATTCGTGAAAGAAAACGACGATGGTCAGGACAAACAGGAATGGAACGAGATAGCCCACGACTCCGCCCCCGAAAGCGCTGAGACTCCCCAATACATCAAAACTCATTGTTTAACCTCGTCCCACTCCTGCACCGCTTTTCCCCGCGAAAAGACTTCCTAGGATGCCTTTAAGGCAATTTCGGGCAAGAGGTCCCGGGCCAAACATCTCGCAACATGGTCAACGGCGATGGCCTCTTCGATCACCGTGGGCTCGCTCAAGAGGTTGTTTTTGGCCGCCGCGTCGAGCGTGGCCGCAACCAGCGTCGGAATGGCGCTAAATCCGATCCTTCCGGCAATGAATTCACCGACGGCGACCTCGTCGGCAGCATTGAGCACGGTCGGCGCGGCGCCGCCGGTCGCCAAGGCCTGACGAGCCAGCGCAAGGGCCGGAAAACGTTGCATATCTGGTGCTTCGAAGGCCAGTTGCCCAACTGCGGCGAGATCGAGCCGGGGCGCGGCTCCAGTCATTCGCTTCGGCCAGGCAAGGCAATAGGCGATCGGTATGCGCACGTCGGGCGTACCGAGCTGAGCCACAACCGATCCGTCACGATATTCAACCATCCCGTGCACGACCGACTGGGGGTGGACGAGGACGTCGATTTCGTCCGGCGGCAAACCGAATAGATGATGCGCCTCAATAAGTTCGAGGCCTTTGTTCATCAAGCTCGCGGAATCGACGGTGACTTTCGGGCCCATCGACCAGTTCGGATGCCGCAATGCCTGTTCGGGCGTGGCGGCTTTGATCTCTTCCAGCGTCCATGTCCGGAACGGCCCGCCCGAAGCGGTCAGAATGACCCGCTTCACTTCGTTGCGCGCGCCGGCCGTCAGCGCCTGAAACACCGCATTGTGCTCGGAGTCGACCGGCAGAACCGTGGCGCCGGCGCTCGCCGCGCGCCGCATGAACAAGGCGCCCGCGCAGACGAGGCACTCCTTGTTGGCGAGCGCGACCGTCGCACCGCGTTCGATCGCCGCGAGCGTCGGCTTGAGCCCGACCGAACCGGCAATCGCCGCCATCACCCAGGCCGCCGGACGCTGTGCCGCTTCCATCAAAGCCGCCTCGCCCGCAGCCGCCTCGATGCCCGATCCGGCGAGCGCATCCTTGAGATCGCCATACGCAACGTCGTCGGCAACGACGGCGAAACGCGCATTGAGGTCACGCGCGATCTTGGCAAGGCCGGCGGCGTTGCGTCGCGCGCTTACCGCCTCGACGCGAAATCGTCCGCGCTCGCGCTTGATCAAATCGATCGTGCTCGCGCCGATCGAGCCGGTGGCGCCGAGAATGGTGATGCCGCGCTCTGCCGGCGCGGCTATCGATTGCGGTCGCGCGAAACCGGTCGGCATCATCGGCTCACCATATCAGCAGGCCGCGCGCGGAAGCATCGAAGCCACCCCGCGCCAAGCCGATCAGCACGCCGATCAGCGCAGCGGCCCAAAAGCCGTCCAGCCTGTCCATGACTCCGCCATGCCCCGGTATGAGATTGCCCGCATCCTTCGCGCCAAAACGGCGCTTGAGGGCGGATTCGAGCAGGTCTCCTGCTTGCGCAACCATCGAAAGCATCAGTGCAATAAAGACGATGACGATCCAATTAGTTCCCGCGACGTATCGGGCCAGCAATAATGCGATAACCATAGCGCCGAGCGCGCCCGCGATACCTCCGGACCAAGTCTTCTTCGGGCTGATGGATGGCGCGAGTTTGGGCCCTCCAATAGCGCGCCCGACGAAGTAGCCAAGGATGTCGGTCGCCCATACGACCGCAAAAAGGAAGATCAGCGCGATAAACCCGAATACCGGATCGGCACGCAGCAGCACCGTCGCCCACAGCATGATGCCGGCGTAGACGACGCCGCCCGCCACCCAGATGCGCCGCTCAGCCGGCGCCAATATCGTGGTCGCCAGCGCACCCAGCAAGACGACCAGAATGCCCGCGCCCGGACGATCGAGCGCGAACAGCGCAGCGACAACGGCAAGCGCCACCGCGCCGACAGAAAATGCCAGCCGGCTGTCCGGTCCCGCCACCAGCGCAGTCCACTCCCACAACACCGCGATACTGGCGACAGTCCAGAAGCACAGGAACGGCCAGCCGCCAACATAGGCCGTGCCCAGCGCAAGCGGCGCCAGCACCAGCGCCGAGACGATTCGAAGCGCGAGATTGTGTCCGCTCGCGGCCGGTCCGGCATCGTGTGACGCGTGGTCGGCATCAAGCACGGGGTTCAGGATCCGGTCCGCGCGACCAGGCCGCCGAAGCGGCGCACGCGTTGGCTGTATTCGCGGATCGCGGTTTCGAGCGCCGCACGATCGAAATCCGGCCAATAAGTCGGCACGAACACCAGTTCGCTGTAGGCGGATTGCCACAACAGGAAATTCGACAGGCGTTGCTCGCCGCTGGTGCGGATGATGACATCGGGGTCGGGCAGATCGGGCGCGTCGAGGAAGCGGCCGATTGCATCGACGTTGACGTCGCCGAGATTGAGGCGTCCCTGTGCGATCTCATCCGCAATCCGTCGCACCGCGCGCGCGATCTCCTGGCGGGCGCCGTAATTGAACGCGACCACCAAAGTGAGCCCGTTGTTTTCGCGCGTAAGCTCTTCGGCTTCCACCAGCAGGCGCCCGATGTCCTGATCGAGCCCTTCCCGCTCGCCGATGATGCGCACCTTGACGTTGTTGCGGTGAAGATCAGCAAGGTCGTGGCGGATGAACCGGCGCAGCAGCGACATCAGATCGCGCACTTCCGCCGCCGGCCGCGACCAGTTCTCCGAGCTGAAGGAAAAGATCGTCAGCACGTCGATGCCGAGTTCGCCGGCCGCGCGCACGGTCCGCCGCAGTGCCTCGACGCCGCGCCGGTGA
>JBAUHH010000440.1:0-13855 GCA_049680165.1 Pseudolabrys sp.
CTGTTCACCTCTCGTTCACCCTGCCCGGGCCATCACGTCACTTGTCCTCCCTAGCGTCCGCAACGTCAACCAGAAGTCCCAGAACGTGCGCATGCCCGCACGACGACACGCAGACGTCCTTGGAGGACCTCACCGTGAAGCTCACCCGCTTCTCCCTGGTGGTCGGCGCACTCGCCGCCAGCAGCCTCGCCCTCACCGCCTGCGGCGGCAGCAGCGGCAGCAGCAGCAACAGCAGCAGCAGAAGCTTCGGCGGCGGCCTTCATTTCTTCGGCGTAGCCGGACGGCGGCACCACCGTGACCAGCGTGATGTCGCCTTGCGCGATCACGCGCACGCCGGGCGGCAGCGTCACGTCGCTCAAATGCTTCGAATAGTTGATATCGAGGCTGGCGATGTCGACGTCGATCGATTCCGGAATCTGATCGGCCCGGCACATCACCTCGATGGTGTGCGTGACGATGTTGACCGCGCCGCCGCGCTTCACGCCGGGAGACTGATCGGCATTGAGCACATGGATCGGAATGTGCACGCGGATGGTCGCGCCTTCCGACACCCGCAGGAAATCCACGTGGATCGGCAGGTCCTTCACCGGATCGAGCTGGAAGTCGCGCGGGATCACGCGATGCTTGGTCCCGTCCACGTCGATATCGTAGAGCGTGGTGAGGAAGCGTCCGCCATAGATGCGCAGACGCAATTCATGATGGTCGAGCGAGACCGTCACAGGGGGTTTGTTCTCGCCGTAAATCACGCCCGGCACTCGGCCGGCGCGACGTTCCGCCCGGGCGGCCCCCTTGCCGCTCTTCGGGCGCACCGTCGCTTTCATTTCCTTGACGGTCGCCATGATCGGTACCTCTATCTCGTTGAAAGCGCGGCGTTTTCAGCCGCCCACTTGCGCGGCAAGCCTCCAGGGGTGCCGGGGGCCGCGATTGGCCGGGTTTATAGCGATGACGATCCGAAAGGGCAAGAAAACCCGCGATGCGGCGGCAAATTCACTCTTCGGAAGGTGAACCCGGGCTCTTCTTGGCGCGCTTGTCCGCCGGCTTGGCTTCCATCCCCTCGAGGCGCGCCTTCAGCGCTTCGTTTTCCTCGCGGGCGAGCCGCGCCATTTCCTTGACCGCCTCGAATTCCTCGCGTTGCACGACATCGAGATCGCGCAGGATGCGCTCGGCCTGGGCACGGAACAGCGTGTCAAATTCCCGCCGCACGCCCTGCGCCACGCCGGCGGC
This sequence comes from Pseudolabrys sp., assembly GCA_049680165.1. Lineage (GTDB taxonomy): Bacteria > Pseudomonadota > Alphaproteobacteria > Rhizobiales > Xanthobacteraceae > Pseudolabrys. The sequence goes on from JBAUHH010000440.1 coordinate 1,225, forward strand.
GTCGTTCATCAGCCGCGCCATTTCGTCAAAGAACCGGTTCGTCGTCTGCGTCATCGCTCGCCTCCGGGCGTCTGCGCTATAACAATGACCATCCAGTCCACGCGCCGCAAGACCTCGCGCAGCCTGATAGCCTTGACAGCGCCCGCCGGCTCAGCCCATCGAACCAGGCATGCCCTTTTTCGTCATCCCGTTTCCGGCTTTCGATCCCGTGCTCGTCCATATCGGGCCGCTCGCGATCCGCTGGTACGCGCTCGCCTACATCTTCGGCATCCTGCTCGGCTGGTGGTACGCGCGCGCCATCATCCGCTGGGACAATGCCTGGGGCGGCAAGGCGCCGCTCACCGTCCTCGATTTCGACGACTTCATCCTGTGGGTGACGCTCGGCATCATTCTCGGCGGCCGCACCGGCTACGTGCTGTTTTACAATTTGCCGCACTTCGCCGCGCACCCGCTGGAAATCATCCAACTGTGGAACGGCGGCATGTCGTTTCACGGCGGCTTCATCGGCTGCGTGGTCGCCGTCGTCACGTTCGCGCATTGGCGCAAGATTCCGTTTCTCTCGCTCGGCGACATTACCTGCGCGGTCGGGCCGATCGGCCTGTTCCTCGGCCGCATCGCCAATTTCATCAACGGCGAATTGTGGGGCCGCCCCGCCGACGTGCCGTGGGCGATGGTCTTTCCCGGCGGCGGGCCGGTCCCGCGCCATCCGAGCCAGCTTTATGAAGCGGCGCTTGAAGGTATCGTTCTGCTCGGCGTGCTGGCGCTGCTGATCCGGATGGGCGCGCTGAAACGGCCGGGCTTCATCATCGGCGCTTTTGCGGTCGGCTACGCCATCGCGCGCATGGCGTGCGAATTTTTTCGCGAGCCCGATGTGCAGCTCGGATTTCTGTGGGGCGGCGCGACCATGGGCCAGCTTCTGTCGGTGCCGCTGCTGCTTGCCGGTCTCGCCTTCATCGCCTATGCGTTGCGTCATCCGCGAGCACGGCCGTCATGATCGACGAAGCGTTGTCGCCGCTCGAACTCGATATTCGCCGGCGCATCCAGGTCGCGGGGCCGATGCCGATCGCGGAATACATGGCGATTTGCCTGCTCGATCCGCAGCACGGCTATTACATGACGCGCGATCCGTTCGGCATCGCCGGCGACTTCATCACCGCGCCGGAAGTCAGCCAGATGTTCGGCGAGTTGATCGGGCTCTGGATGGCGGCGACCTGGCGGCAAATGGAGTCACCGGAGAACGTGCGCATCATCGAGCTCGGCCCCGGCCGCGGCACCATGATGAACGACGCGTTGCGCGCCGCGCAGGTGATGCCGGCATTTCGCGCCGCCGCCGTGGCCGACATGGTCGAGGTCAGCCCCGTCCTGCGCGGCGCACAGGAGCGCACGCTGGAAGGACTGACGGTGCCGGTCATGTGGCACAGGGAGCTGCAAGACGTGCCGCCCGGCCCTGCGATCATCGTCGCCAATGAATTCTTTGACGCGCTGCCGATCAACCAGGCGGTGAAGAAAGACGACGGCTGGCACGAACGGCAAGTCGCCATCGGCGAGGACGACAAGTTCGCCTTCACTATTGCGCCCGATCCGATTCCGTATTTCGACCGGCTGCTGCCGCCGCACGTGCGCGTCGCGCACGAAGACGCGATCCTGGAATGGCGCTCCGACAATATGGCGATGGAGGTGGCGAAGCGGGTAATGAACGGCAAGGGCGCGGCGCTGGTGATCGATTACGGCCACGCCGAAAGCGCGATCGGCGAGACCTTGCAGGCCATCGGCGGGCACGCCTTCACCGATACGCTGACCGCTCCCGGCCGCATCGATCTCACCGCGCACGTGGACTTTCAGGCGATCGCGCGCGCCGCGGAAAGCATGGGCGCGGTCGCGCACGGGCCGATCGTGCAATCGGAATTGCTGCGGCGGCTCGGCATCCAGACCCGCGCTGCGGCGCTCAAGGCCAAGGCGGGCCGCGACTCCGGCGCGGCCATCGATGCGGCGCTGGCGCGGCTGATCGGTTTCGGCCGCACCGGCATGGGCGATCTGTTCAAAGCGCTCGCCATCGCACATCCGAAACTGGGCAAGCCGCCGGGGTTCGATCAATGACCGCAACGATGCTGCAAGCCCGCTCGCTCGCCGCGCTCGACGGCATCAGCCACGGCTTTTTCACGCGCGCGGGCGGCGTCTCGCAAGGCGTCTATGCCACGCTCAATGGCGGCGTCGGCTCAAGCGACCAGCCCGACAAGGTGCGCGAGAACCGCGCGCGCATGGCGGCCACACTCGGCGTCGCGCCGGACCGCCTGCTGTCAGCTTATCAAATCCATTCGCCCAACGTGGTGATGGCCGACAAGCCCTGGCCGCCGGACCAGCGCCCGCACGCCGACGGGATCGTCACGCGCACGCCGGGATTAGCGATCGGCATCTCGACCGCCGACTGCGGACCGGTGCTGTTTGCCGACCGGCGCGCGCGCGTCATCGGCGCCGCGCATGCCGGCTGGAAGGGCGCGCTCACCGGCGTGATCGAGGCAACCATCAAGGCGATGGAAAGCGTGGGCGCCGACCGGTCCGGCATCAGGGCCGCACTCGGGCCAATGATCCGCCAGCCGAATTACGAGGTCGGTCCGGAATTCGTCGACCGCTTCCACAACGACGATGCAACCAGCGCACGTTTCTTCAAGCCGTCCGCGCGGGCGGGCCACGCCATGTTCGATCTCTCCGGCTATATTGCGGCCCGGCTAAAGCGTGCCGGCATCAATCATTTCGAGGACCTCGGGCTTTGCACCTTTGCCGAGCCGGACCGGTTCTTCAGCTACCGCCGCACCACCAAACTGGCCGAGGCCGATTACGGCCGGCATGTCAACGCCATCGCGCTGGCCGATTAACGATTTTTCCAAAGTCCGCGCAAAACCGCGATCCACGCTGGACCGTTCTGCCGCGAGCCGCTACCGTTTGTTCCAACGGCGCACTTAAAAATAAAACGCCACAGGGATGCTCATGCAGAGGGAACGGGGCCGGCGCGCTTTGCGCGCTACGGCGGGGGTCGTTTGTCGACTTTCATGGGTGCTTGCCGCCGTCTGCGCGGCGGGGCTTGCCGGTTGCACTACCGAAGATCACCCGACAGCATCGATAGCGTCACCGCGCGGCGCCACCGTTGCTTTTGAATCGATCGACGGACCGCCGCCGGGCGTCTTCAACAAGCTGGTGCAGAGCCTGAACGACGAGGCGCAAGCGCGGCGGCTCGCTGTGGTCTCGCGCGAAAGTCCTTCGGTCTATCGGGTGCGCGGTTACATCGCCGCGCAGGTCCAGAACGGGCACACCGCCATCGCCTGGGTCTGGGACGTCTACGACGTCGAGCAGCACCGGGCGCTACGCATCACCGGCAGAGAGCAAGCCGGCGCCAGGCAACGCGCCTGGGCGGCCGCCGACGATGCCATGCTGCACAAGATCGCGCGCGCCAGCATGGATGAGCTGGCCGCGTTCCTGACCACGACCCCGGCATCGCCGAAGGCGCCGGTCGAGAACGAAATCGCCGTGGCCAGCACGCAGGAAAACTCACCCGAAGCGGCCGGCATTTTCCGCATTTTCCACGCCCAGGCCGACCCGGTCGCGAACGAAGTATCGCCGGAGGCCGTTGCCGGCACACAGGCGGCGGCGACCGTCGGCGCTTCACAGCCGCTGCCGCCCCGCAAGCCGCGCGCCGTTTCCTCGCTTTCGCAAAGCGAAACGCTCACCTTGGCGGCCTCGCGGCACTAAGCCGACAAGCGCATTTACGCTGCCGGAGAATCTGCGGGAAACGATTTGGAATCGTATTGCCCGCCCCTGCCCGCCTTGTTATGACCACGCCGCCTGCAGGCGCATGATCCCGAAAAGTGGATACCGGTTTTCGGAAAAGATCATGCGCGGCCCAAAGTGGCGTAACGAGGATTGAGAGATGTCGGGCAAAAACGGCGCGATCAAGCTCGTCGCCGGCAACTCAAACCCCGCTTTGGCGCAGGCGATCGCCGAATATCTCAAGACCCCGCTGACCAAGGCTGTCGTGCGCCGTTTCGCCGACATGGAGATATTCGTCGAGATCCAGGAAAACGTGCGCGGGGCGGACTGCTTCGTCATCCAGTCCACCTCGTTCCCCGCCAACGACCACCTGATGGAATTGCTGATCATCATGGATGCGCTGCGCCGCTCTTCCGCGCGCCGCATAACCGCGGTGATCCCGTATTACGGCTATGCCCGGCAGGACCGCAAACCCGGACCCCGCACGCCGATTTCGGCCAAGCTCGTCGCCAACCTCATCACACGCGCCGGCGCCGACCGGGTGATGACGCTCGACCTGCACGCCGGCCAGATCCAGGGTTTCTTCGACATCCCGACCGACAATCTCTACGCCTCGCCGGTGATGGTCCGCGACATCAAGGAGCGCTTCAAGCTCGACAACATCATGGTGGTGTCGCCCGACGTCGGCGGCGTCGTGCGTGCACGCGGGCTGGCGAAGCGCATCAACGCGCCGCTCGCGATCATCGACAAGCGGCGCGAGCGCGCAGGCGAATCCGAAGTGATGAACGTGATCGGCGACGTCGCCGGCTACACCTGCGTGCTGGTGGACGACATCGTCGACTCCGGCGGCACGCTGGTCAACGCCGCCGACGCGCTGCTCGAGCAGAAGGCGAATGACGTCTACGCCTACATCAGCCACGGCGTGCTGTCGGGCGGCGCGGTGGCGCGCATCGCCAAGTCGCGGCTGAAGGAGCTGGTGATCACCGACTCCATCCAGCCGACCAAGGAATTGCTCGCCGCGGGCAACATCCGCGTGCTGGAGATCGCGACGCTGATCGGCGAAGCGATCGGCCGGACGGCGCACGAGGAATCGGTTTCCAGCCTGTTCGACTGAGTCGCGGCACGACTTATCCACTGCCAGAGTCAACCTTCCGCCGCATTGGCTGTGGACAGAGCGCCGCATGACATTGCGCGCAAACGGCAAATCACGGCTCACTGCCTTTCAGCGATGCCTTTGGCGACCCGAATCGAGGCGGGTATAGTCGGTTAGCCAAGTGATTCGGTCCTCGGGTCAAGGCGTCCCGTATCCCCCTGCGTCAAGAGATTGTTGCAGCCCGCAAGGGCTTCTTCCGTTCGCGTCCGTAGCGTGCGGTGGCGTGCGTTTCCCTCGCTCATATCGGCAAAGCGGAGACGTCATGTCCCTCCTCAGCTATCAGGAAGAGCAGCGGATCAACCCGCTCGACGTGGTCGAGCGCCTCGCGGCCGTGAACGACTGGTCGTTCGAGCGCGCCAGTGACGACGAGATCACCATTCTGGTCACCGGCAAGTGGACCGACTACCAGGTGTCCTACACCTGGATGGGCGACATCGAGGCGCTGCATCTCGCCTGCGCGTTCGATCTGAAAGCGCCCGAGCGCCGGCGCACCGAAGTGCAGCAGCTCATATCGCTGATCAACGAGCAGATGTGGGTCGGGCATTTCGATCTCTGGGTGAATGAAGGCATCGTCATGTTCCGCCACGCGCTGGTGCTGTCCGGCGGCGTGGAAGCTTCCGGCGCGCAGTGCGAGACCTTGCTCGGCACCGCGCTCGATGCCTGCGAGCGCTACTTCGCGGCCTTCCAGTTCGTGGTCTGGGCCGGCAAGGGCGCGCGCGAGGCGCTTTCCGCCGCGATGTTCGAAACCTCGGGCGAGGCTTAGTCGCACTTCGTCGCGGCGGAAAATGCCGCTATCATCGGCGGCATGAAAAGAGCCCAAAAGAGCAAAGATACGCTCCGCAAGTTTGCGGGCACGCTCGTCCTCGTCGGCGCCGGCAAGATGGGCGGCGCGATGCTGGACGGCTGGCTCGCGCGCGGACTCAATCCGAAGAAAATCGCCGTGCTGGAGCCGCATCCGGCGAAAGCGATCAAGGCGCTGGCGCGGCGCGGCGTCCGCCTCAATCCCAGGAACAAGATCGTCGACGCAACCGCGGTCGTGATCGCCGTGAAGCCGCAGAGCGCGCCCGACGTGATGCCCGCCGTCGCGCCGCAGGTCGGCAAGGCGACGATGGTGCTCTCGATCATGGCCGGGCGCACCATCGCGTTTCTGGAAAAGGCACTCGCGTCCGACGGCGCGATCGTGCGCGCGATGCCGAACACGCCAGCAGCGATCGGCCGCGGCATCACGGTTGCCGTCGGCAACCGCAAGATCGTCGCACGCCAGCGCAAACTGGCGAGCGATTTGCTTGCGGCCATCGGCAAGGTCGAGTGGGTCACCGATGAGCGCCTGATGGACGCCGTGACCGCCGTCTCAGGCTCCGGCCCGGCGTACATTTTCCTGCTGGCCGAGTGCCTGGCAAAAGCAGGCATTGCCGCCGGCCTGCCGGCAGAGCTTGCGGTGACGCTCGCACGCGAAACCGTCGCCGGTTCGGGCGAGTTGCTGCATCGCTCGCCGCTCGATGCCGCGACCTTGCGCCAGAATGTCACTTCGCCCGGCGGGACGACCGCCGCGGCGCTGGAAGTGCTGATGGGTCCCGGCGGGTTCGACGCCTTGTTGACGCAGGCCATCGCCGCCGCCACCCGCCGCTCGCGTGAATTGGCCGGCTAAGGCGCGTGATCCCGGAAAAGCCTGCCCCGGACTTGATCCGGGGTGGGCGCCGGTTTTCGGACAAGATCACGCGCAAACTGAAGAACCCCTGCCCTACAAGAGTCGCCTTTGCGGACCTAGATTAAGGGCAGAACAACAATGCAAACGGGAGGCGTTTCATGGCCCGCAAAGCAAAACGCAGAAGTAAATCCCCGACCGCGCCGCCATCGCGCGGCAACACCGACCGCGACAAGGCGATCGACGCGCTGATGGCGTTGCTCGCCGAGCAGCCGTTCGAGCAGATCGGGCTCGCCGACATCGCCGGCCGCGCCAAGCTGTCGCTGTCGCAATTGCGCGGCGAGTTCGGCTCGACGCTGGCGATCCTCGCCGCCCACATCAAGGACATCGATCGCGCGGTGCTTTCAGGCGGCGACGCCGACATGGCGGACGAGCCGGCGCGCCAGCGCCTGTTCGATGTGCTGATGCGCCGGATCGAGGCGCTCGCGCCCTACAAGGACGCCGTGCGTTCGCTGATGCGTTCGACGCGCCGCAATGCCGGCTTGGCGCTGGCGCTCAACGCCATGGCGGTGCGCTCGCAGCAATGGATGCTGACCGCCGCCAATATCGGCGCGTCCGGCCCGATCGGCACGCTGCGCGCGCAAGGCGCGGCGCTGATGTTCGCGCGCGTGCTCGGCGTGTGGATCGATGACGACGAAGCCGGCCTCGACCGCACCATGGCGGCGCTCGACCGCGGCCTCGCCAGCGGCGAACGCTGGGCCGGATTCCTCGACGATCTGTGCTCGCTGCCGAAATGCGTGATGCGCGGTGCGCGCCGCCGCCGGCGGCGCGATGAGGGCGCGGCGGAAGCCGACGCGGCCTGACTACACCGGCACTCTGACCGTCGCGCGCAAGCCGCCGAGCGGACTGTCGTTCAACATAATGTCGCCGCCATGCGAACGCGCAATGTCGCGCGCAATGGCGAGACCCAATCCCGTGCCGCCCTCGTCCTGATTGCGCGCATCGTCGAGCCGCAGGAATGGCTTGAACACTTCCTCGCGCATGTGCGCCGGAATGCCCGGGCCGTCGTCATCGACGGTGACCGTGAGCCAGCGATGATCGCGGTGGCCGGTGATCGCGATCGACGGCGCAAAGCGCGCCGCGTTCGACACCAGATTGGCAAGGCAGCGCTTGAACGCCGCCGGCCGCACGGTGACCACCGGCGGCCCGTGAAACACCACAGTCGCCGTGTGGCCATGGCGCTCGGCGTCGTCGCGCAGCTCGTCGAGAAATTCCGCCATGTCGGTCGGCGCCGATTGCTCGCCGAGATCGCCGCGCGCGAACGCGAGGTAGGCTTCGAGCATGCGCGCCATCTCGTCGGTGTCTTTCTTCATCGCCTCGACTTCCGGACTCTCGCCGATCAGCGCGAGCTCGAGCTTGAAGCGGGTGAGGATGGTGCGCAGGTCGTGCGAGACGCCGGCGAGCATCGCCGTGCGCTGCTCCATCGTGCGCTCGACGCGCGCCTTCATTTCGATGAAGGCCTGCGAGGCACGGCGCACCTCGCGCGCGCCGCGCGGGCGGAAATTCGCCACCTCGCGGCCCTTGCCGAAGCTTTCGGCGGCATCGGCCAGCCGCAGGATCGGCTTGATCTGGTTGCGCAGGAAGATGATGGCGACCGTCAGCAGCACCACCGAAGTGCCGACCATCCATAACAGGAAGATTTCCGAGTTGGACGCGTATGCCGCGCTGCGCCGCGCAAACACGCGCATGACCGCGTTGTCGAGCTGGATGCGGACTTCGATCAGCGCCGATTTGCCGACGGTATCGAGCCAGAACGGCCGCCCGATCTGCTTTCGGATCTCCTCCGACAGCGACTGGTCCAGCAGCGAGAAGAACGGTTTCGGCCCCGGCGGCGGCATCTCGGAGATCGGGAGGAAATCGACCACCAGGCCGAGCCGTTCCTGCGCGATGCGGCGGATTTGCGCGCGGTCGGCGTCCTGCGGGTAGCCGTTGTAAACGTCGATCAGCGCCGCGATGTCCTGCACCACCGCAGAGGACAATCGTTGCGTCACCAGATTCCAGTGGCGCTCCATGAACACGAACGCCACCACCGATTGCAGGATCACCATCGGCAGAATGATGATGAGCAGCGCGCGCGCGTAGAGGCCTTTCGGCATGACGCTGTTGAGCCAGCGGCTTGCGCGCCGCCAGCCGTCGCCGACACGCACCGCCGCCGTCCGGATCGAGCGGATGGTGGCGACGCCGATGTCGAGGCTGGTCATGTCGAGATCACAAGCCGGTAGCCGACGCCGCGCACCGTCTGCACGATCAGGGGATTGGTCGGATTGCGCTCGATCTTGCGGCGCAGCCGGTTCACCTGCACGTCGACTGCGCGTTCGCTCACCGGACCACCCTCGCCGGCAAGCGCCAGCCGCGACACCGTTTCGCCGGGCGTTGCCGCCAGCACGCGCAGCATCTCGCGCTCGCGGTCGGTCAGGCGAATGGCTTCCTCGCCGCGGCGCAGCTCGCCGCGCGCAATGTGGAACACGAACTGGCCGAAACGCACCGACTCGCTCGGCGGCGTCACCGCCGGCTGCGCGCGCTTGAGGATGTTGGCGATGCGCAGCGACAATTCGCGCGGCTCAAACGGCTTCGCCAGATAATCGTCGGCGCCCATCTCGAGGCCGCGAATGCGGCTCTCGGCCGCGTCACGCGCCGTGAGCATCAGGATCGGCACATTCGAGGAATCGCGGATCGCCTTGGCGAGATCGAAGCCGGATTCGCCGGGCATCATCACGTCGAGGATCAGCAGATCGAAGCTCAGGCCGTTGAGCCGCGCGCGCGCCTCGGCAGCCGTGTCGGCGGTAGTCACGCGATAGCCCTCGCCGCTCAGGAAGCGCGATAGCAGATCGCGGATGCGCCGATCGTCGTCGACGATCAGGAGATGCGGCGCGTCATCGGCGAGCAGAGCGGCGACAGGCATCGGGCGCACTCCCAACGCACCTCAGGGACGCTTGCCGGCATGATCGCCCTTGGCGATCAAACGCAGCACGCCGTCGCGATTTTCGGCGTCGATCATGGCGGTCAGAAAGCGCCGAGCCGCGTCGTGGGCGCCGGGGCCGAGCGCGGCAAAGGCGCGCGTGATCCGTTCGGTCTGCAGCGCGGCGAGCTTGAGCGCCAGCGCCTGACCCTTGGGCGTCACGTAGAGCAGCCGCTGCCGGCGATCCTGCGCGCCCTCTTTCTGCACCACGTAGCCCTGGTCGATCAGCTGCTTGAGCACGCGGCCGAGCGACTGCTTGGTGATGTTCAGGATGCCGAGCAGATCGGCAACCTTCATGCCCGGATTGCGATTGACGAAATGCAGGACCCGGTGGTGAGCGCGCCCGAAGGCGAGCTTGCTCAGCACCGCGTCAGGGTCGCCGACGAAATCGCGGTAGGCGAAAAACAAGAGCTCGATGATGTCCCAGGCGAGCTCATTCGAACGGGTCTCGCCCGGGCCCGCTGAAGGCCGGTCGGCCAAGGCTGCCGCGCCACCGGTCAAATTTATGTCAGCCATATTGACATATTCTCGGTTTATTATTACAAAAGATGCCGTACAGACGAAATGATCGTGCCCGAGTTAGGGCTTCGGCGCCATTACGCCAAGTCTGATAGCGCGCTTCTCGTGGGCTTGAGCCAGTATTACCGGTGTTGGCCCTGTGAAGCAAAGTATTGGATCGCGCGGGAAAAAAGCGCCATTAAGGCCGGGAAACCGCTCGGCCGAGCCTGTGGAAGGCTTTGAGTTGAGGAGGAAGTGACCATGGCTGCACAGTCCTACGACCGCCTGGAAGGCGTCATCTGGTACGACGGCAAGCTCGTGCCCTGGGAGAATGCCAACCTGCATGTGCTCAGCCACGGTCTGCACTACGGCAGTTGCGTGTTCGAGGGCGAGCGTGCCTATGGCGGCAGTATCTTCAAGAGCACCCAGCATTCCGAACGGCTGAAGCGCTCCGCCCAGATTCTCGACTTCGAGATCCCCTATTCTGTTGCCGAGATCGACGCCGCCAAGAAGCTGGTGCTCGAGAAAAACGGCAAGAAGGAAGCCTATGTCCGCCCGGTCGCCTGGCGCGGCTCGGAGATGATGGGCGTCTCCGCGCAGAACAACAAAATCCACGTCGCGATCGCGAGCTGGGAATGGCCGAGCTACTTCGATCCCGAGCAGCGCCTGAAAGGCATCCGGCTCGACCTCGCCGAATATCGCCGCCCCGATCCGCGCACCGCGCCGTGCCGCGCCAAGGCCGCCGGCCTCTACATAATCTGCACCATCTCCAAGCATAAGGCCGAGCGCAAAGGCTACGCCGACGCGATGATGCTCGACTGGGAAGGCCGCGTTGCCGAATGCACCGGCGCCAACATCTTCTTCGTCAAGGACGGCAAGATTCACACGCCGATCGCCGACTGCTTCCTCGACGGCATCACCCGGCAGACCACGATCGGGCTTGCCCGCAAGCGCGGCATGGAAGTGATCGAGCGCCGCATCATGCCGGACGAGCTCACCGGTTTCTCGGAGTGCTTCATCACAGGTTCGGCGGCGGAAGTGACGGCCGTTTCCGAGATCGCGCAGTGGAATTTCAATCCCGGCGGCATCACCAGGACGCTAATGGAAGACTACACGGCGACGGTGAACGCGAAGGAAAAGGTCGACGCGTGACGGTCAACCGTCCTTGCGGGCGGCGACCGCATCCGCGCCCGGCTCTTCCGGCCGCAGCAGCGTGACATAGCGCACGCGATTGTCCGCAACGAAGCGGTCCATGCGTTCGTCGAGAACGCGATGCCGGCTTTTCGACGCGTGCCGCAGCAACAGCTCACCGTCACGCGCGAAGCTGACGAAGCCGACGTGGAAATAATCCAGGTCCGGCCGCGTCGTCACGAATCCGATGATGTCACCATCGGCCAGCATCTTCGTGTTGGCCATGAAAACGTCGCGCGGGATCGCTTTCATCGCGAACCGGCGCTTGCCGAGCGCGCGGTGCCAATAGACGGTTTTCTCGAACGTCACCGACCCATCCATGGCCAGCGCCTGGCACGTCTTGTTCTCGACATTGTGCTCGCCCCACTCGAAGAAATAGTGGTTGCGCTCGCGCCAGCTCACGATGCCATTGTGGTAGCGGATCGCGCGCAGCACCGATTTGAATTCGGTCGGCTGGCGCGCAATCGCCGCGGCAAGCACCGTTTCGCAAAACGTGACGCAGTCGAACGCATCGTCACGCACGACGAATTCTTCCCTGCGGTGTGGGCCGCCGACCAGCGTATAGCCGCGGTAGCGCGTGCCCCGTAGCGCACCGGAAATGAAATCAACGCGCTGCGAAATTCCGCCATGCGCCTTCGCCTCGACGAGGAGCTTGTCGATGCGCGATTCCGCCGCGAAGGCACGTTCGCCGGTGGACGCGAGATACGCGCCGCCCGCCAGCATTTGCAGGATACGCCTGCGGTTAAAGGACTTGTTGGTCATTGCACCCGCCATCATTCCCTGATGACCACGAGGCGGTCGGCGCCCGATTCCGCGCCCCATACTTCGCCGGGGCGGCCGAGCAACTGGCGCACCGCCGCGCCCTGCTCGTTGCTCGGAAAGCTGGCGAATTTTTCCGTTTCCGGATCGAAACGCACGATGGCGTTGGCGACGAAGTCCGTGAGCCAGACGACGTCCTTGTCGTCGACATAGACCGCGTAGCAGCCGGACTTGCTGTTCGGCAGGCCCCACACCTTCCAGCTCTTGGCGAGCGGATCGTAGCGGCCGACTTCGCCGGTGTTCCAGAAACTCACCCACAACAGGCCCTTGGAGTCCGACCAGATGCGGCGCGGGCCGACGCCCGGCTTCGGCGGCGCCACCATCATCGCGTCGCCGCTGACGGTGTCGATCCTGGCGATGTGATCGCCGGCGAGCGAGGCGTACCAGACCTCGCCCTTCGGCGTGGTGGTGATGCCATAGGGACCCGGCCCCTTCGGCGCCTTCCACGCTTCGACCTTGCCGGTCGCCGGATCGACGCGGCCATAGACGCCATTCTGTCCGGTGAACCAGAGGATGCCTTTGCGGTCGAAGGTTGCGGTGTTGA
>JBAUHH010000441.1:0-11871 GCA_049680165.1 Pseudolabrys sp.
CATCGCGCGCTTGATCGATCAAGAAGCCGCCGCCGATCTGTGGGACCGCTACAAGCGCGGCGAACGCAACGTGTTCACGCGCCGGCTCTACACGCTGCAAGGCCAGCAGGCGTTCGACGAGATCCGCCGCAAGTACCGCGGCGACCGGGAGTTCAAGCAGACGGTCGACCGCTACATCGCCGAGTTCGAACGGTTGCTCGAGGAAGTCTCGCGCGACGACCGCGGCCAGGTGGTGGCGCGCACGTACCTCACTTCGGAAACCGGCAAGGTCTACACCATGCTGGCGCACGCGGCCGGTCGCTTCGACTAGCGCCGATTTTCCTTCGTCACACTGAAGCGGCTGCTCCTCCGCTCATTTCCGTGAAAGCGGGAATCCAGCGCTATTTGAGCGCTGGGTCCCCGCTTACGCGGGGACGAACGGACAATGAAACGCCCTCAAGTTAAATGGGGGCTCTAGCGCTGCTTGCCGCTGGGTGCCGGCGTCGCGCCGCTGCCGCCGAACAGCAGCCGGCTCGGATTCTTGTCGAGGTTCGTCACCGTCCGGTCGATGTTGTTGAGCGTGCGGCGCGCCTCCGCCGACAGGCTGTCGACCTGCTTCGATGCCGAGGCCGTCAGCTTGTTGACGTTCTGCGTGATCACGGCGGTGCGGTCGTCGAGGTGGTCCGCCAGCTTCTTGATCGAGCGGGCGGCCTCGTTCACGTCGCCGCCCTTTCCGTCCTCGCCGCCGGTCAAATTCTGCAAGCCCTCCGCGATCTTGTCGAAGCGTTCGGAATTGCGCGCCAGCGCCGCCGAGAACGTGTCGATCTGCCCCAGCACGTTGTCGATATGGTCGGAGTTGCGCGCGAGCGCGGCGGTGAAGCTATCGATGTTCTGGATCGCGCTCTTGAGCGCGCTCTGGTTCTCGATCAGGAAATCGTCGAGTCGCCGCAGCACGTCGCGCGCGGATTGCGTGACGTCTTGTGTCGCGGCGGGCGAGGCGTTCAGCGTCGCCGGATTGTCTTTCGTCCCCGATAGCGGCGGCAAATTCGGCGAGCCGCCGGTGAGCGCGAGCGACGCGATGCCGGTCAAGCCCTGGAATTCGAGGCCGACTTCGGTATCCGGCCGAACCTTGACGTCCTTGTCGATGGAGACGTTCGCCAGCACCTGCTTCGGCTTTGACGGATCGAGCGCGAGCGACGTCACCTCGCCGACCCGGATGCCGTTGAACAGCACGGTGGCGCCGGTGCGCAGGCCGGACACCGAGCCGGCGAACTGCACGCGGTAATAGGCGCGCTCGCCGCTGCCGCCGATATTCTGGAACCAGTAGATGAAGCCGAACACGCCGACGACAACCGCCAGCGTGAACAGGCCGATCACCGTGTAATTGGCTCTGGTTTCCATCAAACTCTCCGCTCGGGCGCCGCTTGCTCGTGATGCTCGGCCGCGCGCGACCGCTTTCCGTGAAAATAGGCATGCAGCCAGGGATGCGTCGACGCGAGCATCGTCTCCATCGTCCCCTGCTCGATCACCTTGCCGTCGGCCAGCACCGCAATGCGGTCGCACACCGTATGAAGGCTGTCGAGGTCGTGGGTTACCATGAACACCGTGAGTCCTAAAGTGCGCTGCAAAGTCGCAATTAGACTGTCGAAATCGCCGGCCCCGATCGGGTCGAGGCCGGACGTCGGCTCATCGAGAAAGACGATTTCGGGGTCAAGTGCGAGCGCCCGCGCCAGCGCCACGCGTTTGGTCATACCGCCCGACAATTCCGACGGAAATTTGTCGAGGGCATCGCCGCTCAAGCCGACCATTTCCAGCTTGGCGACCGCCAACTCGTTCAGCAAACGCTGGGATAATCGAAGGTATTCCCGAATTGGGAATTGCAGGTTCTCCCGCACCGTGAGCGAGGAAAACAGCGCTCCCTGCTGAAACAGTACGCCCCAGCGCCGCTCGACCGCCTGCCGCGCTTTATCGTCCGCCGCCGCCAGATCGACGCCAAACACCTCGATGGTGCCTTCCCGCTTCGGCAACAGGCCGATGATGGTGCGCATGAGCACCGACTTGCCCGCGCCCGAGCCGCCGACGAAGCCGAGCACTTCGCCGCGGTAGACATCGAGATCGAGATGGTCGAGCACGTTCTTTTCGTCGAAGCCGACCACGAGGTCGCGCACGCTGATGACGACTTCTTTTTTTCCGTTTTTGCCGTTCACCGCCATCGCTCACATTCCGATCGAGGCAAAGAAGATGGCGAACACACCGTCGAGCACGATCACCAGGAAGATCGATTCGACAACCGACGCGGTCGTCTGCAATCCGAGCGACTCCGCGCTGCCTTTCACTTTCAGTCCCTGCACACAGGCGACGATGCCGATCACCATCGCCATGAACGGCGCCTTGATCATGCCGACCTCGAAGGTCTGTAGCGAGATCGCCTCCTTCAACCGTTGCAGGAAGATGTCGGGATCGATGCCGCCGTAAAGCCACGCGACCAGCCCGCCGCCATAAAGCGCCGCCATCGAACCGAGGAACGTCAGGATCGGCACGCCGATCACGAGCGCGACGATGCGCGGCAGCACCAGCACTTCGATCGGATCGAAGCCCATGGTGCGCAGCGCGTCGATTTCCTCGCGCATCTTCATCGAGCCGAGTTCGGCGGTGTACGCGCTGCCGGAGCGGCCGGCCACCATGATGGCGACGATCAGCACGCCGATTTCGCGCAAGATCAGGATGCCGACCATGTCGACGACGTAGATGTCGGCACCGAATTTGCGGAAATGAAAAATGCCTTGTTGCGCGATGATGCAGCCGATCAAAAACGTGATCATCAGGATGATCGGCACCGCGCGCCAGCCGACATTGTCGAGGTGATGCACCATCGCGGTGAAGCGGAAGCTGGTGGGACGCACGACCACCCGCCCGAGCGCGACCGCGACCGCGCCCAGCATATTGGCCATCGAGACAGCGGAGTCGCCGACCTCGGCCATGGTGTGGCCGATCGCGGCGAGCGCGCGCGTGAAGGCGTGCTCGTGGTGCTGCGGCTTGCCGGCATCCTCTCCGACGCCGTGCACTTCCGCCAACAGCCCGCGATAATCTTCCGCAAGGCCGACCACATTGGTGTCGCAGCCGTGCGCCTTCCAGGCCCGCACCAGCCGCTCCAGCAGCCAGGCGCCGAAAGTATCGAGCCGCTCGATGCCGGCCATGTCGATGGTCACACCGCGGACGGCGTCCGACTTGAGGGTCTGGGCGTCGATGACGGCCTCGAGCGCGCGCGCATGCTGCGCCGTCCAGGCGCCACTTGCGGCCAGCCTGAGGCTTTCGCCGTCGGTCGTGCTTTCGAGCAAAGTCTGACTCACGCTATTGCCCCGGCCGCGATATAAGGCGGCCTGCCCTGTCTTCCAGCCGATGCTCGCACCCGAGCGTAAGCTTTCTGTTCACAATACTGGACTTGACCATCGCCTGCGAACCTGTCGAGGGTTTCGCCAAGCGGCTATCCCATGGATATCCCCAAGCCCATCACCCTCTCCGCGACGGTCGAGAACTGGCCGATTGCCGGGCGTTTTACCATCAGCCGCGGCGCCAAGACCGAGGCGATCGTGGTGGTCGCCACGCTCAGCGATGGTGTCCACCGCGGCCGTGGCGAATGTGTACCCTACCAGCGCTTTGGCGAGAGCGTCGAAGGGGTGGTGCGGAGCATCCAGGGCATGACGGCCACCATCGCGCAAGGGCTCGACCGCAAGGGCCTGCAACAGGCCATGCCGGTGGGCGCCGCCCGCAACGCCATCGACTGCGCATTCTGGGATCTGGAGGCCAAGCGCGCCGGCAAGCCGGTGCACGAGCTGGCCGGCCTGCCCGCTCTAAAGCCGATGATCACCGCCTACACCATCTCGCTCGCCGACCCCGCCGCCATGGCCCGCGCCGCCGAGAAGGCGGCTTCTAGGCCGCTGCTCAAGATCAAGCTCGGCGCCGATGGCGACCGCGCCCGGCTCGCCGCGGTGCGCGCTTTCGCCCCCAAAACGCGGCTGATCGTCGATGCCAATGAGGGCTGGAACGACAGCAATCTGGCCGAAAACCTCGCCGTTTGTGCCCGTGCCGGGGTCGAACTGGTCGAGCAGCCGCTGCCGGCCGCGCACGATGGGTTGCTTGCCAAGATCAAGCGGCCGATCCCCGTCTGCGCTGACGAAAGCGCCCACGACCGCGCCTCGTTGCCGGGCTTGGCCGGCAAATACGACGCCGTGAACATCAAGCTCGACAAGGCCGGCGGACTCACCGAGTCCCTGGCGATGGCGGCCGAGGCCGAGCAACAGGGTCTGGCGCTGATGGCCGGCTGCATGGTGGCAACCTCGCTGGCCATGGCTCCTGCCATTCTGCTGGCACAAAGGGCCCGCTATGTGGATCTCGACGGGCCGTTGCTGCTG
The DNA here is from genome assembly GCA_049680165.1 of Pseudolabrys sp. Lineage (GTDB taxonomy): Bacteria > Pseudomonadota > Alphaproteobacteria > Rhizobiales > Xanthobacteraceae > Pseudolabrys. The sequence continues at coordinate 4,392 of JBAUHH010000441.1, forward strand.
GAACGCGACCGGCCGGGCGGCCTGCGCTACGAGAAAAGCCAGGTATTCCCGGCTCCGATGGAACTTTGGGGTTAGCGCAAAGCCCTGAAACTATTTGCGTATTTTCCCCCCGGTTTTGGTTAACCAAACCTTTCCGCGGGGCCCCACAATGGCTTAGACTTTGCCACAATGGCGGTAACAAAAACCGCCCGCGTATTCGGGGAGTCGGGGGTAATGCGTTTTCGTTTAGCGGTATTGGCCGCTGTTCTTGCGGTATCAGGCGTCGCGCCCTCGAAGGCGGCGATGCTCATTTCCGAAGACCGCGGCGGACAGATCGGTCACTACCTGCAAACATACGCGATGCTGCGCTCGACCGGCGAGCACGTCATCATCGACGGCAATTGTCTCTCCGCTTGCACGCTGGTGCTCGGCATCATTCCGCGCGATCGCCTGTGCGTGACGTCGCGCGCGCGGCTTGGTTTCCACGCGGCGTGGATGCCGGATGCCGACGGTCACCCGGTGACGAGTCCTATGGGCACGCAAGCCTTGTGGAATCTTTATCCGACGTCGGTGCGGCACTGGATCAACCGGCACGGCGGCCTGTCGCGCAAGATGATTTATCTGCAAGGCCGCGATCTCGCCGGCGTCGTGCCGATGTGCGGCGCGCCGCGCCAGCACATGCAGGCGCGTTCACACCGCAACATCTCGCCGCAAGCGTTGCGCTATCAGCGCGCAAGCGCCGCCAGCAGCAGCCGCTAGCGCCATCGCCGCATAAGCGAACGTGCCGAAGGCCGCGTAGAGCAGCCCGGACACGCTCGTCATTACCGCCATCATCAAGCCGAGCGCGATTGCAAGATAACCTTGCGCTGTCGCGCTTTGCCGATGCGGCGCGTGGCGCGCGACGAAGCCGAGCGCGCCGAGATGCGTCGCGCCAAACGACAGCCCGTGCAGGAGTTGCAGCCACGGCAGCGCAGCCCCCGGCGGATCGAACGCCATCGCCGTCCAGCGCACGACGCCGCCGGCCGCGCCGATCAGCAACAGCGCCAACGGCCCGAGCGAACGCGGCAGGCGGCCGGACAGCGCGAACAGCAAAATTTCCGCGATGACGCCGAGGCCCCACAGCGCGGCGATCGCCTTGCCGTCGAGACCGGCCGCGCTCCAGGCGACCGCCGAGAAACTGTAAAAGATCGCGTGGCTCGCTTGCGTAAAGCCGGCCGACGCCAGTACCGCGAGGAAAACGCCGTCGCGCAGCAGGCCCTTGCGCGGCGTCTGCTCCGGCGCGCGCTGCGGCACGGGCGGCAGCTCCGCGAGTGCCATCGCAGCCACGGCGCTGAGCGCGTAAGCCGCGACGATGAGCCAGATCAGGTCGCGTGTCGTGATGCGGTCGATGGCAAAGCCGGCGACGAAGCCGCCGAGAATGAAGGTCAGCGAGCCCCACAGCCGCACCGGCCCATAGGCGCGGCCGATGGCGGCAAGCCCGCGCAGCGCGTAGGTCTCGGTCATCGGCAGGATCGGCGTATAGGCCAGCGCGGCGAGCGTGTAGGCGATGAGAATCGTCACCGGCCCGTTCGCCAGCCCGACCAGCGCGTAACCCGCAACCGTCGCGCAACATGAGGCCAGGATCAGCGCGCGCAGCGAATCGCGCCGGTCGGCCTGCCGCGTGACGACCGGCACGATGAATACGCGCACCACCATGGGCATCGACAGCACCAGGCCGATCGTCTGCGCGTCGAGGCCTTTGTCCTTCAGCCAGAGCGGAAAGAAGGGCATCTGGATGCCGCCGACGCCGAGAATCGCGGCGTAAAATACCGCCGTGCGGAGCGCGAATCCGGCAGGGCTCGTGGGACGGGGCGGCATGCCACCAATAGCGTTGGACGAATCAGGCCGCCTGATTGATAAACTGCGCCTGCGCGAATTGCACATGACAGGTGACCGTGGCCGCCGACCCTTACGCCGCCCTGGCGCGACAGACCGAACCGGCCGAGCCGACCGAGGCCGAGTATCAGGCGTTTTGTGACGCGCTGATGGACGACGAGCGCGGGCGCTGGTTCCTCGCCGAATTCACCCGCCGCAACCGCAACGCCGATACCGGGCTTTTGTTGAAAGCGCTCGACCGCATCGAGGCGCTGGTGCAACTCGGCTCGCCCGATGTGTTCGCGCGGCTGCATCAGGAACTGCGCGCGATTCTCGAGACCATCCGCGCGAGCCGCGCCGAAGCGGCCACGGATGAGTTCGGCGAAACCGCAAGATTGCTGGTGCTGCTCGCGCAGATCGAGCGGCGCATCGACGCCATGATCGGCGAGCCGCCGCGCGCTGCCGCGCCCGCCGTCGTCGACGAGCCGCAACCGGATATGCAGGGTCCTCTCGCCGCGGTGGCGTTGCCGGAGACCGCGGCGGAAACGCCTGCGCCGGCGGAAACCGCGACGATGATGCCACCAGTGGCGTGGACCGAACCCGCGGCGACGATGCCGGAAGCGATCGTGACGCCGGACGCGATTGCGACGTCCGAGCCGCCGTCCGAATCCGCGCTTGCGGATATCCAGCCGGCGCCGCCGGGCAATGAGAACGAGCCGCAGGCAACCTACGTTACCGAACCGGTCACGCAAGCGCCGATCACGGATGCGCCGGTTACGGCCGCGCAGATCGAGCGCGCGATTGCCGAATGGATGGCTGCGTCGACCGAACCCGCTCCCGTTCCCGCGCCAATGGCGTTCGGCGAGACACGCGACATTTCCCCGGAGATCGACAGCGCCGCCGGCGGATTTGCGCTGCCGGACGCAACGGCGCTGACCGAGCCCGAGCCGCAGGAATGGACGCCGGCGCCAGCCGCAGAACCGGCATTGGTAGAGACGCCAGAGCCGGTGAAGACGCAGGCGATTGTGCTCGAGCAATTCGAGACCGCCGTCGAGACGCAAATCGAAGAGCCGCAGCCGCAAGCGGCGGCGCCGGAAGGCCCGCACGTTTTGCCCGCCGCCGCCGAGCGCACGTTCGCGCCGTACGAATTCGAGGTTCTGGCTCAGCCCGCGCCCGAATCCGCGCCGGCCGAGATCGTGACGGCGCAGGCAATGCCCGCTGAAGTTAGCGCCGCAGAAACGAGCACGGTTGAAGTAAGCGCCGCCGAGACGAGCGCAACCGAAACGACCGGCATCGACACGAGCGTCATCGAAACGGGTGCAATCGAAACCAGCGTCGCCGAGCCTGTCGCCGCAGCAACAGCCGAAACGCTGGCCGAGACGGCGACCGAGATACCGGCTGTGCCGCCCGCGCTCGACACGCTTGAATCGCGCATGGCCGCCGCCAACGCACTCGCCGCGCTCGCGGGCCTGAGCGAAGAAGAACGCATCGCGCTGTTTACGTAGGAAGCGCTAGGCCGCCACCAGCTTCGCGAACGTGTCCGCGTCGACATTGCCGCCGGACAAAACGCCGACCACGACCTTGCCCTTGGTTGCGATCTTGCCGGCGAGCAGCGCCGCCAGCCCGATCGCGCCGCCCGGCTCCACCACCAGCTTCAATTCGCGGAACGCATAGGCCATCGCGCGCGCCACATCGGCATCGCTCGCCGACACGCCCTCGCCGATCAGCTTGCGGTTGATCGGAAACGTCAGCTCGCCCGGCGTCACCGTCATCAGCGCATCGCAGATCGTGCCGCTCAGCCGCTCGTTGCTCTCGCGCTTGCCCGTCTTGAACGAGCGCGCGGTGTCGTCGAAGCCTTCCGGCTCGGCGGTGTAGAATTTCGCCGCCGGCACGCGCTGCTTCACGCCGAGCGCGACACCGGCCGCGAGCCCGCCGCCGGACGCGCCGACCACCACGATCTCCGGCTTTAAACCGAGCGCCGCCAGGTCTTCGACGATTTCGCTGCCGATGGTGCCCTGCCCCGCGATGATCATCGGATCGTCGAACGGCGGCACCAGCGTGGCGCCGCGCTTCTCGGCGATGCCGCGCGCGATCGCGGAGCGGTCTTCCGTGTCGCGGTCGTAGAACACGATCTCGGCGCCGAGCGCCGCCGTGCGCTCGCATTTCGCCTTTGGCGCGTCGCTCGGCATCACGATGGTCGCGCGCATGCCAAGCAGTTTCGCCGCCGCCGCCACGCCCTGCGCGTGATTGCCGCTCGAATAGGCCACCACGCCGGCCTCGCGCCGGTCCTGCGGAATGGTCGAGAGCTTGTTGTAGGCGCCGCGGAATTTGAACGAACCGGTGCGCTGGAGGATTTCCGCCTTCAGGAACACGCGTGCGCCAAGCCGCTCGTCGAGCACCGGCGCGTTAATCAGCGGCGTGCGTACGGCAACGCCGAAAAGACGTTTCGCCGCCACATCGACGTCGGCGCCGGTCGGCAATTTGGCGGTTTTCATGAGGCCCATGCCGGAAGGCTAGCGCCGCGGACCGCGCCGCGGCAAGAGCACCGCCGCAACAATACAGTTGTCATTCCGGGCCGGCCGAAGGCCGGAACCCGGAATCCATAATCGGACCCTGTAAATATGAATTCCGGGTCCGCTCGCTTTCGCCCGCGCCCCGGAACGACAAATGGCGGTTGACGCGCGCCTTTCCGAAACTGACACTCCGCGCGTATTTTGTTCCTACCCAGAGGGCTCCATGGATCTTGGACTTTCCGGCCGCAAGGCCATCGTTTGCGCCTCCAGCCGCGGGCTCGGCAAAGCCTGCGCGCGGGCGCTGGCCGAGGCCGGCTGCGAGGTCGTCATCAACGGACGCGACGCCAAGAAACTCGAAGCGGCCGCGGGCGAACTCAAAAGCCTCACCAATGCGAAGATAATTCCGGTTGTCGCCGACGTCGCCTCGCCCGATGGTCAGAAGGCGCTGCTCGCAGCCTGCCCGCAGCCCGACATCCTGATCAACAACAACGCCGGACCGCCGTTGCGCGATTTCCGCGAGCTGACACGTCAGCAGATGATCGACGGCGTCATCGCCAACATGATCACCGCCATCGAGCTCATTCAGAAAGTAATCGACCCGATGGCGCAGCGGCGCTTCGGCCGCATCGTCAACATCACCTCGGGCGCGGTGAAGGCGCCGCTGGCCGGCCTCGATCTGTCGTCCGGCGCACGCGCAGGCTTGACCGCGTTCCTTGCCGGCGTCGCGCGCACGGTGGCGGAGAAGAACGTCACCATCAACCATCTCCTGCCCGGCGCTTTCGACACCGATCGTTTGCGCGGCACGCTGAGCAAGGCGGCGGAGACGAAGGGCAAGAGCGTCGCGCAGGTGGCGGCCGACCGCATCGCCGGCATTCCGGCCAAGCGCTTCGGCGACCCGGCCGAGTTCGGCGCGGCCTGCGCGTTTTTGTGCTCGACGCAGGCCGGCTACATCACCGGGCAGAATTTGCTGATCGACGGCGGCACGTTCCCGGCGGCGTTTTAGCGCGAAGCCTTTTCTTTCTGTCATCACCGGGCTTGTCCCGGTGATGACAAGCAAGACAATCACGCCGCGCGGTCGACGTGGCGAAATTCGACGCCCATCCGCTTGGGCTCGCGCCACACCACGTGGCACGGCTGCTTGACGTGATCGTGCTCGATCACCAGCAGGAAGTCGTCGGGAATCCCGAGCTGGCTTTCCACCTCGAGGCAGGCGCCGACGTCGGACATGTTGCGCACGCGGCAATCGATGCCCGAGGCCCGATTGAAAATGATGTTGCCGGCCTTGAGCGTGCGGTGGCGCGGCACTTTGCGTCTTTCATCCATGTTCTCTCTCCGCCAATGCCGGCGATCGCGGGCTTCTGCCGCGCCGCCGCCGGCCGATGGTCAGACGGTTGACCGATGCGCGGAATGCTAAACCCGTGATTTTATCGAATGATAAAACTGTCGGTCTAAATACGGGTTGTCGCGCAGCGATTTGGTAACCACGCGCAACCAGCAAATCGCTGCATTTAGCAAGCGCGCGTTATGCTTGAGGCCGCGTATTTTATCTGCAATTTACGAAGCCCGGCCGGGATTCGCGCTAAAAAGACGGCGCCTGCCACTGGAGGCGTCGCGTGCCGGAAACTGGCAATTCCATAATCAACTGGCTCGTCGCCGATTTTCATTTCTTCGGCTACGTCGGGCAGAACTGGATGCCGGCGCTGTTTGCGACCGCGATCCTGGTTTACGCGCTCTTCGCGCTGGCGAGCCCCGGCCAGAACGGAAGGGGCCGGCACCTCTGACCTGATTTTCTCACGCCGCGCGCATTCCTCATCCGCGCAGGCGCCCGATCCATGCCCCGCGAGACATTTGCACCGTCCGGCGCAGCCGGGCGGTTGCCTTCATTGTATCGTTGGCGGACACTTTAACGAGGGATTCGGGCATGCGCCGCGCACCTCTCTTTCTGCTTCTCGCCATCCTGCTTGCGGGATGCGGCGCCGGCACGTCGCTCGAATGCGCCACCGGCACGGCGCACGCAGATTGCGCGAAGGGCACTGAAGGCCGCGCCCTGCTTGAGCAGCAGAAGCAGGACAAGAAAACCGTGAGCTCGATCGACGACGCGCGCTGCCGCGCTTACGGCGCGCAGCCGGGTTCGCCCGACTACATCGCCTGCCGCCGACGCACGACCCAGGACAGGAAAAATTACGGCGTGCAGTAATTGCTTTTCTTTCTCGCTCCCTTTGCGAGCGGTTCGTTCACCGCGCGCGGAAATTCCGGTTCAGCGCTCGCGCCTTGCGAACACGCAGGCGAGCGATGTTTCCGGACGTTGTATTCGTCAGCCCACCCGAAGGCGCGATGGGCCGGCGCTGAAAGTTCCTGCAACGAAAGGCTGACCCGCTTTTTAACCATCCCGCTTTCATGCCGGAACGACCCGGCACTTATTGCGTTGCGGTAATGTAAAACGACACAGGGCCCGAATGATCCAGGGGGATGCGTATCGGACCAAGGCGGCGGAACTCCACGCGCGCGCCAGGCGCGAGGCCAATCCCGCTCTTCGCGCCGAGCTTGAAAGCCTGGCGCTGGGCTATTTGCGGCTGGCGGAACAAGCCGAGCGCAACAGCCTGACCGATATTTCCTATGAAACCCCGCCGGCCAAAGACGACGAGCCCGAATTGCCGGGTTAGCGGCGGCCTAAGGTTCGGTCCGCCGCAGGGAATTGCCGGTCACCTGAGACGCGGCAGCAAAGCTTTGCCGTCGCAAACCTTGCATTCGAACATTTGTTGCCTGGTCTTGGGATCGTCCGCGGCGTTGACCAGCCACATCGGTACGCCGCAGGTCGGGCAAACAGGATGATGCCCGTAATCGCTCCCAGGCTCGCTCGGCTGCACTCTCTGCATGACTGACCCCGCCGTTACTGGAACTTTGAGAAGCAATTTTCCGTCCGACAAAAGGTTCCCGAGGATAGCCATTTAACCGGCTTTTTCGGCCCCGCTACCCGACATTGGCCATCCGCGCCCAGGCGCCGCCAAAGCGGTCCGGGCCCTGTTCGCGGCTGTGAAATCGTCGCTTTGGACTCGCTTGAAATTGCGGACACGCATAGTCTTTCTCGTACTTGTCGGGGTGGGTGCGGTGCCAATCGTCCGGTTGCTTCAGGA
>JBAUHH010000442.1:0-12700 GCA_049680165.1 Pseudolabrys sp.
CTATATCAGGGCTACCTTACCTGCGTTCATTACATTAAGGATTTCGCAAAGAAAGAGTACCCGCGCGGTCACTCATTAGAGGACCTTGAAGAACTTGCTGACTGTTTTGCAAATGATAAAATCGCAATCGGGAGTTTTCCATCCGAATTGAAAACATTGGGTGCTGGCGCAATTCTTACAAATGCTGATTGGAATGCCGTCAAACTGATGCTGCGTGACGTTCGAAAACGATTCAATCAAGTGTGGCACAGAGGGCAATTGAAAGGAAAACTTTCGATTCCTGCCAGTTTGCCCGATCACATAAAAAAAGGGTTTGACCGGAACCCTTGGGACATTTGCGTCTTGGGAATGCCGGGTCTTCGTTTAGACGAAATGCTTCTTACTGCGAACTCCGCCATCACTGAAATGTCAAAGTGCTGCATGCAGCGTTGGACTTCTGTCAGACGACTAGAGGCCGCGTATTACTCCCAAAAAAGCCAACCAAATGCCAAGGCGGGGGGGGTCGGCGCCCGTTGATGATAGGCAACCTACTTTTGTGATCATTGATGAGGCGCATAATTTTGTACCTGACACGCCGATCAACACTTTGCAGGAACAAGTGAGCAACCGGATCGCGGCCATTGCTGCGGAAGGGCGAAAATATGGGCTCTTTTTAGTGCTCGCAACTCAGCGTCCTTCAAAACTTAGAAAAGGCTTGCTCTCGGAATGCGAAAATGCATCGCTTTTGAAAATTCAATCTAAGGCCGAACGAATTCATGCAGCGGAAGTTCTTGGCATTCCCGCCGAAACAGTTGAACAAATAAGTACGTTTCCGCCGGGCACGGCCCTCTTACACACACGGACCCTGGGTGCCAGGTTCCTTGATTGTTCGGTCGGCTCCGGCGAGAACGCTGACCGGCGGCAGCGGAATAAAACCAGCCGCGTGGGTTGGAAGATAATAACTGATGCTGCTGGCAGCCGGAACGTCGGAAGACGTGGTGCGCGAGAACCGCTCAGTCATTGCCTATGTGGTGGTCGCGACGATCCCAGTTCTGCGGCGCACCACTTCGTGTTGCGCCGCGCCCGGGACACGAGCGCTGCACCCGCGCGACCCGCCCTCTACCCTTATTCAAATAATTCTTCTCCAAAAGACTCGCTTCTGAACTTCTGCGGCGGCGTTACGCTGGCCAGCCGGCCCTCGGGCGTGAAGTCCATCAGATTCCAGTACGGCTACACCGTGTCGACGTGGTTGTGCGGCAACTCCGTCGCCGAGAAATGGAAAATGTCGCCGCGCGCCGGGTGTGAAGACAAACATCACCGGCCATTGCATGTCGTCAAACCCTCGCCATCCGCCACGTTCGTGCTATACGCGACGCATGAACACAAAATCAGGCGGACGCCGAGACAGTCACCCGCTGGCGCCGGATGCCGCGACCCGGAAAGCCAAAAAGGCCGAACGGCTCGCGAAAGGCAAGTTTCAAAACAAGCTGCAAGGCGCGCAGCGCCGCGACGCCAAGGACCAGATGCGCCGGCCATCGGACGACTGACGCGGACAATTTTCGTCATGGCTGACTATCGCTCGGCCTCATACTGAGGAGCGCTCCGCAGGGAGCGCGTCTCGAAGTATGGAGGCCGCCTACTTCACCTCCGGCACGAAGGCGACCGTCGAGCAGCCCTTCGAACTGCCCTTGGTGGCGCAGATCCTGAACAGATAGGCGTCCTTGCCGGTGAAGCTTTTGTCCGGCGTGTAGATGAAGCGGTTGGCGCCGGCGGGCGCGAGCTTGCCGTGATCCGGCGCGCGCGCGACGGTGATGCCGGTGAACTTGTAGCCCGGGCCCTCGCCGAAATTATGCGTGCAGGACGAGCCGGCATCGACGATCGACGTCACCACCACGCCGTCGTTCTTCTCCGGGTGGAAGTCGAACGGCTTGTAGAGGCAGCCGGCGTGTGCGGACACCGGCAGCAAAACGATGAGCGCGGCGGCCGCCAGCAGGCGGGGCGGCATCGCTAGCTCCGCCCCTTGAACCAGCCGAACGCCAGCAGCACGACACCAAGCGCACCGGTGACGAGGCCGTGCTTCATGTGGATGCGCGTCGCGCCCGCTTCGTGACCAGGGAAGAAGCCGGGCAGCGAATCCGCCGGCATCACGAAATAGATCGCGGCGACGACGATGAGCGCGATGCCGAGCACGATGCAGATGAGTTTCATGGGATGTCCTTGGATGGGAACACGCGGGCACGAACGGTAACACGCCCTCTCCCGTCATTGCCGGGCTCGACCCGGCAATCCATCGGTTTTTTGGCAGATGGATGCGCCGGTCAAGCCCGCGCGTGACGAGGCAGCAACCGGCATCCCGTTCGCTTCACGCAAAGAAAAACGCCCGGCTTTGCGGCCGGGCGTTTCATTTTTTGCGTTTGGGCGATGTGCGTCTAGTGCTTGTTGGTTTTCACGGTCGTCTTCGAGGTGGTGCGCACGCCGGTGCGGTTGCCGCTGCGATTCACGCTGCGGACGGTGGTCCGCGTCGCGCTGCGCGTGGTGGCGTGGTGGCTGCTATGGCTGCTGCTGTGGCTCGAGCCGTGCCAGTTGCCGCTGTGGTGACTGCTGCCGCCATGCCAGTTGCCGCCGCTATAGTGGTGGCCGCCGCCCCAGCCGCCATAGACCCAGCCGTGGAAGCCGCGCGGGCCGCCCCAGCCGTAGCCGCGGCGCCAAGCGTAGCCGCACCAGTACCAGCCCGGGCCTTTCCAGCCGCCGTCGTACCAGCAGTACTCGCGGCCGGAGATAATGAACTGGGTCTGCTCCACCAGGCCGAGACCGCTGGCCGTCGTATTCAGGTTCGCCGCGCCGGCGGGAGCCGCCTGCGCCGCGCCCGTCATGCCCACGCCAGCGCCCAGCGCCACAGCCATAACGATCGCCAATCCAAACTTTTTCATGTGAATCCTCGTTGGTTTCTTTTTGCCTCAAAAAAACAAACGCGCGAGCCCGCAGCCGGTTCCCCGGCCGCAGCTGCGCGCGGTTAACGCCGCCCGCAAATGCGCGGGCGGCGGTTTCAAACGGTCAGATCAGTAGTAGTACCAGCGGCCGCCGCGCCAGGCGCGGTGATGCCAGTGCCGGCCATTCCAGAAGTACGGGCCGGGCGCGACCACGACCACGCCGGGAGCCGGACCCCAGCCGCTATAGGTCCAGGCGTTCCAGCCACGCGGGCCGCCCCAGCCGTAGCCGCGGCGCCAGGCGTAACCGCACCAGTACCAGCCCGGGCCTTTCCAGCCGCGGTTGTACCAGCAGTGATTATGGCCGCCGTAGACGTATTGGGTCTGCTCGACCGCGCTGAGATCGATCGCGGCGGTGCCGAGGTTCGCGGCGCCGGGCGCCGCTTGCGCAGTGCCGGTCAACACGCTGCTCCCGAGAGCGGCGATCAGGGCAATCGCCATTGCGAGTTTCTTCATGGTGGTCCTCATCTGGTTTCGCAGGATCGTCAGTGCCGTTGGATTCCGGCGGAGCAAGCAATCGTCTCGCCGGCAATGTCGAAAAACTGGCCGCGGCGCCTTCACATCGAATAACTCACGCGCCGCTGAGTTCCTTATCCCTGGCTTCGGCGCGCTGCAAGGCGGGGCGCCCCGCAAACCGCGCGACGTAGTCAGTAAACGCTTTGCGCTCCGGAATGAGCTTGAACATCGTGCCGTAGCGCAGGCCGGAGCCTAGCACGATATCGGCGGCCGTGAACTGCTCGCCCATCAGATACGGCCCGGGAGTGACGGCCTTGGCGAGGGTATCGAGCACGGTGTCGAGGCCGCGGTAGCCGATCGCGCTCGCCCGTGGCTCCTCCTTGCGCGGAAAGGCGCGGTCGGTCATGGCCGGCTCCAGCACGCTGGGATTGTAGAACAGCCACTGGAAATAAAGCCCGCGGCGCGGATCGCCGACCGGGATATTGAGCCTGGCCTTGGGAAATTCGTCGGCGAGATACGTGCAGATCGCGGCGGCTTCCGTGATCACCACGTCGCCGTGCTTGAGCGCCGGCACCTTGCCCATCGGATTGATCGCGAGATAGTCCGGCTTCTGGTGCTCGCCTTTGCTCAGGTTGAGAAGATGAATGTCGTAGGGCTCGCCCACCTCCTCCAGCATCCAGTGCACGATCGACGAGCGCGACGGCGCGGCGTGGTAGAGCGTCATTTTCGGCATGCAGGCCTCTTGTAAACCGCGGTTACCGGCTCGACGTTATCGTGAGAGATTGTGCCGGGACCGTGACAATGCCAGTTCGCGACAATACCGAACGCCACCGCTTCGAGATGGATGCCGACGGCCATGTCGCCTACTCCAACTACACGCTCGCCGACGGCGTCATCACCTTCATGCACACCGAGGTGCCGAAGGAATTGGAAGGCCGCGGCATCGGCTCGGCGCTGGTGCGCGGCGAGCTCGAGGAAGCGCGCAAACGCGGGCTCAAGGTGATCGCGCGCTGCCCGTTCGTCGCCGCCTACATCAAGAAGCACGCCGAGTTCGCTGATTTGCTCGCCGGCTGAGCAAAAGCCGCCCCTTTCGGGCCGAATGCGAGCATTTGGCCTAACGTAAAATTTACTCAGCGGTAAGACATTGGGCGCGCATTTTAAGCGTTTGAGGCTCGCGTGGACCTGTCGCCCGGCGTTCAGTTCTTCATCGGTCAGTTCGGCAAGCTGTTCTTCTCGCTCGGCTCGCATTTTTCGTTGACGTCGCTCGCCGCGGCGCTCGGCTTCGCGATGCTGTGGCTCGTCATCAAGCGCGTGCAGCGCGGCCGCCGCATCCGCTTGCGCACGCTGTGGCGCGCGCTGTTTCCGCATCGCATCACGTCGAGCCGCTCGAACTACGCCGACGCCGGCTATCTGTTCTTCAACGTGTTTGTGTTCGGCATCGTGCTCGGCTGGGCGATCCTGTCCTATCAATTCCTGAGCAACGCGATCATCGCCGGGCTTGTCGTCACGTTTGGCCCGGTCGCGAAAACCGCGCTACCGACGATCGTCGAGCGCAGCATCGTCACCGTGCTGCTCTTCCTCGCTTACGAGTTCGGCTACTGGTTCAACCACTGGCTCAGCCACCGCGTGCCGGTGCTGTGGGAATTCCACAAGGTGCACCACACCGCGACCGTGCTCACGCCATTGACCAATTTCCGCGTGCACCCGATTTACGCGCTGATCTTCGCGAACATTCTCGCGGTGTCGACCGGCGTGACCAATGGCGTCGCCAATTACATGTTTGGCGAGACCGCGTACCAATACGCGTTCTCCGACACCAACATCATTTTGGTGTTCTTCATTCATACGTACGTCCATCTCCAGCACACCGAATTGTGGATTCCCTTCAGCGGCGCGCTCGGCCGGCTGTTCGTGAGCCCGGCGCATCACCAGGTGCACCACTCCAACAATCCGATCCATTACGACAGCAACTTCGGCAGTTGCCTCGCGGTGTGGGACTGGATGTTCGGCACACTCTACGTGCCCGGCAAGGAGCCGGAGAAGCTGAGCTTCGGCGTCGACCCCGACAGACCCAATGCGCACACGATCTCGGGCGAGCTGGTCGATCCGATCCTGCACGCCGGCGCGCGCCTGAAGGAAATGGTGCGGCCCGCCGCGCCGCTGCCGGTTGCCAAGCGCGAGCGCGCTTGAGCAATCCTGGGCGAGCGTCGACCTGAATCACGATAGTGTCACGCGGTCGTTTCGACTGTGTCATGCAGCCGACCGAAATCGATTTGAAATCGGCCGGTGTTCGACCAACTGAAAACGTCCGCGAAGCGATGATTCCAGAGAATCTCGCTCGCGGGATAACTGACGTGCCCGCAAACCGGCAACGCCAAGGTTTCATCGATTCCAGTGATCGCGACGCAGATTTCTGCGTTTTTCGCCATGAGGTCTTCATGGCTCAGGCCCCAAAGAGGGCTTGATTGGTCAATCCGGTGCATCAATGTCCACGTCAGTGTCCAGAATGGCGTGCATGTCCGCACAAATGTGAGGTCTTCGAATCGCCTTGTGACACTGCCTGATGACTCACGGACGTCGTGCGTAATCATGGCACTCACCCTGGCGTCGATGACAAGGTTATTGCGCTGGTTGGCGACGCGGATCAATAAAGTCGGGTGATCGCCTGCGGTGACGACCGCCTGATGGCTAAATACGACACCAGCCTTCGGACGTGAAAAGCGGGCGAATACAAGGCTGGTAATCAGGGCAATGATGACTAGGCCACACATCACTTCGCCGGTTACGAGCAGGTCGGCATAAAGCGTTACCGCATGGATATCGCGGTAGCTTTGCGCGGCCATTGCATGAACGCTGAAGAAAAACGCATCCGCAATGGATCCCGGCTGTGCGTTGGCAAGACTTCCCGGCAGGATGAGATAGAGCAACCCGAAAGCAAAATTAAAAGCGATATAGGCCACCGCCAACATTATGAAGAAGGTGGGCCAACTGACGGCCATGATGTGATGATAAATGTCGAAGCCTGCTACCTGACGGTGGGCCAGTCGCTGCATGTCACCCATTTCCCTCACCCAGGGAAAGCGTCGTTCGATGGTAGCCTTGACCGCAGCTTGCGACATAATCGATCTCCACAATGAAGTTTGGATGGTGGGGAGAACGATAGTGCCCTAGTTGCCTGACGCAATGCCATCAAGCATTTGCGCAAGCGCCTGCGGAACCGTGATGTGCGGATTGTGGCTTGAATCGATTTCGTAGGTGCGCCAGCCCTCCGCTTTTGCGCGATCGTAGAACCGGCGGAAGCGATCGTCGGCCGAGCACTTCTTGCAATAGATGTAATGGCGCGGCTGCGGCGGCTCGGATTTCAAAACGAGCTTCTGCTCGAAGGTCTTGATCGGTTGCGGCACCCGCTTCGGGTCTGCCCAGGCGCGGTCTTCCGCGGCCGTGTCGGGCGGCATCGGGTTCGGCGGCATGCGCCAGTCGCCGCCAGCATTGCCTTTGCGGTGGTCGCGCACCGAGGCCGGCAGCAGATCGAACGCGCTGTCGCCGTTCTTCGGCGCGAAGGCGTCGATATAGACAACAGTCCCCACGCGATCGCGCGCGCGGTCGGCAACGCCGGTCGCCACCATGCCGCCGTAGGAATGGCCGATCAGTATCACACCCGTGAGATCCTCGAACGTGAGCACGCCGCAGACGTCGGCGATGTGCGTGTCGAGATCGACGCCGGCATGCGCCAGATGGCTGCGCTCGCCGAGCCCTGTCAGTGTCGGCACAACGAGCCGGTGACCGCGCGCGGCCATCAACGGATGCATCTTCTTCCAGCCCCACCCCGCCGACCAGGCGCCGTGGGCGACAACAAACGTGGCCATAATTCCCCCTGCTATTCCGCCGCGACCGGACGGGCGCGCGGCGCCCGCTTCGTCCACCGCGAACGCACTCTATCGAGCGCCACCACGCAAAGTCCGGCGCCGAGCACTTCCCAGCCCGGCCTTATGCCGGCCTGGACATTGAAGGCAGCCGACAGCACGCGCAACGGCGACACATGAAAAGCCAAGCCGATGCCGATGGCTTCGCCCGCGAAAACGAGCGCGGACACGGCGATCGTGAGCGCGAGCAGCTTGAACGACGATAATTCTCCGCCGCCTTGCCACCACGCCGCGAGGCGATAACAGGCCAGCCACAGAAACACGCCGGCAGCAAAGGTCGGCACGCTGATGTCCGCCTTGGTCTGCTGGAAATAGTGGATGAGCGCGAGCAGCGCGATGGCATAGATGATCTGGTGCAGCCGCCGCCAGCGCAGGCCGCCGAGCCGGCGCACCATGCCGTCGGTCGAGGTTGCCGCCAGCAGCGCGAGCCCAATCCACGCGGTCGCGCCGATGATGAGATAAATGCGGTGGCTGATTTCATGCCAGACGGCGGCAATATCGTAGCGCTGGTCGGCGAAGAACAAGGCCAGATGCGCCGCGATGTAACAAAACGCGCCGACGCCGATCATCCGCCGCACATCGAGGAGTGCGCCGTAACGCGCGATCCGCCGCAGCGGCGTCACGGCCAGCGACACGCCGAGAAAGATCAGCGCCCAGAAGCCGGCGTGGTGAATTAAATCGTTGATGGGACGCGCGCCGCCGGCAATCGCGCCCGCGTCGTAAAGCGCCTTGGCGAGCGGAAACAAAAGCATCGCCAGCGTCGCGATGCGCAACATCGAGACGCGACCGCGCCGGTCGAGCCAAATCTCCCAGGCGGGCTTTAAACGCTTTGCCGGCTCCATTGTGCCTCCCGCTACCACGGCGAAAGCGCCGCCCCAAGAGGCTACGCGGCAGCCCGCCCGTTCATGACGCATATTTGATTAGCCGTTTTCGGCAATAGCTTAGCGGCGGCTTTTAATCCGGCGCCGGCGGTAAAAACGACACTGGCGTTTTATCAACGCGTGCTAAGATTCAGCAACGTCGATTCGCGAGATGCTGCGGTATCGAACCGGGCTCGTGAATCCATTGTTCGCAAAAAAGCCAGGACCTAACGCAAGGGAACCCATAACGAAGCAGCGCCGTTGAGTGATCGCCACGCCGGGCCAATTCGAGGAGGCCACCGATGTTGCGAACTCAGTTATGCGCACTACTCGTTGTTGCCCTGTCGAGTTCTGCGGCCGTTGCGCACGATGTCTGGATCAGTCGCGGGTCATACAAGAATCCCGCGGGTGAATGGTGCTGTGGCGCCGAAGATTGCGGCGTGGTTGCACCCAACGCCGTGAAGGCCGGGACCGGCGGCTATAGCGTGCGCGGTGCAGTGACATACGGCATCGGCGTGACCGGCAATGAATCCGACGGTCCGACCCGAAGCGAAAACATCAACGACCTTATTCCCTACAGCCAGTCGTTGCCTTCGCCTGACGGCGCCTATTGGCGCTGCAAGCGGCCGGACGGCTCGCCGCGTTGCTTCTTCGCGCCGCCGCCGGGATCGTAAGAAGCGGACGCGGAAGGGATGAATTGCGCGACGGTCAAGCGTCGCGTGAGCACGAAATGTGGCAGGTTTACCTGTCGTGTTGCGAGCCACCCGCGTGCGACGCCAGAAAGATCATAAACGCGGCCGCGGACAGGACGAACGTTGCGGCCAACTGGTCGTCGGCGCTGAAATAGACGAACATCGCGAAGGTCGCCGCCGCGCAGCCGAGGCTGATGGACCAGATTCCCATCCAGTCGGTGATCGCGTCAGCAGGATGCTTTTTCGCGAGCGCTTTGACTTTGGTCGGCAACAGGGTCGGCATGGCGCACCTCCCGTCATTTCCCACCAAACAATGATTCCCGCTTTGCTCACCGAGTTAATGCAACAAACAGCGCTACGTTCCGAAATTGCTTATGCAAATCGCGCTCACAGCCGTGGCAATGGCCTGCCGGCGCTCGATGACGGTACTTTTACCCAAGCCTCGCCGTCGAGAACGATTTCACCTGCAACCGAACACTTGCACGTGAGCCGTGCACGAAACTTCTCCGGCACCAGCTCGGCGACCACCACGCTGACGTCGACGGTGTCGCCGATCTTCACGGGCGCGCGGAAATTCAGCGTCTGCGAGATGTAGATGGCGCCTGGTCCCGGCAAGCGCGTACCGAGCACCGCTGAAATCAGGCTGGCGGTGTAAAGTCCGTGCGCGATGCGCGTGCCGAACGGCGTCTTGGCGGCGAAATGCTCCGACAGGTGAATCGGATTGCGGTCGCCGGTGACCGCGGCAAAGCCGACGACGTCGGAGGAGTCGATGGTCTTCGACAGCGTCTCGGTCATGCCGACCGAGAGATCCTCGAAGAACAGTGTGCGCAAGGTCAACATTATCACACCGTCGCCGCGATTTGCCGGCGGCAAAGGGCCCACAGAATGCCGACAAGCAGCACATTGGTGAGCGCGAGCAGTGTCAATACGCCGATGGTGGCATCGGCGCCGCTACGCTCGATCAGCAGCGCGCCGGCCGACGGCGCCAGCGCCTGCACGATCAGGCTCGGAAAGGCGAGCTTGCCCATCAGGCGCGGAAAGCGCACCGGCCCGAACAGCGCCAGGGGCAACGTGCCGCGCGCGATCCACGAGACGCCGTAGCCCGCGCCGTACAGCAGAATGACCAGAACCAAAATGCGGAAGTGGCCGTAGAGCATGAGCAGGCCGACCGCCATCAGCGCGCAGGAGAATACGAGCGTCCAGATCGGATGATAGCGGCTGCCGAACAGCCGTTCGCCGAGGCGCGCGGCGACCTGCGCCGGCCCGAACAACGCGCCGAGCGTCACGGCGACGGCGAAGTCCACGCCCCTCGCCTGCAAAAAGATCATCATGTGCACGATCACGATCGAGCCAATGCCGGCGCCAATCGACATCACCAAGGCGAGCATCGCGAACAGGGCCGTTTCGTTCGCGAGCGGCACGTCGCGTCGCGCCGTATCGCCGGCGGGCGTTTCCGCGTCCGCGGTCTTTGCGGCTTGCCGGCGCACCACCGCGGCCTGCAAAGGCAGCGACACGAAAAGATGCAGCGCGGCGTAGATCAGGCATGCGTTACGCCAGCCGGCGTGCTCGATCATGAAGGCGCTCAACGGCCAGCAAACGGTGCTGGCAAAGCCGCCGAACAAAGTGAGGTTGGTAATCGGCATGCGCGCTTCGCGGCCGTAAAGCTTTCCGAGCGCCGCGAACACCGCGTCATAAAGTCCGGTGCCCATGCCGAGGCCGAGCACGGCCCAGGCGGCGAGATAAGCCGGCAACGCCGGCGCGAGGCCAATGCCGGCAAGGCCGACGGCGTAGAGCACCGAACTCGCCAGCAGCACCGGCCGTCCGCCATGTGTGCCGATCAGACGACCGACTTGCGGAGAGATCAATCCGGCAACCAGCAAGCCGATAGTGGTGCCGCTCACTACCCAGCCGAGCGACCAGCCGGTGTCGGCGACGATCGGCTCGGCGAACACGGCGGGAAAATAGAACGACGTGCCCCACGCCAGAATCTGCGCGACGCCGAGCGCGCTGATGACGACGCCGCGGTTCGGCTGCGGCCGTTTCTGCGGTGATGTCAAAACGAAGTGCCCTTACGGCGCCGCCGGCTCCATGCCCCTGGATTTAAGCACGGCGGCGGCCGCCGGTCCGGAAAAGGCCTTGATCAGCGCGGTGGCGGCGTCGGTCCGCGTGCTGTCGGCGCTTAAGCCCGCGGCATACGTGGTCGTGTTCTGGATTTCTTTCGGCAGCGGGCCGACCAGCTCGGCGCCCTTCACCGGCACGATCTCGCTGATCTGATGCAGGCCGAGCTCGGCTTCGCCATCGACGACGAGGTCGGCGACATGGCCGCCCTTCTTGAGCTTCGCCTTCGGACGCACCTGGTCGGCGATGCCGAGACGCTCGAGCAATTTGTCGATGTAGATGCCGCTCGAGCCGCCGCTCGCCGGATCGATATAGGCGACCGATCTCGCGGCAACGAGCGTGCGCCTGAACGCGTCGACAGTGCCGATGTCGGGTTTGGGCGCGCCTTCCTTGACCACCACGCCGACGCCGACGCTGGCGAGATTGACGCGGCTTGCCGGCACGATCTTGCGCGCGGTGGTGAGGTCGTCGATCGCCTTGGGCGTGATAATGGCGACGTCGAAGGGCTCGCCGTCCTGGATGCGCTTTTGCAGGCCGCCGGCGGTGTCGTTCTCGACCTTGACCTTGTGACCGGTCTGCTTCTCGAAGTCGGGCACCAGCGCCTGCACCACCGGCTTGAAGGCGCCGGCGGTGAGCACCTTGAGCTCGACCGCGCCGGCGGGGGTGACAGCCGCCATGCAAAGGATCGACGCGATGAAGGCAAGGCAGCGCAGGCGTGGCATGGGCGACTCTCCCCGTGGGCTGGCAATTTACACAATCGCCACCGTTTTCGTCGGTTCCGGGTTCCGGAGCGCGCTAACGCCCTTGTGCGGCTGCCATGCTCCATTGGTCTAGCGGCCGTGGCCTAAAAGACGCCACAACCATTAAAATCGTCTCGAATCACGATCAGTTTTTGAAAGCGCTTGTTGTTATGGTCCTATTCAACGCGAACGGGACGGCTTCGGTTAAAAAAATCTTTCCACAGATATGCAGATTCAGCGTAGCTGCGGCGCAATAATATTGCTTTCGCACTGCACCATCCCGGACTATGTTTCTGCCATCAGATTCATCCGGCGCTGGGCCGGAAATGCTCAAGAGGACTTAAAATGTTCACGAATCTCGTCCGTTTTCTCCGCAACTGGCGGCGTTACAACCAAAGCCTGAGCGAGCTGTCTCGCTTGGGTGACCGGGAGCTCGCCGATATCGGCATCAGCCGGTCCGACATCCATTCCGTCGCCTGGCGCGCCGCCACCAACCGCGGCTAGGCCTGCGCCGATCTGTCCGCAAACGCCCGCGCCTGCCGCGGGCGTTTTCGTTTCTGGCGGCTGGTTGCCGCCCCGCCCGCCGCCACCTAGGTTGCGGCCATGGCCAAGGCGAAAGCGGTCCACATCATCGGCGGCGGCCTCGCCGGCTCGGAAGCCGCCTGGCAGCTCGCGCAACACGGCGTCCCGGCGGTGCTGCACGAGATGCGCCCCGTGCGGTCGACCGCCGCGCACAAGACCGGCGGGCTTGCAGAACTAGTCTGCTCCAACTCCTTCCGCTCCGACGACAAGGACCACAACGCGGTCGGGCTGCTGCATGAGGAAATGCGACGGCTCGGCTCGCTGGTGATGCAGGCCGCCGACGCCAACCAGGTGCCGGCCGGGGGGGCGCTCGCGGTCGACCGCGACGGCTTTTCCGCCGCGGTGACGGACGCACTCGCCGCC
>JBAUHH010000443.1:0-2272 GCA_049680165.1 Pseudolabrys sp.
GAACTAACCTCGCCGTATAGATCGGCGCCACCTGCGTTGATCGATTGAATGGGCATCGATCTTCCACTCACGAGGCCAGTGCGTAATGTTTTCTCGCGTTGAATTGCCGAGAATGTAGACCGAACACCTCATTTCCTTATGATGGATTGCCGGGTCAAGCCCGGCAATGACGAAGGAAATTGCCGATGACCGTCCGTCCGCGCCGGAGTGTGCTCTATATGCCCGGTTCCAACGCCCGGGCGATCGAGAAGGCGCGCACGCTGCCGGTCGACGGCATCATCCTCGATCTGGAGGACGCGGTTGCGCCCGACGCCAAGGAGACCGCGCGCAAGCAGGTGGTCGAGGCGGTGAAGGCCGGCAGCTTCGGCCCGCGCGAGGTGTTCATCCGCGTCAACGGCATCGACACGCCCTGGCACGCCGAGGATCTCACCGCCGCGGCCCATGCCGGCCCCGACGCCATCCTGGTGCCGAAGATATCGACCCCCGACGCGCTCGAGATGATCGGCCGCCGGCTGCTCGACATGCACAGCGACCAGAAGATCAGAATCTGGGCGATGATCGAGACGCCGCTCGCGCTTTTCAACATCTTGGCGATCGCCGCGGAAGCGCGCGATTCCGAATCGCGGCTCGCCGGCTTTGTCATGGGCACCAACGATCTCGCCAAGGACACGCGCGCGCGTCTGGTGCCGGGCCGCGCGCCGATGTTGCCGTGGCTGAGCATGTGTATCGCCGCTGCGCGCGTCCACGGCGTCGTCATCCTCGATGGCGTCTATAACGATATCGGCAATGCGCAAGGCTTCGCCGCCGAATGCGCGCAAGCGGTCGATCTCGGTTTCGACGGCAAGACGCTGGTGCATCCGAACCAGGTCGAACCCTGCAACAAGGCATTCTCGCCTTCGCCGGAAGAAGTCGCGCAGGCGCGCAAGACGATCGCCGCGTTCGATCTGCCGGAGAACAAGGACAAGGGCGTGGTGTCGATCGAGGGGCGCATGGTCGAGCGCATGCATGCGGACATGGCGCGCCGCACGGTGATGATCGCGGATGCGATTGCGACGCGGTAGCCTGAACCGATCGGGCAGCTCCCGCGTTATCCCGTGTTGTATCGCATGAGGGATATCGCCATGCCTGAAATTCAACAGAACGGCGTCGTGACCCAGATCACTACCGTCAAGGTCGATCCAAAATACCAGCCCGAAGTGCTCACGCTGATGACCGAGCGCGCGCATTTCATGGCCAAGCAGCCCGGCTTCGTCTCGATCAGCCTGCATCGCAGCCAGGACAACGGCCACATCGTGAACTACGTGCAATGGGCCAATCGCGATCAGCTTGCCGCCGCCCATCATGCGCCGGAGTTCAGGAAGAAATGGCCGCGATTCGGCGAGCTGATCGAGGAGGCGGAGCCGTGCCTTTACGACGTCATTCTCGTCGAAGGTAGATGAATACGGCTAGCGTGGTAGTGTGTAAACGAACACGGCGCCGCGCTGGATGCCGCCATACAGGCAGATGAACATCACCTTGCGCGTGCCATCGGTGGTCTCGTAGGTGGCGCTGCCGGAATAGACCGACGATACAAACTGGTTGCCGGCCATGGCCGCGTAGTGATCCTCGCTCACACTGGCGCGGTCGATCACGAAGCGGCGAAATGACGTGTCGCGGCGCTTGAAATTGGCAGCGGCAAAACGCGCGCAGTCGCTGAGCGCGTGCTGGCTGGTCTGCTGGGCGCCGGCCGGAAAAACGGACGCAAGCACGATGAATGAAGCGGCGGCGGCCGTCAGCGCCTTCACGCCCACGGGCGCGCGGCTTTCAATTTTGTTTCGTAGCTCGCGATCTTGTCCTTCTTCTGCTGCGTGAGCCCGATATCGTCGAGTCCGTTGAGCAGACAGTGCTTGCGGAACGCGTCGATCTCGAACTTGACCACGCCGCCGTCGGGGCCGCGGATTTCCTGCTTCTCGAGATCGACGGTGAGCGTGGCGTTGGCGCCGCGTTCGGCGTCGTCGAACAGCTTGTCCAGGTCTTCCGGCGAAACGCGGATCGGCAGCACGCCGTTCTTGAAACAGTTGTTGTAGAAAATGTCGCCGAACGAGGTCGAGATCACGCAGCGGATGCCGAAGTCGAGAAGCGCCCACGGCGCGTGCTCGCGGCTGGAGCCGCAACCGAAATTGTCGCCGGCGACCAGAATCTTGGCCTTGCGATAAGCCGGCTTTTTGAGCACGAAGTCCGGGTTCTCGCTGCCGTCGTCCCTGTAGCGCTGCTCGGAGAACAGGCCCTTGCC
>JBAUHH010000444.1:0-4957 GCA_049680165.1 Pseudolabrys sp.
TGTCCGCCCCCATCAAAAGCCGCAGCTGGCTTTGAGGACGAAAGTGTCCACCGCTGCCGTACGGCGGTCAATCGTCCGCGCGCCGATTTTGCGTGGTGTTTATACGGCGGAGTTGTCGCAGCAGCTATTCCGGCGGGTTACGCCGTCTTGAGCAACGCCGCTTTCACCTTCACCAGCATGGCCTCGACCGCGGCCTTGGCGGCGGCAAGCTTTTGCGGATCGCGCGAGCGCACGACGATGTTGGTGTTTGGCCCAAGCTTCTCGTCGAAGAACGGATAGCTGCCGATTATGACGTCCGGATTGGCCTTGGCGATCTGGCCCAGCTCCGTTCCAACGTCGCCCTCTTTCGCGTCGGCGCGGATCGTTTCCGACAGCATCTTGGCGCCGGTTTTCAGCTTCGGTGCGACTTCATCGAGCATCGCCTGCATGATCGCCGGCACGCCCGCCATGGTGATGACGTTGCCGATCCAGAAGCCGGGCGCGCCCGAGACCTTGTTGTAGACGAGCTGTGCGCCGTCCGGGATACGCGCCATGCGCAGCCGCGCCTCGTTGAGTTCGCCACCGATCTTGGCCATGCGCTCCCGCAATATCTCGACCGCTTCCGGATGACGATCGATAGAAACGCCGAATGCCTTGGCGACGCAGTCGGCGGTGATGTCGTCATGGGTCGGCCCGATGCCGCCGGTGGTGAAGACATAGGTGAATTTCTTCCGCAGCGCGTTGAGCGCGGCGACGATCTCCTCCTCGATATCGGGAACCACCCGCACCTCGCGCAGGTCGATGCCCAGCGCGGTCAGGAAATCCGCGATGTAGCCGATGTTCTTGTCCTTGGTCCGGCCGGACAGTATTTCGTCGCCGATCACCAGGACGGCGGCGGTCACGATGTCGGAGGGCGCGCTGCTCTGGGCGTTCATGGATTCCTGTCCAGTCCCGGGCTATTCCCCTAGCCCACTGCCGGTTCCCGGCTCAAGGCGCATCCGCCTCACCGCCGCCGGCCTGTCTTTGCGCAAAATAGAGTGGTCAGCGGCCTCACGGAAGACTGCCCACCGCGCGTCTCCAAGCGGCTGCCGGCCGGGAACCGCCGCCCCCGTGTTTACCAATCGTTAACGGCATCGACCGAATTGGCGCTTTGCGCGGCAGCCCACCCCGCAAATCCCTGCCACGAAAGCGATTTGCAAGCTTTCTGCCCTAGGTTGCGCGCCAATTGTAGGGACAGGAAGCATTTGGGAGGGGTCGGAGGGTGCCGGCTAAAGCTCGCCCGCGTTCCGCCGAAGAACGGCAATACACCAGTTGGGACCGCGCTCGGCTGAGCATCGTGGTCCCGATCGGCGTAATCGTTGCCGTCGCAATCGTCTGCATCGTCGTCACCGTGTTGTCGTCGGCCGAACGCGCGGACGAATTCTCGGTCGATCACGAGCGGCAGTTGCTGTCGCGCGCCATCACCGGCTACGGCGAGCGAATTCTGCGCGAAGTCGATAGCGCAACTTCCACCGACGTCGCGGTACGCAACATCCGCGATAATTTCAACGGCAGGTGGGTGCATCGCAACGTCGCCCAGTGGCTTGAATCGTTCTTCGACCAGGACCTCGTCTTCGCCCTTGACGGCAAGGACCAGGTTATTTATTCGCTGGCCAACCGCACCAGCACCGATACCGGCTGGTTCACCGCGGCCAGCGCCGACATCGTGCCTTTGATCGATTATCTGCGCGGACGCGATGCCGCCGCGCGGTCGCCGCTCGAAAAAACGTTGGCGCCAAACGAGTCGCCGAACCAGCAGCTCGTGGCGGTTCACAAATTCATGGGCAGGCCCGCCATCATCACCGCGGTGGCGGTCGGCGCGAAGCTTGCGGCGCCGGATGTCCCTGTGCCCATCGTCGCGTCGGTGAGATACATCGACCGCGCCATGCTCGCCGATATTTCCACCCGACTGCGGCTCGAGAATCTGCACGTAGCCGCCGATGGCCCGGTGCCGGACGGCGACTACATTTACGACCTGCCCAATTCCGCCGGCCAGACCATCGCGCGGCTCGCCTGGACACCGCGGCGGCCGGGCGCGGAAATCGTCAACAGCGTCGTTCCGTTCATCGCGGTCGCGCTCGCGGGCTTTGCGGTGCTGGCGGCCTTCGTGCTGCGCTACATGCGGCGTACGGCGGCAGCGATCTCGGCCGGTGAATCCCGGCTGCGGCACCTTGCGATGCACGATCCGCTCTGTGGCCTGCCGAACCGCATCTATTTCAGCGAACGGCTTGAGCATGTGATCGAGGAAGTGCGCGAAGGACATCCGCCCGCCGCCGTGTTCTACGTCGACCTCGACCACTTCAAGGACGTCAACGATACGCTCGGCCACCACGTCGGCGACGAGCTCATCCGCAACGTGACGTTGCGGCTGTCGCACACGTTGCGCGGCGACGACCTGGTCGCGCGGCTCGGCGGCGACGAGTTCGCGGTGATCTCCTCGATCGGCGAGGACCAGGAAGAGATGATGGCGATGGCGCAGCGGATCATCTCCGCGATTTGCGCGCCTTACGCGATCAACAAGCAGAGCATCGTCATCGGCGCCTCGATCGGCATCGCGCTGATCGAGAAGAAATCGGGCGGCGGCGCCGACATCATGCGCTACGCCGACATCGCGCTCTACCGCGCCAAGAACGAAGGCCGCAACCGCGCTTGCATCTACGACGCGGCGATGGACGCCGATCTCTCCAACCGCAAGCTGCTGGAAACCGACCTGCGCTACGCGATCGAATCCAACGCGCTGCAACTGCTCTATCAGCCGTTGGTCAACAACAGCGGCGCGATCCTGGTCGGCGTCGAGGCGCTGTGCCGCTGGAAGCATCCCGAGCGTGGCGACATTTCGCCGACGGAATTCATCGCGGTTGCCGAACACAGTGGGCTCATCAATGAACTCGGGCAATGGGTGCTGCGCCGCGCCTGCATCGACGGCAAGGCCTGGCCGGGCATCACGGTCGCCGTCAACGTGTCGCCGCTGCAATTCCGCCGCACCGATTTCTACGACATGGTCATCCGCACGCTCAATGAAACCGGCTTCGACCCGGCGCGGCTCGAGCTCGAACTGACCGAGAGCACCTTCATCGGCAACGCCGAGAACGCCGAAGCCGCCATGATCCGGCTCAAGGCGATGGGCATACGGCTCGCGCTCGACGACTTCGGCACCGGCTATTCGAGCTTGCAGTATTTGCGGCGCTTCCCGTTCGACAAGCTCAAGATCGACCAGAGCTTCGTGCGTTCGATCGAGAAGGCCGCCGACGCCGCCGCGATCGTGCACGCGGTGGTGAGCCTCGGCCGCGGTCTCGGCATGAAGGTGACCGCGGAAGGCGTCGAAACCGCCGACCAGCATCTGTTCCTGCGCGCCGCCGGCGTGCATTCGATGCAAGGCTATCGTTTCGGCAAGGCCGTGAGTGCCGCCGAAATCACCACGCGCCTGCAAACGCCGGCCTCGGCGCGCCCGACCGACGAAATCGCCGCCTTCGCCGGCTGATCCCATCTGACAGCCATACGCCGCCCGCCGGGTGCAAGCCCGATGGCTCGCGCGCGCTTTTGTGATATGGCTCTCCCGAAAATTTAAAACGGGAAGGAACGCCGATGAGCGCTGCGGGGAAAATCGCAATCGTCACGGGCGCCGGGACGGGCGTCGGCCGCGCTGCCGCGCTGGCGCTGATGGGCGCGGGCTATACGGTCGCGCTCGCCGGCCGCCGCAAGGACAAGCTCGACGAGGTCGCCAAGGAAGGCGGCGCCGGCAAGAGCCTGGTGGTGCCGACCGATGTCGCCGATCCGGCCTCGATCAAGGCGCTGTTCGCCAAGGTGAAGGACACCTACGGCCGGCTCGACGTGCTGTTCAACAATGCCGGCATCGGCGCGCCCGCCATGCCGCTCGAAGACCTGCCTGTCGAGAAATGGAAAGCCGTGGTCGATACAAACCTGACCGGGCCGTTTGTCTGCACGCAGGAAGCCTTCCGCATCATGAAGAACCAGAAGCCGCGCGGCGGGCGCATCATCAATAACGGCTCGATCTCGGCGCACACGCCGCGGCCGATGTCGGTCGCCTACACCTCGACCAAGCACGCCATCACGGGGCTGACCAAGCAGACCGCGCTCGACGGTCGGCCGTTCGACATCTGCTGCGGCCAGATCGACATCGGCAATGCGGCGACGCCGATGACCGAGCGCATGGCGCAGGGCGAAGGCGTGTTGCAACCCGACGGCAGCAAGAAGACCGAGGCGCGCATGGACGCCACGCACGTCGGCAGCGCGGTCGTTTACATGGCGGGCCTGCCGCTCGACACCAACGTGCTGTTTATGACGGTGATGGCGAACCAGATGCCGTTCGTCGGCCGCGGCTAGCGGAAGGCGCGAATGCTGGCCGAGTGGCACGACTTCTTTCTGCTGGTCGGCACCGCCGGCGCGACCTTGGTCGCGCTCTTGTTCGTCGCCGCTTCGGTTGGCACCGGCTTTCTGTCGGCGGAAGGCGCGCTCGGCACACGCATCTTCATGACGCCGGTGGTGATCCATTTCGCCGCCGTGTTCTTCATCTCGGCGGTCGGCCTGGTGCCCGCACTCGACGTAAAGGTCTTCGCCGGCGTGATTGGCGCGGCTGCGTTTGTCGGCCTCGGCGTTTCGGCCTATGTGACGTACATGGTGCTCAAGACCAGTATGACGCGCGACAATTTCGACCGCCTCGCTTATGGCCTTTTGCCGGCAATCGCCTACGCCGCAGTGCTGGCCGCTGCGTGGCTCGCCTGCACCGGCAAGGAGTGGTCGATCGACGTGCTCAGCGGCGCGCTTTTGCTGCTGGCGGTCGTCAATATCCGCAATGGATGGGATCTCACGCTCTCGATGGTGCGCAGGCACGCGCGGCATTAGCCGCGCCGGCAATTTACCGCCGCGCGCAGTCGCTATCAGTCCACCGTCACCGGCTGATACGCATTCACCTTGAAGT
>JBAUHH010000445.1:0-2117 GCA_049680165.1 Pseudolabrys sp.
AAATTTAACCCCGCGCGCACTTTGGATTTTCCAGACGCGCAAGCGGCCCATATGTTGCCGCCGTCACTCCATCGATACAAAAGAAAGAAAACTTCATGTCGAGACGGCGGACATGGGCTGCGAAGAACGGCGACTTTATCGCCATCGCTGTCATATCGGCTTTCGTTACAGTTTTATTTTATGTCGTCGTGACCACCACCAAGCCGCGCCCGACCGAAGCGTTTAATTTCGGCTTCAGCCGCGACCTCGACTGCCGGCCGGTCGGATTTCTCGAACCGGTCTGCACCAAGCGGCAGACAAGACGCTAGGCGAGCAAATCCGCGTCGCCGTTCGCGATCACGCGCCCGCCGTCGAGCCGCACCACGCGCGTGGCGATGCGTTGCACTTCCGCCGCATCGTGGCTGACATAGATCATCGGCACTTTCGCCTCGTCGCGCAGGCGCTCGAAATAGGGCAGGATTTCCCGCTTGCGGGCGTCGTCCAGCGAAGCCAGCGGCTCATCCAGCAGCAGCAAGCGCGGGCGCATCAGCAGCGCGCGGCCGACCGCGACGCGCTGGCGCTCGCCGCCGGAAAGCTTGCCGGGGCGGCGGTCGAGCAGGGGGGCGATGTCGAGCAGATCGGCGATGCGCGCAAACGCGGCCTCGTCGCGCGCGTGCCCGCTCATCCAGCGGCCATAGTCGAGGTTGTGCCGCACCGACAGGTGCGGAAACAGCCGTCCTTCCTGAAACACGTAACCGATCCGCCGCCGCGACACCGGCACGTCGATGCGCGCGGTGCTGTCGAACAGCACATCGCCGTCGATTTCGATGTGACCGCGGTCCGGCCGGATCAGCCCCGCGATCATGTTGACGACCGTCGTCTTGCCCGCGCCGGACGGCCCGAACAGCACGGTCGCGCCGCTTTCGCTCGCGAATTTCGCGTTCACGGAGAAACCGCCGAGCCGTTTGCCGAGGTCGACCTGCAACATGCTAATCCCCGTGCAGCCGCCTGGCGGCGCGGCGCGCGAACCATTCCGACAGCATCAGCGCGCCAAGCGAGATGACGACGGCAACGGCGGCGAGCCGGAGCGCGAGACGGTCGCCGCCCGGCACCTGCGTCAGCGTGTAGATCGCCGCCGAGATCGTCTGCGTTTCGCCCGGAATGTTGGAGACGAAAGTGATGGTCGCGCCGAATTCCCCGAGCGCGCGCGCGAACGCCAGCATCATGCCGGCGATGACGCCGGGCAGCATCAGCGGCAGCGTGACGGTGAGGAACACCCACAGGCCGCTCGCGCCGAGCGTTCCGGCCGCCTGCTCGAGCCGCCGGTCGATCGCTTCGACCGAAAGCCTGATCGCGCGCGCCATCAGCGGAAACGCCATGATGCCGCAGGCCAGCGCCGCGCCGGTCCAGCGGAACGAGAACACGATGCCGAAATGATCGGCGAGAAACTCGCCGGCCGGCGCCCGGCGGCCGAAGGTGATGAGCAGGAGATAGCCGGTCACCACCGGCGGCAGCACCAGCGGCAGGAAGATCACGGCGTCGAACAGCGATTTGCCCCAGAAGTCCTTGCGCGCCTGCACGTAGCCGACCGCGATGCCGAACGGCAGCGACACGAATGTCGCCACCGTCGCGACGCGCAGCGACAGCAGAACCGCCGTCCACTCTTCGGGGGTGAGGTCAAGCACGAGCATGCCCCGGATGCGGCGCAGCGTGCAACGGTGCGCCGCTGATCCGGGACCTTTCCAAATTCGGAATGTGCGACGGTCCCGGGTCTGCGCCGCAGCATTGCATACTGCGTCGCGCCTGGGACAAGTCGGGGTTTTCCGCGGCGCTGCTCACGACACCGGCTTGATCAGAAAACTAAAGCCGTATTTCTCGAAAATCGCCTTCGCCGCCGATGTGCGCAGGAATGCGAGATAGCGCGCGGTGGCCGCGTTCTTGCTCGATGCGGTCGCCGCTACCGGATAGGTGACCGGCGGATATGAATCGTCCGGGAAGGCGCCGACGATCTTCACCTTCGGCTCTATCCTGGCGTCGGTCTCATAGACGATGCCGACCGGCGTTTCGCCGCGCGCGACAAAGGCCAGCGTCGCGCGCACATTTTCCGCTTGCGCGAGCTTCGGCTCGGCGGCGGCCCA
>JBAUHH010000446.1:0-11807 GCA_049680165.1 Pseudolabrys sp.
GCGTGTAAGCGAGCTCGAGGTCCTGCGTCGCGCCTGCCTCCTGCATGTGATAGCCGGACACGGAGATCGAATTGAATTTCGGCATGTGCGCCGAGGTGTAGGAAAAGATGTCGGAGATGATGCGCAAGCTGGGCCCGGGCGGGTAGATGTAGGTGTTGCGCACCATGAATTCTTTGAGGATGTCGTTCTGGATGGTGCCGGACAATTTCTCTGGCGGCACGCCCTGTTCCTCGGCGGCGACCACATAGAGCGCGAGGATCGGCAGCACCGCGCCGTTCATGGTCATCGACACGCTCATCCTGTCGAGCGGGATGCCGGCGAACAGCGTGCGCATGTCGTAAATTGAATCGATGGCCACGCCCGCCATGCCGACGTCGCCGGCGACGCGCGGATGATCGCTGTCATAGCCGCGGTGGGTGGCGAGATCGAAGGCGATGGAGAGGCCTTTTTGCCCGGCGGCGAGATTGCGCCGGTAGAAGGCGTTGGAATCTTCCGCGGTCGAGAAGCCGGCATATTGCCGGATGGTCCAGGGCTGCGCCGCGTACATCGCAGGGTAGGGGCCGCGCAGGAACGGCGGCTTGCCAGGATATGTGTCGAGGAAGTCGAGCCCCTCGGCGTCGGCTTCGCTATAGACTGGCTTCACCGCGATGCCTTCCGGCGTCGTCCACGGTTCGGCCCGCGCGGCGTCGGTTTTCACCAGCGTGTCGGCGTAATCGATCTCGGCGAAGTTCGGGACCCGATTCATGTCACTAGGATATCATGCGCCGCGCGCAAGGCCGCAAGCGCGTCGCAACCCATATATATGAACGACTTAATGCCGGCCTGCCGCCATTGCGCCTCATGCTCGCCCGGCCGTCCGGCGAGAGAGACGACCGCGCCGGCTTTTGTGAGCGCGCCGGCTGCATCGATCGCCTCGCGTGCATAGACATCATCAGATGAACAGAGGCAGGCGAGTTTCGTGCCGGACGTCTTGAGCGCTGCCACCATGTCGGCAGGGCTTTTGAATCCGTCGTTCGTAACCGCTGCGATGCCGCCGGCCTCGTAGAAGTTCTTGGCGAACATCGCGCGCGCGGTGAAATCCGACAGCTTGCCGAGATTAGCGAGAAACACTTTCGGCCGCGCGCCTGATTTCGCCAGCATGCGGTCGCTTGCGTCGCGCAAGTGCTCGAACGGTTCGGCGAGGCGGATCGACGGCAATGGTTCGGCGGCGGGCTTGGCCGACGGTTCTTTCGGCGGCGGAAGGGGCTCGACCTTGAGCACAGTCGCCGGCTTTTCATCGAGATCGGGATAGTCGCTCGTGCCGGTCAGCGCGTCCTTGCGCCGCGCTACCGCTTTCTCGCGCTCGGCGCGCACGGCGGCGACGTTTCTCTGGATCAGTCCTTTTTCCAGCGCTGCCCAGGCGCCGCCAGCTTTGTCGATCTGCTGGAATTGCGTCCATGCCGCGCCGCAAAGTCCGTTGGTCAAATCCTCGATCGCACCCGAGCCGGCCGCCGGATCGGATACTTTGGCGAGGTTCGACTCCTCCAAAAGAACGAGTTGCGTGTTGCGCGCGATGCGGCGCGCGAAGGCATCAGGCAGGCCAAGTGCGGCGGTGTGCGGCAGCACGGCAATATTATCGGCGCCGCCGAGGCCGGCGGCGGCGACCGCGATCGTCGTGCGCAGCATGTTCACCTGGGGATCGCGCCTCGTCATCATGCGCCACGCCGTTTCGGCAGCGACCGTTGCCGGCTTCGGCGCAAGCCCGCAGGCGGCCTCGACGCGCGCCCACAATTTCCGCATGGCGCGGAATTTGGCGATGGTGAGGAATTGATCGTCGTCGGCGGCAAGCCGGAAATAGATCATGCCGCGCGCAGCATCGAGCGGCGTGCCCCCGGTTTCAAGCGCGCGCAGGCAATCGACCGCGGCGGCGAGCGCAAACGCCAATTCCTGCGCCTCCGAGCCGCCGGCATTGTGGATGATGCGGCCGTCCGCGACCATCAACGGCCCGCGAAAACCGAGCGCGGCGTAGTCACGCACAGTGGCGGCAACATATTTCGACAACTCACTCCACGGCCGCGGGCTCACCCCGGTGGCGGCCAGTCCGCCGATCGGATTGAGGCTCGCGCGCATGTCCACCGAAGCGGGGTTGAGCTTGCGGCTCTTCACCAGCGTGACGAAGTGTTCGACCGCCTCGCGCGTCGCAGCGCTCAAGTTGAAATCGATGGTGATCCTGGTGTCGAGTTGCACCCCGTCGAGCGCGCGTGCGATCGCCTCCGGCGTGGCTGCAAGCCCGTAGCCGTTGGCATTGAGCGAGCCGGCAAAGACGAGCGTAAGGCCGGTCGCGCCGTTCTCCAGGTCGGTCAAGATTTGCGCATTGGCCGCTTGTGGATCGGGATGGTCGTTGCGTTGCATCACCGTCCAGGCGGCACCTGGCTGGCGGCCGGCGACGGGCTTGGCGCCGGCGGCGCGCGGGTAAAGCGGCTGCACGCGCAAGCCGTCATAGGTTTCGCTCACCAGCCGCTTGTCGAACGGCGCGCCTTTGAGCGCCGCCTCGACCAGCTTGCGCCATTCGGCTTCGCTGGTCGGCGGAAATTCGGCGGCGAGGGGGAACTGGTCGCTCATTTGGCGCAAAATGCCATAGTCATTGTCGTGGCGGCAAACGCTCGATGCCGGCGGCATCGGCGGCTTTCGCGGCGGCGTCGATGCGCCGCCCGGCAATCACGCGCTCGCCCGCGATCTCCGCCAGCGGCAGCAGCACGAAGGCCCGCTCGAACAGGCGCGGATGCGGCAGGATCAGGTCCGGCCCGTCCAGCGCGACGTCGTCATAGGCGACGATGTCGATGTCGACAGTGCGCGGCCCCCATCGCGTTTCGTGCGCGCGGTCGCGGCCGAGCGCGCGCTCGACCTCGTGCGCACGCGCCAGCAACTCGCGCGGCTTGAGCCCGGTTTCCGCCGCTATGCAGAGGTTGATGAACGGCGGCTGGTCCTTCACGCCCCAGGGCGGCGTGCGGTAGTCGCATGAGCGCGCAATCAGCGTGACGTCCTTGCCGTCGCACAGCCGCGTCACGGCGCGGTCGAGAATGGCGCGGCTGTCCCCGACATTGCCGCCGAATGCCAGGTAAACTTGCGCGCGCGGCGCCTCGCTCATGATTTCGGGCGCGACCGCACGATGCTCACACCGACGTCGCTGAAGGTCGCGGCGATCGGCGCGTGCGGTTTGTGGATGGTGACGTGCACGGTGCGCACGCCGGTAAAGCGGGCCAGCACCGCGTCCGCGACGCTGCCGGCGGCCGCCTCGATCAGCCGGTATTTCTGCGCGCAGAAGGCCGTGCTCGCGCACTCGACCACTTTGTCATAGGAAACCGTGTCCACCACCTTGTCCGAGCGCGCGGCGGCGGCGAGGTCGATCTCCAGCTTCAGGTCGATGGTGAAGGTCTGCCCGACCCTGGCTTCGTAGGCCATCACGCCGTGATAGGCGTGCAGCGACAGCCCGTTGATGAAAATATAGTCGCTCATCGCGCGCCCTTGATCGCGGCGGCGACGCGCAGCGCCTGCACGGTCTCCGCGACGTCGTGCACCCGGACGATCCGGGCGCCATTCTCGATCGCGAGCAGGTGGCTGGCGATCGAGCCGCCGATGCGCTCGTCCGGCTTGGATGGCACCACCGAATTGATGAACCGCTTGCGCGAGGCACCGACCAGCAAAGGAAGCCCGAAGCGCTTGAGCTCGGAAAGCCGTGCGATGCAGGCAAGGCTCTGTTCCGGCGTCTTGCCGAAGCCGATGCCGGGGTCGAGCAAGATTTGTTCGCGCTTGATCCCGGCGCGCTCGGCGATCTGGAGCGAGCGGGAGAAAAATCCGATCATATCGGCGACGATGTCGATGTTTCCGTCCGCCTCGTCCCGGTTATGCATGATAATGACCGGAACATCGCGCGCGGCGACCAGCGGCGCCATTTTCGGGTCGCGCTGCAACCCCCATACGTCATTGACAATGACCGCGCCGTGATCGAGCGCCCAGGCGGCGATCTCCGCCTTGATGGTGTCGATCGAGACCGGCAGGCCGAGCGCGACCACCGCCGGCAGCACGCCCGCAAGCCGCGCTTTTTCGTCCGCCGCGCTTACCGGCTCGGCGCCGCCATAGGGGCGGGTCGATTCCCCGCCGATGTCGATGATGTCGGCGCCCTGGGCGGCCATGTCGCCGGCGTGAACGGCCGCGATCGTGGGGTCGAGGAACTGGCCGCCGTCCGAGAATGAATCCGGCGTGACATTGAGGATGCCCATAACCAGTGGGCGGTCCTCCGCCAACATGGCGGAAAGTCCGCGCGGCGCCTTGCGCGCATCATTTGCGGTCAATGTCGTCGCCATTCCCATGGCGGCTGACTTGCGCGGTCGGCGAAACGCTGTCAAGCCGCCGGAATCACGCCGGATAGTTGTGAGGGCGGGCTTAGTACGTGATCTTGAGGGGAAGCTTCTTGGCGTGGTCGATCCAGCGCACCACGACCTTCTCGGACGGCAACAGGCGCACCAGCTTGCGCCTTTTGTTGGCCTCAGCCATCGCCTGAGCGAGATTGGCCGGGTTCCGGTACTTGAGTTCTTTCACGGTATCGACGCCGGCCGCCTGCAACAGCTCGGCATATTCCTTGCTGATACCCCGGATCCGCATGCGGTCGGCGACGTTCGCCCAGCAAAGCAGTTGCTTTTCATCGATTCCGGTCTTGGCGGCGAGCGCCTTGCGTCCTTTGACCGTGCGAGCCACCTCGAGCAGGCGCCCGGTTGACCTGATCCCCGCCGACTTAAGGGCCGTCGCGACGTCGCGGTCGATCCCTTCAATGTCGGTGATGGGGTAGGACATTCGTGCCTCCTCTCTTCAGCTTGCTTTGCGCGGGTCTCATGGCCCGCTGGTGAACTCAGACGAACTGACTCAAGCCCGGGATTGCCCCGACGATTTCCCCGAGCGTCTCCTCGCCCGCCTTTTCGCGGGCGTAGCCGATGACTTCCTTGGTCACGCCTTGCACCTGACCCATGCTCAAGCCCGCCGCCATCATCTTGGTGCCGGCGCCCATGACCCCGCCCATGGAGAACATGCCGCCGTCGCCTTCGCCCTCGTGTGCTTTCAAAAGGGCATCGGCGCCCGGCATGCTGTCGACCAGCGACTGCACCTTGTCGGGCGGTCCTTCCTTGCGCAGAAAATCCAGAATGATGAAAACGGCTTTCTCGGCGGCAGCACGATCGACACCCACATTGGCCATCAGGCGATCGATCAGCTCGTCCATGGTCCCCTCGCGCTCCCGCACTGACGGCGGGTTGGCAACATATTGAACGGCACGCGCGGCGATGACAAGTGCGTTGCGCACCGTTCACGATGAATGATGCACACGCGGGCGCATCCTCGCAAGAGCATGTCAAGAGGCAAAACATTTTTAATCGATCGTGTGTCGCAATTTTTTTTCGCGCGCGCGACGTGCTCGCGATCAGAAAAATCTGGATGGAGGGTTGCGTCGCGGAGAAAAGTCCGCAAGCGCGTTCGAAATTTTTATCGTCACAAACAATTTTCGCTCGGCCTGCCGGCGTGTCGCGAAGGGCCGCGCCGGACCTCCAGAAAGCGTCTGAAAATCGCGGCTTTCTGTGACTGCAATCCTAGCAAGTCTTCGCCCCAAGGCCACGGAATCGCTTCAAAAATCCGCATGGCTTGCTTTCGCGTGCAGGCCGGTTGCATGTCCCGCATGCAGCCGCGCAGGCGGCGCCGCGCAAGGGCGCTTTGCAGGGTGCGGCCGCGTTGCTAGTTTGAATTTCTGTCACGGAGGAACGTCATGAGCACACTCGACGCGGTTCTCAATCGCATCGATCAGGATTTGGAGAAAAGCGTCGAGCGGCTGTTTGCATTTTTGCGCATCGCGTCGGTATCCACAGACCCCGCCTACAAGACGCAATGTCTCGCCGCCGCCGATTTTGTCGCGGCCGATCTTAAGTCCATCGGGTTCGACACCGCCGTCCGCCCGACCGCCGGTCACCCGATCGTCGTGGGCAAGTCGAACGGCGTTTCCGGTCCGCGCGTCCTCTTTTATGGCCATTACGATGTCCAACCGGTCGATCCGCTCGACTTATGGAAGACCCCGCCCTTCGAGCCGCGCATCGAGACCTTGCCCGGGGGACGCAAGATTATTGTCGCGCGTGGGGCCTGCGACGACAAAGGCCAGGCCATGACCTTCATCGAGGCCTGCCGCGCCTTCAAGGCGGTGACCGGCAAGCTGCCGCTGCCGATCACCACCATGATCGAGGGCGAGGAGGAGTGCGGTTCCCGGAACCTGTTTTCCTTCGTCCGCGACAATGCCGACGAGTTCAAGCTCGACCTGGCGCTGGTCTGCGACACCGCCATGTGGGACGCCAAGACCCCTGCGGTGACCAGTTCGCTGCGCGGCCTCGTCTATGAAGACGTAAAAATCACCTGCGCCGACCGCGATTTGCATTCCGGCGCGTTCGGCGGCGCGGCGCAGAATCCGATCCGGCTGCTGGCGAGTATCCTCGGCGCGCTATGGGACGACAACGGCCGTGTCACCGTTCCCGGATTTTATGACGGGGTGAAAGAGCTTCCTGCCGACATCAAGGCCGATCTCGAGGCGCTCGATCTCACCTCGGAAACGTTCCTCGGGCCGATCGGGCTGAAATATCCGGCCGGCGAGAAGGGCCGCATGCTGATCGAGCAGATCACCACCCGGCCGACGGCGGAGATCAACGGCATCGTCGGCGGCTACACCGGCGAGGGCGCAAAGACCGTTATCCCGGGGCAGGCGTCCGCCAAGGTTTCGTTCCGGCTGGTCGGCGATCAGGACCCGGAGAAGGTGCGCGACGCCTTCCGCGCCTTCGTGCGCGAGCGGATGCCGACGGACTGCAAGGTCGAATTCGGCAATTTCGGCCTGGCCCCGCCGATGCAGCTCTCGTTCGACAATCCCGTCTTCGGCAAGGCGCGCGCCGTGCTGAGCGAGGAGTGGGGCAACAAGGCGGTCGCGGTCGGCGGCGGCGGCTCGATCCCGATCGTCGCGGACTTCAAGCACGTGCTCGGCATGGACTCGCTGATGGTCGGCTTTGCGCTCGACGACGACCGGGTGCATTCGCCGAACGAGAAGTTCGACCTCACTTGCTTCCACAAGGGCATGCGGTCCTGGGCGCGCATCCTGCACGCGCTGTCGCAGGGCTAGGGCGTCGCCTAGTCGCTCGTCCCGAATCCGGTCGTCTCGGCGGCGACCGGATGCTCGCGG
Organism: Pseudolabrys sp.; assembly: GCA_049680165.1. Classification (GTDB taxonomy): domain Bacteria; phylum Pseudomonadota; class Alphaproteobacteria; order Rhizobiales; family Xanthobacteraceae; genus Pseudolabrys. The sequence goes on from JBAUHH010000446.1 coordinate 7,235, forward strand.
TTGCTACGGGCGTCGCGCGAACGGCTGAAGACGGCGCCGCACGCGGGGCTGAGGCGCCGTTTGTTCTGGGAAAGACACGTCGCCACACGCCCGGCGTCGGGGATGGCGTCCTGGCAAAGCCGGAACGCATCAGGGGTGCAGGCGCTTGCGTCCTGCTGCGTATAGGCGAGGGCGGGCGGCGAAGCCGCGAGCATCGCGACGAATGTCATCGCGCTCATTTTGAGCATGGCGTTGCACTCCAACGTAACGGGTCGGAAATACAACAGACCGGATCGGGTAATTGTTCCTGGGATGCCCGCCTTTAAGCGCCGTCCGGCGGTTCACTTCAATTGATCGATAACCTTATCGATACCGGCTTGTGAGCATTCGTCGTCCTTGCCGGGGGAACCGGAAACTCCGACCGCGCCGACCACGTCGTCACCGGCCTTGATTGGCAATCCGCCGCCCAGCGCCAGCACGCGGGTATATTCAAGCGAGCCGCGTGCGTCCGGATTGTCGTGCATGCGCTTGACGAAAGCGGCCGACGGCGCGCGGAAGGTGCGCGCGGTATAGGCCTTGCGGTCACTGCCCTCGGGGGTATGCAAGCCGGCGCCGTCGCCGCGCAACATAACGAGCGCAAGCCCGGCGCGGTCGACGACGGTGACCGATACCTTGAAACCCATGCTCTCGCATTTTGCGAGCGCGGCATTGGCGATGGTCCGCGCCATGGCCAGCGTCAAATTCTTCTCGGTGACCAGTCCCTGCGCGCTCGCCATTGGCGGCAGGGATGCGGCCATCGTGACGACGGCAAGCGCCTTCAGTATTCGCAGCATGGGTAATCTCCCCTGAACGGATGTGACAAACCGCCGATCACCATACCGCGTTCGCGGATGCTCCGGTCCGCACGCACGCAATCGTGAAAAGGGAGTACGGGCGCCTGAGCCGCAGGAAGAGCGCGGCTTCGGCAGACAATACGAGGTACGCCTTGCCTAAGCTGCCGGGATGCTTTTTCCGAACTCTGGAGCGCGCAGTACGATACCGCGCAGCCACCGGCATTCATCGTCCGACGGCAGCGTTGCCGGGTCGCGGGCGAGCAACCACCATTGTTGCCGCGGGTGATACCAGGGAATTGACCGGGCGACGAAGCCGGCCTCCTTCATCAGGTCTTCGATCAGCGCGCGGCGGAACGATATGACACCCGGATAATGCCAGCCCGGCGGCGTGTCATTGTCGCCTTCGATAAAGGTAACGACGCACAGGCCATTGCCAGCCAGCGCGCGTGCAAAGCTCGCGAGCGCCGTGCGCACGATGTCGGGCCCGGCGTGGCTGAAGATGCTTTGTGCGACGATGAAATCGAACGTCTCGCCAAAAACTTCCGCCGAGTAGGCGTCCGATTGCGAGAACGTGGGCCGCTTGATCGAAACGATATCGGCGCCGATCTGGTTCTTGATCGCCTCATCAACCAGCCAGCGGTTCGGCTCGATGCCGAAGTAACAGCCGGGATTGAGATAGGGGATCAATAGCCGTCCCGCCCGTAAGCTGCCGCAGCCGAAGTCGAGGACCTTGTGATGCTCCCGCAGTCCGAGGGCGAACAGCAGGGCGAACTGCGTCGCGCCCATGAAATCATATTGCCCGGGCGGGCCGACATAGGCGGTGTAGTGATCGGAGCCAGGCTTTAGGGACTTGGCGTCGGTTTCGCTGAGGTCGCGCATGGCGGGCTCATAGCACAAGATCGGTGTTCAGTCGTGCGCTGCGGCGTGCGCATTCGTTGACCGCCAGTTTATGTTGTGTAACCCTTGCGCCTCTGTCTGTGCATGCGGACGCGAGCGCAAACCGCGCCGGACGACAATAAAAAAATCCGGCTCGGGGGAACGCGTCGTGGCAGGAACAACTCAACAGCAAATCCAATTGCAAGCGCAACAATTCTTCGCCGCTGCCCGCGTGGCGCTCAACCGCGGCGACTACGACGAATACGCCCGTAATATTCAACTGGGCTATCGGCTGAAGCCTTCCAATAACGTTCCGGCGTTTCCCCAGGACGGCGCGGCCATCAGCAGAGATCAGCTTCTGAAGTTACGTGAGAAAGCACGGGCGCTTATCGATCGCGGCGTCATATTTTCTCCGACCATAGCGGCGCTCGCCTACGCCGAAGCAAAGCTCGGCGACAAGGCGGCAGTGGGGCGGCTCGCCGATTACGACCACTTTTTCAAGGTTCAGTCGTCGGTGGCGCCGGATTTCGCCGGCGGCCGCTTCTTCGAGACGTTGGCGGACGAAGTGCGAAGCAAGCTGAATTATTATGGCGTCCCTTCAAACAGAGAGCGCACGATACATAATGCCTGGCGGCACGAGGCTATTTTTGATTTGCAGAGGCCTGCGGTTCAGGCTCTCAAAAAAGAGCTATACCGGCGCGTCGATCAATATGTCGCCGAGCTGCCGAAAGACAGCGATCATCCTTTCATCGCGTCACGTCCGCGCGAATACAAATTGGAGGGCTGGGCGGTCGTATCGAAGGATGAAGGCCATCATGGCGCGCATATTCATCCGAGAGCATGGATCGAGGGCGTCTACTATATTCTGCAACCCGACACGGCCGACGATTCAGAACCGGATGCCGGACATCTGAAAGTCGGCCCGCCTTTGGGCGTGACGCCGGAATCCGGCTGGCCGGAGCGAAGCGTTGCCCCAGTCCCTGGAACGCTCGTGTTGATGCCCGGGTATTTCTATCATGCGTCGCGTCCCACGCGCGTCGAGCAGGAGCGAATGTGCATCGCTTTCGACGTCACACCGATCGAATTGGTCCACGCTCGGTAATTATCGCGACGCCGCAAACGGATTCGCGCCGCAGGATCAGAAATCCGTGTCCTCTTCCTCGTCCGCGGCCAGCGCGCGTTTGCTTTCGCGGTTGTGCTGCCAGATTGCAAGACCGACCGACGCGATCGAGGCCGCGATCAGGCCGCCGGAGATCGGCCGGGTGAGGAACAGCCATGGATTGGGGTCGGTCGACACCGCCTGGATGAGATTCGCCTCGATCTGGTCGCCGAGCACCACGCCGAGGATCAGTGGCGCCAGCGGAATGCGCGCCTTCACCATGGCGTAGCCGATCAGGCAGAACAGCGCGAGCACATAGACGTCGTTCATGCTGTTGCTCAGTGCATAGGCGCCGATCACGCACAGCACCAGCACGATCGGGATCAGCATCGACTTCGGCATCATGATGATGCGCATCCAGGCGCGCGAGCCGATCCAGATCACGCCGACCATCAGTGGCAATGCCACCAGATAGGCGGCATAAATGCCGTAGGCGATCTTCGGATGCTGCGAGATGAACAGGGGGCCCGGCTGGATGCCATGGATGGTCAGCGCGCCCATCATCACCGCGGTGACGGCGTCACCCGGAATGCCGAAGGCCATGATCATCATCAGCGAGCCGGCGACATTGGCGCTGTTGGAGGCTTCCGAGGCGACGATGCCCTCGGGGATGCCGGTGCCGAATTTTTCCGGCCGCTTGGAGAATTTCTTGGCCTGGTCGTAGGCCATGATGTTGGCGGCGCTGCCGCCGATCGCCGGCAGCACGCCGATCACGATGCCGATGAAAGTCACCCATAAAAGGATGAACGGCCGGCAAAAAATATCCCACAGCACGGAGAGGTGCGACACCTTCAGGCTGAGCTTGGTCGCCGCTGCCGCCTTGGTCTGTTCGCCGGCATTAAGCTGCTCGACGTCCGGCATCAGTTGCGCGAAAGCGAAGATGCCGATCAGCACCGGCAGGAAGGGGAAGCCGCCTTCGAGCTGGTGGATGCCCATGGTGAAGCGCTGCACGCCCATGATCGGGTCGGGCCCGACGATGGTGATGACGAGCCCGATCGCGCCCGACAAAAGTCCCTTGGTCACCGATTTGCCGACCAGGCCGGCGACCATCGACAGCGCGAACACGAACAGCGCGAAGAATTCCCACGGGCCGAATTCAAGCGCGAGCGATGCGAACGGCCCGGTGAGCTCGATCAGGCAAAGCCCGCCGAGCGCGCCGCCGATGAATGCCGACCAGACGCCGACCCAGACCGAGCGGCCGGCCTCGCCTTTCTTGGTCATCGGGAAGCCATCGAACGTGGTCGCGACCGCCGACGGCGTTCCGGGAATGCCGATCAGGCTGGCGGTGATCGAGCCGCCGGCCGAGCCGCCGACATAGACGCCGATCATCGCGGCAAGGCCCTGTAGCGGATCGAGCCCGAAGGTGAAGGGCAGCACGACGATCACCGTCATGGTGATGGTGACGCCGGGCAGCGCGCCGCCGATCACGCCGGCGATCGTGCCGACCAGCAGCGGAATGAGATACTCGAAGTGCAGTATCGTGCCGATATGGGTGAAGAGCAGCTCGTAATGACTCACATGCCGCTCCAGGTCCCGCGCGGCAACAACACCGACAGATAACCTTCAAACACGAAATGACAGATCGCGGCGGTTGCGACCGCCACCGCGATCGCAAGCAGCCAATGTCTGGCGCTGCGCGGCCATTCGAGGGTGACCTGTAGCGCCAGCACGAACAGGAAAGTCGAGATGCGGAAACCGAGCCCGGGCAGCAGCGCGATGTAAAGCC
>JBAUHH010000447.1:0-1503 GCA_049680165.1 Pseudolabrys sp.
CGAACCCGGAATCCATAACTCCCCGCTGCGGAGTATGGATTCCGGGTTCGCCGCTTCGCGGCGCCCCGGAATGACAGATTCATTTTGTAGCCCGCGCCGCCTTCAGGCGCGCGAAGTCGTCGCCGGCGTGGTGCGAGGACCGCGTGAGCGGCGACGCCGATACCATCAGGAAGCCTTTGGCGTAGGCGATGGTTTCCAGCCCCTTGAACTCGCCGGGCGGGACAAAACGGATGACCTCGTGATGCTTGCGCGTCGGCTGGAGATATTGCCCGACGGTGAGGAAATCGACATTGGCGGAGCGCAAGTCGTCCATCACCTGCAACACTTCGTTCCGCTCCTCGCCGAGGCCGACCATGATGCCGGACTTGGTGAACATCGACGGATCGAGCTCCTTCACGCGCTGCAAAAGCCGCAGCGAGTGGAAATAGCGCGCGCCCGGCCGCACCGTGAGATAGAGCGACGGCACGGTTTCGAGATTGTGGTTGAACACATCGGGCCGCGCCTCGACGACTTTCTCCAGCGCGCCGTCCTTGCGCAGGAACTCGGGCGTCAGCACCTCGATCGTCGTCGCGGGGCAATGCGCGCGGATGGCGCGGATGGTGTCGGCGAAATGTTGCGCGCCGCCGTCGGCAAGATCGTCGCGGTCGACCGAGGTGACGACGATGTGCGCGAGGCCGAGCTTGGCGGTCGCCTCCGCGACGTGCTCGGGTTCGTTAGTGTCGAGTTCGCCGGGCAAGCCGGTCCTCACGTTGCAGAACGCGCAGGCGCGCGTGCAGGTGTCGCCCATTATCATGAAGGTGGCGTGCTTTTTCTCCCAGCACTCGCCGATGTTTGGGCAGCCGGCCTCCTCGCACACAGTGTGCAGGCCGTTGGCGCGCATGATCGCCTGCGTCGCGAAATAGCCGGGCGAGACCGGCGCCTTCACGCGGATCCAGTCCGGCTTTTTTTGCACGGGTGAATCCGGCCGGTGCGCCTTTTCCGGGTGGCGCGGACGCGGGCCATTGATGTCGAGCACGACCGCCATGAGGGATACTTACGGGCGCGCGGGTTGCGTCGCAAGGGACCGTAACTGTCGTCCCGGCCGAGCAAAGCGAGGGCCGGGGCCCAGTAACCCCGGTGTTGCGACATGGAATGGCTTGAGTTTACTGGGTCCCCGCTTTCGCGGGGACGACAGCAGAAAAAACCGGCGGCACTGGCAGAAACTAGGCGCGTCGAATGGCCCGCCAGATGAGCAGGAAAATGATGGCGCCGATGGTCGCGGTAATGAGATTGCCGAGAAAGCCGGGCGCCAGCACGATGCGCAGCGTCTCGAACAGCCAGCCGCCGACGATGGCGCCGACGAGGCCGACGGCAAGATTGCCGAACAGGCCGCCGCGGCCGCCCAGAATCACATGCGCGAGCCAGCCGGCGATCAAACCGACGACGATCCAGGCAAGAATGCCCATTCTTTTCTCCCCATCTCTCCGGTCGTCCCCGCGATAGCGGGGAGCCGCGCGCCCCCGG
>JBAUHH010000448.1:0-1955 GCA_049680165.1 Pseudolabrys sp.
GGCGCATCGTCGCCAGCGACGTCGAGCACGCAGCGCCGGCGCGCGCTGCCGCGATGGCAACCGGCGCCAACGCCGCGCAGGTGAAGGCGCTGTATGACGGCGTCGCCTACGAGGAAGTGCCGCTCGATTCGATGCGCGCGACCATTGCGCGCCGGCTGGTCGAGGCTAAGCAGACCATTCCGCATTTCTATCTCACGGCCGATATCGACATCGGCCGTCTCGCCGCCATGCGCGAGGAGGCGAATGCCTCGGCGCCCAAGGACAAGGACGGCAATCCGGCGTTCAAATTGTCGTTGAACGACTTCATCATCAAGATGTGGGCCGCGGCCTTGCAGCGCATTCCCGCCGCCAACGCCGTGTGGGCGGACGACCGCATCCTGCGCTTCAGGTCTTCCGACATCGGGATCGCGGTCGCGCTCGAGGGCGGGCTGATCACGCCGGTGCTGCGTAACGCGGAAGCAAAGTCTTTGTCGGCGATTTCGGCCGAGATGCGCGATCTCGCCGAGCGCGCGCGTGCGAAGAAGCTCAAGCCGAACGAGTATCAGGGCGGATCGAGCGCCATCTCCAATCTCGGCATGTACGGCGTGCGCGAATTCGCCGCCATCATCAATCCGCCGCACGCGACTATTCTGGCGGTCGGATCGTCACGCCGCGCACCGGTCGAAGCCGAAGACGGTGGCGTGAAGTTCGTCAGCCAGATGACCGTCACGCTGTCCTGCGACCACCGCGTGGTGGATGGCGCGCTCGGCGCCGAGTTGCTCGCTGCTTTCAGGAATTTCGTCGAGACGCCCGTCACGGCGCTGGTTTAGGCAAGGAGATTTCGAAATGGCTGGCGAAAAGCCGGACGTATTGCTGGTTGCGGCGCGAAAGCCCGTGATGATGAAGGGCTTCGAAGGCAAGGTGAATCTTCATCACTGGCTCGACGCCAAGGACAAGGCCGCCTTCGCCATGGAAGTGGGACCGAAAATCAAGGCGATCGCCATTGCGCATCCCACCAAGGTTGATGGAAATTTTCTTCAGCAATTTCCCAACGTCAAGCAGGTGTCGAGCTTCGGCGTCGGCTACGACCACATCGACGCCAAATGGGCGGGCGAGCACGGCATCATCGTCACCAACACGCCCGGCGTGCTCGACGAGGAAGTCGCCGACACCGCTCTCGGGCTGCTGCTTTGCACCGTGCGCGAGCTGCCGCAGTCGGAGCGCTATGTGCGCGCCGGCAAGTGGGCGCAGGCGCAATATCCGCTCACCAAGGCCACGTTGCGCGACCGCGCCGTCGGCATGGTCGGCATGGGCCGCATCGGCAAGGCGATCGCGCGGCGGCTTGAAGCCTTCGGCATGCCGGTCGTCTATCACAGCCGCAATTCGCAAGCCGGCGTCAAATACAAGTACTACCCGAAGCTCCTCGACATGGCGCGCGACGTCGACACGCTGATGGTGATCGTGCCGGGCGGCGCCAGCACAAAAAACATGATCAACGCCGAGGTGCTCAAGGCGCTCGGCCCCAGAGGCGTCGTCATCAACATGGCGCGCGGCTCGGTGGTCGATGAGCCCGCGCTGATCGAGGCGCTGAAAAACCGCACGATCTATTCCGCCGGCCTCGACGTGTTCGCCAACGAGCCGAACGTGCCGAAGGAATTGCTCGACATGGATCATATCGTGCTGTTCCCGCATCTCGGCTCGTCGACCGAGGTGACGCGCGCGGCGATGGATCAGCTTGTGGTCGACAACATTCTGGCCTGGGCCGCCGGCAAGCCGCCGTTAACGCCAGTTGCCGAAACGCCGTATCCGCCGAAGAAGCATTAACGGTATTTCGATCCGCACACCGTTCATTCCCGCGCAAGCGGGAATCCAGCTAAAATACCGGGTCCCCGCTTTCGCGGGGACGAACGGTTGAAAGTTTGTGCAATGTTTCGCTTCGTCATCGGATGTGTTGTGCCTTTCCTCACCGTTTGCGC
>JBAUHH010000449.1:0-2005 GCA_049680165.1 Pseudolabrys sp.
AATTCGATCATTTTCTTGGCAACAAGATCGGCGTTCAGCCGCGAAGAAAAATCGTGGCTGGCGGTATTTCCGAGGCGTTCGGCTTCCGCTGGACGCTCGACAAGGCGCAGGCACTTTTCTGCAAACTCAGGCCCAGACGCCGCAATCAATGCGTTTCCGCCATCGGCAAGCTCCGGCATCCCGACCGCATTTGCTTCGTGCGCGACGACTGTCACGCCGTGACTGAAGGCTTCGACGATGCGGGTCCGGAATCCCAGCGTGATCGGCGTTGGCACAAGCACGGCCGTTGCAGCCGCAAATTCGTCAGCCAGATTTTCGACAAAGCCGCGCCTCACAACCTTCGGCATCCGCTTGCCGATCGAAGGCTCAATCTCGCCTTTTCCGATCAGGTGAATTTCCATTTTGTCCTGAAGGATCGCAGGCTCAAGCAGCGGATAAACGTGCTTCGCAAACCACGCCAGCCCCGTCAGCGTTGCAATCCCGTGTATGGCGCCGATCATCAGGAAACGCGCCGGCCGCACCGGCCGCCTGACCGGACGTTCGCCCAAGGCCGCCACGGGATTGGGCACATACAACGTAGGGCGGCGATGCGTGCTTCGATGCCAGTCGGCGTGGTGGGCGGCGTGATTGATGACGAAATCGGCAATCCGATAATCCCGCCTCACCTCGTGCGCGATGTTCGCCGCGGACATGAGACGATAGGGCGTAAGCACCGCGGATTTCATTTTTGTGCGCATCCGGCCGTATCTGAGATTGAACCAATAGCGATGAAGAACCGGCAGATATTCGAGATCGACCGACATGATCCCGGCCAGCACCTCAGGCGCCGCCTCGCGCGCCAGCCGCAACGGCGCGGCGCCATAAGCGAGAATGACGTCGGGACGGAAATTGTCGACAGCAAGCCGCAATGATTCTATTGCCGCGGCGCCCTTCGACGGCTGGTCGTACCGGAACTGCACGCCGATTCCGGAGAGCGCATCTTGTCCAACCTGAAACCTCTGCCGTTTGCCCTCGGACCAATTACCGGCAACATAAAATGACGGCAACGCTCCATTGTTGAGCAGGCCGTTGATCAACCCCCAACGGATAACCTCACTTCCCGTAGCGCCGCCCGAAGCGGGCACGACGTTGTCGCAACTCAACAGCAGAACGCGCATTATTTTTTCCACCGCCTAACGCCGGACATACCAATCGTCCACCGCGGACATGTTGGAAAAGACGTGGCGAAATCCGTTCACCGTCATAAGGCTGCGAATCTTGCTCCGCGTCGGCTCGACGTGATTGTGCTCGACTGTGACAACCTGCGGCTGCCATCGATTGAAATCGAAGGCGCTCAATATGGTAAACTCCGATCCCTCGGTATCAACGGACAGGTAGTCGATTTGCTGCGGAGCCTTGTGCTCGCTCAGGAGGTCGTTCAGCGAGACGGTATCGACCGGATAGATGGTGCCGTTCGACCTCAGGCCGCGCCTTGCCCGGCCATCATGGTTTAAAAAGTCATTGATGGTCGATAGTTCCCGTACCGGCGTTTCGTTGAATGTCAGCGTTTCGCCTGACTTCGCCCACACGCACCGGTAATCGATCGCGGCGCTCCGGTTCTGCCGGAGCTTTTCGTGCCACGATTTCGCGGGCTCGGCTACGATGCCGGTCCAGCCGTACTCGCTTTCCAGCAAATAGGTGTTGCTCAATTCGATGCCGTCACAGGCACCGAACTCGACGAAATAGCCGCCATGCTTTTCGTTGAGCTGAAACAGCGCAAACAGATCCTGAAACAACTGCGACTTCGAATGAGGCATTTTTTCACAGCAAAAGCGCACAAACGCGGCCTCACGGGCGTCGACCTGATGGTAGTCGTCCCGCAACTTCCTGAGCGCGCGAAATGCACGATCGACTGGGTCTACGATCTCCGCTTGATATCTCACGACGTCTAGACCGATGCGATGCAGGATACTTTTGATGGCGCGTGCGAACATTTGTGATCTCTGCGATTAAGTCTTCACGCTTG
>JBAUHH010000450.1:0-2289 GCA_049680165.1 Pseudolabrys sp.
GTCGTCCGGCATTCTTAGGGATGCCCCACATCACATGAATTGGCCGTCCGTCGCGATCATGCTGTAGCACCAGGACTGACGGTTCTTTGCGGGACTCCCGATATTCTTCGACAACAAACGCGTCGTCCACGCCGCCCAACGCGTCTTCGGCAACAATATCATCAGCCGCGAGTTCTCGAAAGCCGTGCCGAGACACGATGTAATCGCCGCTCCGAACAAGCGTTTGAACGCGGCGAAAGATATCGCTCATCGCTGCGATCCCCACCCGGCGCGCCATAGCGCGTCGAAGACGCGCGTAAACGCGCTGGTGGCGCGCCGACCTCTCCCCCAAGGGGAGAGGTAAAGAGCGTTTGTTGCAGTGTCGCACGTCATCGCTTGCGCATCTCTTTGGCGGCGGCGCGCACGGCCTTGATGATGTTCTGATAGCCCGTGCAGCGACACAGGTTGGACGAGAGCACGTCGATGAGATCGTCGTCGGAAATATCCGGCTCGCGCTCGAGCACGCCGACCGCCAGCATCAGAAAGCCCGGCGTGCAGAAGCCGCACTGCAAGCCATGATGATCCATGAAGGCCTGCTGCATCGGATGCAGCGTGTCGCCGTTCGCGAGCCCTTCCACGGTGCGGATTTTCTTGCCGTCGGCTTGCGCGGCGAACATCAGGCACGAACGCACCGGCTCGCCATCGACGATGACGGTGCAGGCGCCGCAGATGCCGTGCTCGCAGCCGATATGCGTGCCGGTCTGCCCGCAGTCCTCGCGGATCGCGTCGACCAGCGTGCGCCGCGGTTCGACCGCGATGGCGTGGTCGCGGCCGTTGATGGTGAGGGTGATGGCGGATTTGTTCGTCATCGCCCACCTCTCAACCGTTCGTCCCCGCGCAAGCGGGGATCCAGAGCAAAAAACATCGGCCCGTCATCGTGGCCCTGGGTTCCCGCTTGCGCGGGAACGAACGGAATGTGTCGCGACCGCGTCGCTGAACCTACGACTGTCATGCCCGCGCAGGCGGGTATCCAGTAAACGTTGGCATTTGCCGTGATGTGATGGTGCGCGTCACATCGGGTCGGATGGTTACTGGGTCCCCGCCTTCGCGGGGACGACAACAGAATGTGTGACCCGGTCATGCGGCCTCCTCCGCCTTGCGCAGCGCGGCGCGGATGCGCTGCGGCGTCGCCGGGATTTCCTCGATCGCGACGCCGAACGGCGTCAGCGCGTCGTTGATGGCGTTGACGATCGCCGCCGGCGCGCCGATTCCGCCGCCTTCGCCCAGCCCCTTGGCCCTGGTGATCGAGGTCGTGCTCAACGTTTCCCTGTGATGCAGCTCGATCAGCGGAACTTCATGCGCGGTCGGCGGCAGATAATCGGCGAGGGTGGAGGAGAGGATGTTGCCGGTCTCGTCGTAGACGATCTCTTCCAGCAGCGCGTTGCCGATGCCCTGCGCGACACCGCCATGCACCTGCCCGTCGGCGATCATCGGATTGATGATGCGGCCGGCGTCCTCCGCCACCACGTAACGCTCGATGGTCACGCGCCCGGTCTCCACGTCGACTTCGACAATGGCCGCGTGGCACGCGTTCGAAAACGTGCCGGGCGGATCGTAGGTGGCGGTCTCGGTCAGGCCCGGCTCGATCTCGCCCTTGAAGCGGTGCGTCTGCGTGTAGGCCGCGCGCGCCATCGCCGCGATGGTCACCATGCGGTCGGTGCCAGCGACCTTGGCCGCGCCGTTTTCAAGCACGATGTCGCCCGCCGCCGCCTCCAGCATGTGGCTGGCGATCTTGATCAGCTTGGCGCGCACCTTCTGCGCCGCCATCAGCGTGGCGCCGCCGGAAATCACCAGCGAGCGGCTGGCGAATGTGCCCCAGCCATAGGGTGCGCGGTCGGTGTCGCCGTGCACCACCTTGATGACGTCGGGCGTGACGCCGATCTCGTCGGCGATGATCTGCGACAGTGTCGTGCGCAAACCTTGCCCGTGCGGCGAGGCGCCGATACGCGCCTCGACGAAGCCGGAAGGATCGACAGACAGGATGACGGTTTCCCAGCCGGGCGTGATCTCCATGCCGCGCGCAGCGAAAGCAGGGCTGCCGTAGCCGGTGCGCTCGGAGAAGGCCGCAAAGCCGATGCCGGGGTGGCGGCCCTGCGCGCGCGCTTCTTTCTGCCGCTCGCGGAAGGCCGGCACGTCGATGGCTTCGACCGCCATCTCCAGCGTGTCCTTGTAGCTCGCCTCGTCGAACATCAGCCCGGTGGCGGAGGTGTAGGGAAATTTGCCGATCAGGTTGCGGCGGCGGATGTCGAT
>JBAUHH010000451.1:0-3610 GCA_049680165.1 Pseudolabrys sp.
TTGCCGGCTCGCGCGCATGTCGGGCTCGGGCGCGACCTGCTACGGGCTGTTCGCGTCGGCAGGCGAGGCAGCCGCGGCGGGAAAGCGGCTGTCGATCGAGCGCGAAAACTGGTGGATTTGTCCGGCGGTGCTCGGCTAGCGTCGGCACGCGACCTTGAAATTGCCCGCCTTTGCGGGGAACAGTTGCCGACGCGACGGTTTGTCGTTATGCCGCGCCCGTGCCGTGAAGGAGTGCAAGATGAAATTCCGGTGGATCTTGGCTGCGGCAATCGGCGCTGCCGTTCTCGGCGCGGGTCCGGCGGCCGCCAAGCACGAGAAGTACCGGAAGCATTACAGCAGGCAATATTGCAAGGACCGCGCGCATACCTTTTCGTGGAGCGAATTTCTGAGCTTCCACCAGCCGGCGCCGGCCTGGAACGGCTGCGCGCCGCCGGTTTACGTCAACGGCGATTTCGCCGGCCAGGACCCCGATCCAAATGTCCGCCTGCAATTACAGCGCGACATGGGGCAGGACTACCACATGCGGGGTCCGTGACTCTGTAGTAAACGAGCGCGCCTAGTGCGCGCGCGCGATACAGAATTCGACCGTCTCTTCCAACGCTTGCTTGATCGGTGACGCCGGCTCGAGCGCGAGCGCGTCCTTGGCGATGTCGCCGTAGTGTCGCGCGCGGCCGACGGTGTCTTCCAGCGCGCGATGCTTGGCCATCAGCGCGATGGCGGTGTCGAGATCGCCGTCGCGAACCTCGCCTTGCGCCAGCGTGCGATTCCAGAACGCGCGTTCGCTCTCCGAGCCGCGACGGAACGACAGCACCACCGGCAGCGTGATCTTGCCCTCGCGAAAATCGTCGCCGACATTCTTGCCGAGTTTCGCCGACTTGCCGCCGTAATCGAGCGCGTCGTCGATCAACTGGAAGGCGATGCCGAGATTCATGCCGAACGAGCGGCACGCCGCCTGCTCGGCCTTCGGACGCGAGGTGAGCGCTGGGCCGACTTCGCAGGCGGCGGCAAACAATTCGGCGGTCTTGGCGCGGATGACGGCGAGGTATTCGTCTTCGGTCGTGGCGGTGTTCTTGGCGGCGGCGAGCTGCATCACTTCGCCTTCGGCGATCACGGCGGCGGCCGAGGACAGAATATCGAGCGCGCGCAAATTCCCGACCTCGACCATCATCTTGAACGCCTGGCCGAGCAGGAAATCGCCGACAAGCACGCTCGCCTCGTTGCCCCACAGCATGCGGGCGGCGAGCTTGCCGCGGCGCATGTCGCTTTCGTCGACGACGTCGTCGTGCAGCAGCGTCGCGGTGTGCATGAATTCGACCGCCGCGGCGAGCTTGATGTGCCCATCACCGGCGTAATTCGAAAGCCGCGCCATTGCCAAAGTGAGCATGGGCCGCAGGCGCTTGCCGCCGGAGGAGATGAGGTGGTTGGCGATCTCCGGGATCATGGTCACGTCCGACCCCGTGCGCGCGATGATGGTTGTATTGACGCGCTCCAGGTCGGATGCGATCAGGGCGGCAAGATTCTCCACCGACCCGGACGCCGGGCTTTCAAAAGGTACGACGACGGCCACCAAGTTCTCCCGCAGAGATGAGGACGGGCGAGCATAGAAACGCTATCGTTGAGCGGCAAGTGCGATACGCTATGACTGGGCTGAAATTTTCCGCGATTCGTGGGCAGGGCGCCGATGGTGGGGCGAAAAGTTGCGGCTAGCGCGGCGACCAGGAACGCCAGTTTTGAACGCTACAAAATTGCGGTGCTGGTGCCTTGCTACAACGAAGAAGCCGCGATCGCGAGAGTCGTGAAGAACTTCCGTGCGGTGCTGCCTGGCGCCGCGATCTTCGTGTTCGACAACAATTCGACCGACGGCACGGTGAAGGCGGCGCGCGCCGCCGGCGCGGAGGTATTCGAGGAGCGCCAGCAAGGCAAAGGCAATGTCGTCCGCCGCATGTTCACCGACGTCGAGGCCGACATCTACGTGCTGGTGGACGGCGATGCCACCTACGATGCGCCGAGCGCGCCGGTGATGATCGAGCGGATGCTGCGAGACCGCCTCGACATGGTGGTGGGCGCCCGCGTCGACCGCGAACAGGCGGCCTACCGCGCCGGCCACCGCATCGGCAACCGGCTGCTGACCGCCTTCGTGCGCGAAGTGTTTGGGCCGACCTTCAATGACATGCTGTCGGGCTACCGGGTCTTCTCGCGCCGTTTCGTGAAATCGTTTCCGGTGCTTTCGGGCGGCTTCGAGATCGAGACTGAGCTCACCATCCACGCGCTCGAATTGGGTCTCGCCTGCGCGGAAGTGTCGACGCCGTATTACGCGCGGCTGGAAGGCTCGGCGTCCAAGCTCAACACCTGGAGCGACGGCTTTCGCATCCTCGGCACCATCGTCAAGCTTTACCGCTCCGAGCGGCCGCTGCCGTTCTTCGGCGCCATCGGCGTGACGCTCGCGATCGTGTCGGTCGGGCTCGCGATCCCGATCATTGTGACCTATCTCGACACCGGCACGGTGCCGCGGCTGCCGACGGCAGTGCTGTCGACCGGACTGATGCTGCTGGCGTTTCTGTCGATCGCGTCAGGACTTGTGCTCGACACGGTGACGCGCGGACGGCGCGAAATGAAGCTGCTCGCTTACCTTGCGCATCGCGCCCCGGGTGAGGAACGGAGGCGTCCTGGCGCATGATCCCGAAAAGTGGGTACCGGTTTTCGGATAAGATCATGCGCGAGGTGAAAATCTAATATGCGCGAGATCGTGCGTACCAACGATATGGTTCTGGTCTCGGCCGTGGTGGCGCTGCTCGACGGCGCGGGCATCCGCAACATGGTGTTCGACCAGAACATGAGCGTGCTGGAAGGCTCGCTCGGCGTTCTGCCGCGGCGGATACTCGTGGCCGACGGGCAGGAATTGCAGGCGCGGCAATTGCTGGAAGATGCCGGGCTCGCCCACGAGCTTCGCCCCGATGACGCCTGAGAGCGAGACGAGTGAAGACGCCGTACTGGGCGGCCGCTTGCGCTTGCGCCAGCCGCTCAAGGGCCACCGCGTCGGCCACGACGCCATTTTGCTGGCGGCGGCAACCGGGGCAAAATCCGGCGAACATGCGGTCGATCTCGGCGCCGGCGTCGGCGCCGCCGGCCTGGCGCTGGCGTCGCGTGTTGCAGGGCTCAACGTGATGCTGGTCGAGATCGATCCGCTGCTGTGCCGCCTTGCTGCCAACAATGTGAAACTCAACCGGCTCGACGACCGCGTGCGCGCACTCGAGAGCGACATCGCGCATGTCAGCGCGCACCTTGCCGAAGGCAGCACCGACCGCGTGCTGATGAACCCGCCGTTCAACGATCCGGCGCGCCAGAACGTGTCGCCCGATGCGCGGCGAAGGCTCGCGCATGTCGCGGCCGAAGACACGCTAGGGACTTGGACCTGTGCGGCCGCGCGGCTGCTGCGCGCGGATGGAACGCTAACGCTGATCTGGCGGGCGGACGGTCTGTCGGATGTGCTGGCGGCGCTGGCGAAGGATTTCGGCGCGGCGGCGGTTCTGCCGGTTCACCCGCGCGCGGGTGCGCCGGCGATCCGCGTGCTGGTGCGCGCTACCCAAGGCGGCAAGGCGCTCCGCAAGGA
>JBAUHH010000452.1:0-3999 GCA_049680165.1 Pseudolabrys sp.
ATCAAGGCCCGCAAACGACCGGAATTCGTTAACGGGCATGGAGCTCATCCGGGCCGTGCGAGTCAAGCCCGACTCTTGCCCTGCCCCTTGCGGGGAGGGCCGATCGCCGAGCAAGGCGAAGGCGATCGGGGTGGGGGTGATTGCGATCGTTTCGACCCCACCCCGCTCGCCAATGCTCGCGACCCTCCCCGCAGAGGGGAGGGTGAAGAGCGCAAGCAGCGTCGATTGCGTTGCTCAGTACCAGTGCCGGCGGCGCCAGCCCCAGCCGTAGCGATAGCCGTAATAGGGACGATAGTAGCCGCCGTAATAGTACGGGCCGGGCACCCAGGCGCAGACGCGGCGCCAGCCGCAACCCCAGGCGCCACAGCGCCAAACGCGGCGGCATCCGTAGGCGATGGTCTCCGCCATGCTGGATTGAGTGACGGCATCGCTGAGACCGGCCGGAGCCGGAAGCGTCATGGCCTCGGCGCGCGACGTAAACAGCGCACCGCCCATGAAAAGGACCGCCGCGAGCGAAACAATATGAAGCCTGCGCATAGCATCCTCCCTTTGGTTATGACTGCGCCTGGTTTTATCGAACGGCAGATGAACGAGCCCTGAGATCGGAATTTAGGGCACGTTAAGCCAACGGCCGGCGCGGCCTAAAAGTTTCACCGCGACCGGGCCGGATGCTCGATATCTATTGGGTGTTTATGCCGCCGGCGGAGGCGCGCGAGGGCAGCGACGACGACACGAAATACGTGGCCTCGACGATGCCAAGCCCGATCGGAGTCGGGCCTTGCGCGCGGAACGGCACCAGCATGCGGGTGCCGGCGATGGGCGCGAGCCACACTTCCATGTCGCGCTGCTTGGCGACGTAGCGGATGGCGGCGCGCGACGGGATGTGGCCGGCGATCGGATCAAAATAGACCGCGCAGACCACTACCGGGCCTTCGTAGCCCTTTTGCGCCTTCACCTTGTCCATGCGCTTGAAGGCGAATTGCAGGTCGTAGCGCATGCGGCCGTCGAAGATCTGTAGCGTACGCTGGCACGCCTGCGGCGAGAGCGGATTGCCGTTGCCGGGCGTGCGCAGGAGCGCCGCCGTCATCGGATCGACGATGCCGCTGTAACTCTTCTCGTCGATCGGGATGCGGTCGGGATCCTTGTCGATCGGCGGATCGACCTTGGAATCCTTGACCGCGCCGCCATTGACGGTGATGCGCACTTCGTCGGTCTTCTTGCTGGTCTTGATGGTGGACGCGTAAATCGAGGAAACCGGCTGGCCGCCGATCATCGTGCCGTGCGCGGCGCTGGTGCCCTGCCCGCCAGTGAACACGCGCACCAGGCCGGTGGTCATGCCGCTCGCGGCGGCGGTGTAGTGGCCGTCGGTGATGTCGACGACGTAGTTGCCGCGGCCGATGGTGATGCCGGCGAGCGAAGCGACGTAGCGCGCCTCGAGCTTGCCTTGCGCGTGCGCGTGCTCGTGCGTCGTGACGGCTGCGAGCGCCAGCGCGGCGAGAGCGATCGATACGCGGGCAAAACCTGCCACCACGAAACTCGTCCTTCCTTCGCGCCCCACGACTTCAACCGGGACCGTGCATTATAGCGAGCAGCGGCGAGCACCACAGATGTGCCGGAGCGCCGATGCGAATGCCCACAGGATAAATCTGCCGCGCGGCGGAGGCGGGATTAGGTCGGCGGCGAATAAGTCGAATCTGTGATCCGGGATCGGAAGACCGATGCAGCCGTTTACGCGGCGGTGATGCGGTCCGTTTTGCGGACAGCGCGAGTACGGCCAAAAAGGTTTGTGGGCGCATCGTTAAAAAACGCCAGTCCGGCGGCGTTTTAGGCTCGTCTTGACGGTCCCCGGCGGGCTCTTTATACGTCCGCCGTCATCATAAAACGGGCCATGGTCCTTACCGGCGATCCGTTAATTCGCTGAGGCATGAGCTTGATACCGGCGCCGGGCGCCGGTCGTTATCGAGGGATTAGCCATGTCGTGGCGCTGCGAATTGACCGGCAAGAAGCCCCTGGTGGGCCATAAAGTCAGCCACTCGAACCGCAAGACCAAGCGGCGGTTCT
This sequence comes from Pseudolabrys sp., assembly GCA_049680165.1. Taxonomy (GTDB): domain Bacteria; phylum Pseudomonadota; class Alphaproteobacteria; order Rhizobiales; family Xanthobacteraceae; genus Pseudolabrys. The sequence goes on from JBAUHH010000452.1 coordinate 2,062, forward strand.
TTCCGAACCTGCGCAACGTGACGCTGATTTCCGACGCGCTCGGCCAGCCGGTGAAAGTGCGGATCTCGGCCAACGCGCTCAAGACCGTCGACCATCGCGGCGGCCTCGACGCCTTCTTGCTGAAGGCGAAGAACGAGGACCTCGCGCCGCGCCTGCTCGAGCTCAAGCGCCAGATCCAGAAGAAGCGCGTGAGCGCTTGAGTCTGAAGCGCACTTAGAATTCTCCATGTCATGGCCGGGCTTGTCCCGGCCATCTCGTTTATGAGGGCACAATAGCCACCTAAGCGGGATCACCGGGACAAGCCCGGTGATGACAGATGTTGGGGCGCTCGCGCCCCGGAATGACAAAAAAATACGCCCGCGCCGGGATCGCCTCTACTCCCCCGATACCGCGAATTGCAGCAGCAGCGTGCGCTGGAGCACGGAGAAATTGTCGTCGGAGATCAGCGTCAGGATGGTTTCGCCCTGCGCGTTGCGATGCACCGACAGGCCTTCCATGTTGTCGATCTGGTAGCCGAGATCGGCTTCGATGAGCGCGGTGCCATCGACCAGCGCGCCCTCCTTGATGGAAGCGAGCGGAATGCGGCGGATGCGGATGGCGACGCCGCGCGCGAGCGAATAACGCCGCTCGAGCAGCAAGAGATCGGCGGGCGCCATGATGGCGCAATCGCTGACGTCGAAATCGTCGCTGCGCTTGACCGTGAAGCGGACGGCGTCGTTGCCGTGCAGGAGATACGAGCGGTGATTGCGAGCGGCATCGAGACTGCGCTCGGTGACGGCGAGCAGCATGCCGGCGTGCGGCATGGTCTTCGGCACCATCACCAGGCACTCGAGGCTTTTGTTGTAGGTGAAGGTCTTGAAATCGGTGGGCACCGGAATCGGCTGGCCGCGCGCGCGCAAGCCGTCGTGGCCGTAATCGAAGCGCACGATTCTTTCCGCGCGCTCGATACCAACGTAAAGCATGCCGCCGTCCTCGGCGAGCGATTCGGTGTCGTACCAGCCGCGCGCGGCAAGCGGCGCGCCGTCCGGGCCGAGCATCGGCGCGGTTTCCATGTCGGCGACGCCGGCGGGCGCGCCGTCGTTGTACACGATGCGGCCGCGAAACCAGCGGCCCTTGTCGCTCGCGGAAATGAAACGCTCGCCGTCGGCGGCAACCCGCAGCGACGACAGCCCGCCGAAATCCTTGTCGGTGGAGGTGAGCTCGAGGCCGCCGCGGAATTCCAGCGCGCCGAAACGGCGGCGCGCGGCGTCGCGGTTGTCGAACGAGGAGATCGGATTGGCCTTGACGACGAGCGTGCGCGGGGCTTCCGCCGCGCGCTGGCTTTGCGCGACCGCAAGCGAGCCGGCGGCGAGCAACGCGGAGAGAACGGCGGCGGCGCTCAGGTATTGTCTTGCGCGCCGGCCTGCGTTCACGCCACGCGCCTCGGCCGGCGGGCGCGGGTGCGCACCGGAGCGGGCTCCGGCGCGTTCTCCTCGAACAGCTCGGCGAGCTTCTCGGTCATGGCGCCGCCCAGCTCCTCCGCGTCGACGATGGTGACGGCGCGGCGGTAATAGCGCGTCACGTCGTGGCCGATGCCGATGGCGATCAGTTCGACCGGCGAGCGCGTCTCGATCTCCTCGATCACCCATCGCAGATGGCGCTCGAGATAAGTGCCGGGATTGACCGAGAGCGTCGAATCGTCGACCGGCGCGCCGTCCGAGATCATCATCAGGATGCGGCGCTGCTCGGTGCGAGCCAATAATCGCTTGTGCGCCCAGTCGAGCGCCTCGCCGTCGATGTTTTCCTTGAGCAGGCCCTCACGCATCATCAGGCCGAGATTCTTGCGCGCGCGCCGCCACGGCGCGTCGGCCGACTTGTAGATGATGTGGCGCAGATCGTTGAGGCGGCCGGGATTGGCCGGCTTGCCGGCGGTGAGCCAATGCTCGCGCGACTGGCCGC
>JBAUHH010000453.1:0-13432 GCA_049680165.1 Pseudolabrys sp.
TCAACACCATGGTGGACCAGCTTAACGCGTTTGCCTCGGAAGTGACGCGTGTCGCGCGCGAAGTCGGCACCGAAGGCCGCCTCGGCGGCCAGGCGCAAGTGCCGGGCGTCGCCGGCACCTGGAAGGACCTGACCGATACCGTCAACGTCATGGCGGCGAACCTCACCGAGCAGGTGCGCGGCATCGTCAAGGTCGTCACCGCCGTCGCCGACGGCGATCTCAAGCAGAACCTGACCGTCAAGTCGAAGGGCGAGGTCGCGGCGCTCGCCGAGACCATCAACAATATGACCGGCACGCTCGCGACCTTTGCCGATCAGGTGACCACCGTGGCGCGCGAAGTCGGCGTGGAAGGCCGGCTCGGCGGCCAGGCCGCCGTGCCAGGCGCGGCCGGCACGTGGAAGGACTTGACCGGCAACGTGAACCTGCTGGCCGCAAACCTGACCAACCAGGTGCGCGCCATCGCCGAGGTGGCTACCGCCGTGACCAAGGGCGACCTGACGCGTTCGATTCAGGTGGACGCGCGCGGCGAAGTGGCCGAGCTCAAAGACAACATCAATACGATGATCGACAACTTGCGGCTCACCACCGACCGCAACACCGAGCAGGACTGGCTGAAGACCAACCTCGCCAAGTTCACGAACATGTTGCAAGGCCAACGCGACCTCGCCACCGTCGGCCGGTTGCTGCTGACCGAACTGACACCGCTGGTGAACGCGCAACTCGGCGTCATCTACCAGGTGGAGGGCGAAGAGTCGCAGACCCTGCGGCTGCTTGCGGCCTATGCCGACGACGGCGCCAATGGACATCCGCAGCGTTTGCACGTCGGCGAAGGCCTGATTGGCCAATGCGCCGCCGACAAGCGCAAGATGATAATCACCGACCTGCCGACGCACGCGGTGCCGATCGGTTCGGCGCTGTTCAAGGTCGTGCCGCGCAACATCATCGTTCTGCCCGTGCTGTTCGAAGGCCAGGTGAAGGCGGTGATCGAGCTCGCCTCGGTCACGAGCTTCACCACCTTGCAGACGATGTTCCTCGAGCAGCTCACCGACAGCATCGGCATCGTGCTCAACTCGATCGAAGCCACGATGCAGACCGAAGGCCTGCTGAAACAGTCGCAGCAGCTCGCCGGCGAACTGCAGACGCAGCAAAAAGAGTTGCAGCAGACCAACGATCAGCTCGAGCAGAAGGCGCAGCAGCTCGCCGAGCGAAACGTCGAAGTGGAACGCAAGAACCAGGAAATCGAGCAGGCGCGCCGCGCGCTCGAAGAAAAAGCCTCGGAACTCGCGCTCACCTCGAAGTACAAGTCCGAGTTCCTGGCCAACATGTCGCACGAGTTGCGCACGCCGCTGAACTCGATCCTGATCCTCGGCCAGCAACTCAGCGAAAACCCGGACGGCAACCTCGCGCCCAAGCAGGTCGAATTCGCCCGCACCATCCACGGCGCCGGCACCGACCTGCTCAACCTAATCAGCGATATTCTCGACCTGTCGAAGATCGAGTCGGGAACGGTCACCGTCGACGTGCAGGAAGTCTTCGTCGCCAACTTGTTTGATGCGCTGGCGCGGCCGTTCCGGCACGAGGCCGACGACCGGCGTCTTTCGTTCGAAGTGGACATCGATCCGAACCTCGGCCGCAGCATCTTCACCGACTCCAAGCGGCTGCAGCAAGTGCTCAAGAACCTGCTGTCGAACGCCTTCAAGTTCACCGAAAACGGCGGCGTGCGCCTGAGCGTCTCGGCGGCGGTCGGCGGCTGGAACGGCGAACACCCGGTCCTCAATCAGGCGCAGGGTGTCGTCGCCTTCGAGGTGTCCGATACCGGTATCGGCATTCCGTTCGAGAAGCAGAAGATCATCTTCGAGGCGTTCCAGCAGGCCGACGCGAGCACCAGCCGCAAATACGGCGGCACCGGATTGGGTCTTGCGATCAGCCGCGAGCTTTCGCAACTTCTCGGCGGCGAAATCCAGCTTCGCAGCACGCCCGGCGCCGGCAGCACGTTTACGTTGTACCTGCCGCTCAAATACGTCGGTTCATCCAACGTCGTGCGCGTGCTCAACAACGAAGCCCCGCGGCAAATGGCGCAATCCGCCGCGGCCCTCGTCAGCAACGCGGCGGAGCGTCCGGTCGAACGGGTTCCGGACGACCGGCTGGAGATCGAGGCCGGCGACACCATCCTGCTCATCGTCGAGGACGACCCGCATTATGCGCGCATCCTGATGGATCTCGCACACGACAAGGGCTTCAAGGTTCTGGTCGCGCTGCGGGGCATGGATGCGCTCGAGCTGGCAAAGCAATTCCAGCCAGCCGCCGTGTCGCTCGACATGTTCCTGCCTGACATGCTGGGCTGGAGCGTTCTCTCCCAGCTCAAGCAGGATCCGCTCACGCGCCACATTCCGGTGCAGATCATCACGCTCGACGAGGATCGCCAGCACGCACTCGCCAGCGGCGCATTCTCGTTCATCACCAAGCCGACCACGATGGAGGGCGTCGATGCCGCGCTCCAACGCATCAAGGACTATGCCAAGCCGCGGCGTAAGCGCCTGCTTGTCGTGGAGGATAATCCGGCCGAGCAAATGAGCATCTCCGAATTGCTCGGGCACGACGACATCGAAATCGTCACCGCCGGCACGGGCGCCGGTGCGCTCGCCGCGCTGCAGGAACAGCCGTGCGACTGCATGGTGCTCGACCTTCGGCTGCCGGACATGACGGGTTTCGACGTGCTGGAAAGAATCCGCGATGACAAAGCGGTGTCCGATGTTCCGGTCGTGGTGTTCACCGGCCGCGAGCTTTCGCCCGAGGAAGACGCCAGGCTGCACACCATGGCGCGCAGCATCGTGGTGAAGGGCGTCGAATCGCCCGAGCGGCTGCTCGACGAGACGGCGCTGTTCATGCACCGTGTCGTCACCGAGCTGCCGCCGGAGAAGCAGCGCATGCTCGAACGGCTCACGAGTTCGGACGAGGATCTGGTCGGCCGCACCGCCCTGCTCGTCGACGACGACGCGCGCAATATCTTCGCGCTCTCGAGCGTGCTAGAGCGGCGCGGCATGCACGTTCTGACAGCAACCACCGGGAGTGAAGCGGTCGCGCTGGTAGAGAACACGCCGGAACTCGCGATTGTCCTGATGGACATCATGATGCCGGAAATGGATGGCTATGAAACGATGGAGGCGATCCGGAAGAAACCGGCGTTCCGCAGACTCCCCATGATCGCGTTGACTGCGAAGGCGATGAAGGGTGACCGCGAGAAATGCCTGGAAGCCGGCGCCTCCGATTATCTAGCGAAGCCTGTGAATACGGAACAATTGCTCTCGGTGCTGCGTACGTGGCTGCATCGCTAGAATTGGAGCGTGACGATGACGGCGGACGACAAAGTCAACATTCTCCTGGTCGACGACCAGCAGGCCAAACTGTTGAGCTATGAGGTCATCCTGCATGACCTCGGCGAAAACCTGTTGAAGGCATCCTCCGGCAGAGAAGCGCTCGAGCACCTGCTCAAATCGGACATCGCGGTCGTCCTCGTGGACGTATGCATGCCGGACCTCGACGGCTTCCAGCTTGCGGCGATGATCCGCGAGCATCCCCGCTTCAAGAAGACGGCGATGATCTTCATCTCCGCCATTCATCTTTCTGACATGGACCGGCTGCGCGGCTACGAGATGGGCGCTGTCGATTACGTCCCGGTTCCGGTGATCCCCGAAGTGCTGCGCGCCAAGGTCAAGGTGTTCGTCGAGCTCTACCGCAAGACGCGACAGCTTGAGGAGCTCAATGCCGAGCTTGAGCGGCGCGTCGCCTCCCGCACATCGGAACTGGAGGCCTCGACCGCCCGCCTGCTGCAAAGCGAGGAGCGCCGCGGCCTGGCGCTGGTCGCCGGAAACATGGGGGCGTGGGACTGGGACCGCACCAACGGCGATTGCCTGTGGGACGAAGGCCAGTACCGGATCTTCGGCGTCGATCCGAAGAATTTCGCGGTCACCGCCGAGAACGTGCGCGCCCTCATCCATCCCGACGATTGGGATGTCTTGCGGCAAGCCGTCGAACGGCTGTTCAAGACGCCGAAATCGCATCAAGCCGAATTCCGCGTGCGCCGCTCGAATGGCGAGGTGCGCTGGTGCCTGGGCACGGCCGCCCCGACCGTGGATGCCGCCGGCAAAGTGGTTCGCATCAGCGGCGTTACCGTCGACATCACCGACCGCAAGGAATCGGAGGAACGTCAGGCGCTGCTGGCACGCGAAGTCGACCATCGCGCCAAGAATGCGCTCGCATTGGTGCAATCGATCATCCGGCTGACCCGCGCCGGCAGCGTCGCGAACTATGTCGAGGCGGTCGAGGGCCGCATCAAGGCGCTGTCACGCGCGCACAACGTCTTGTCCTTGTCACGCTGGCAAGGCGCCGATCTGGCCGGTCTGGTCGAGGAAGAGCTGACGCCGTTCATGACCAATGATCCGAACAAGGTCGTGGTGCAAGGGCCGAAGGTGCTGCTGCAGCCGACCTATGCACAGACCCTTGCGTTGGCGCTGCATGAGCTTGCGACCAATGCGGCCAAATACGGCGCGCTGTCCACCCCGGCCGGCCGCGTGAAACTGATCTGGGAATTGAAATCGGGTGACCTCGTTTTTGCGTGGAGCGAATCCGGCGGGCCGGCGACCGAGGCGCCGGTGTCGCCTGGTTTCGGCACCAGGATCATTCTCGCCAGCATCCAGGGGCAGCTTGGCGGAAACGTCAACTTCGATTGGCAGAAAGACGGGCTCCTGTGCTCGATGTCAGTCCCGATAAGCGACAAGATCGGCCCGCCAGAAACTGCCGCGAATGGGAATGGCCGCAAGAACGAAGAAAACGACGTGGCTGCGGACGAATCCGATCTGCTGATCGCCGGCAATCGCATCATGATCGTGGAGGATGAAGCGCTGGTCGCCATGGCCGCGCGCGACCTCATGATGGAACTTGGATTCTCGGTGGTCGGGCCGTTCAGCAAGATGAGCGAAGCCATCACGGCGTTGAAAGACGGTGACATCGATGCCGCCATCCTCGACGTCAATCTCAGCGGAGAGCTCGTTTATCCGCTCGCCGATATTCTCGCCACCGGCGGCGTGCCGTTTATTTTCGCGACCGGCTATGGCGCGGAGAGCATCGATCGCCGCTTTGCGAATATCCCGGTCCTGCAAAAGCCCATCGAGCGGCGGGCGCTTCAGCGCATTTTCCTGCGTTCGGAGGGTGTTGAGCTGGGCACTGCACGTTCCCGCGCGAATGACGGTCAGATCGAGATCACAGCCTGATGCAGCGGAGGGAGGCGGCTGGCGCCCCCGGTAGAATTCGATAGTCTTTCCTCCGGTTCGGCCGAATGCTCCGGAGGGCTTTCATTGAATAAATCCTCGACTAGTCCGTGCGTCGAAGCAGGCCCCGATACCGTTCGTTGGGGCTTTTTCGACGCCAGGTTTCCGCCGGTGCTCACTATCGACAGCGGCACGCGCGTGACGATGTCATCGGTGTCCGGGCCGCCCGAGCTATTGCCGCCGGCCCCGTTCACGATCCCGCCGGCATTGCCGGCGATTCATAAAGCGAGCGGACCTCAGCGCGTGTTCGGCCATATGTGCACCGGCCCGGTCGCCGTGCGCGGCGCCAAAGCCGGGCAAACGTTGCAAGTCGACATCGAGGCGATCGAGCTGCATTACGACTGGGGCTACAACGTCATCCGGCCGCTTTCCGGCGCCCTGCCCGACGATTTTCCCGAATACCGGCCGATCTTCATCGCACTCGACAAGGCGCGCATGACCGGGCGGATGCCGTGGGGCCAGGAAATTCCGCTGCGGCCCTTCTTCGGCGTGATGGCGGTGGCGCCGCCCGCCGCCTGGGGCATGATCCCGACGCCGCCGCCGCGGCGCAACGGCGGCAATCTCGACAACAAGGAGCTTGTTGCCGGCACGACCCTGTATCTGCCGATCTTCACCGACGGCGCGCTATTCTCGTGCGGCGACGGTCACGGCGCGCAGGGCGACGGAGAAGTCTGCATCACCGCGATCGAGACCGGGCTGATCGGCACGTTCCGCCTCACCGTCCGCGACGACATGAAGCTCGAATGGCCGATGGCCGAGACGCCGACGCACATGATCACCATGGCGTTCGATCCCGACCTCGACGATTGCGTGGTGATCGCGCTGCGGCAGATGATTTCGCTGGTCTGCGCGCGCACTGGCCTCGACCGCTATCAGGCCTATTCGCTGCTGAGCCTCACCGCCGACCTGCGCGTCACGCAGGTGGTCAACGGCAACAAGGGCATCCATGTGATGCTGGAGAAGCGGTATCTCTCGCGCGACGGCTGGGCGAAAACCTAGCTTGCGTCCGCAAACAAACGCGCCGGCGGCGAAAGTCGCGTCGCGCCGGCGCGTTTGACGATCGCCTGCCAGCCGCGAAAGGCCGGCAGCGGTCTCTAGTAAAGTGCCGTTCCTGCCAGCTCGGGCAGAGCCTTCGGATCGATCGTCGATTGCAGCGCGGACGGATCGACGCCGGAGGAGACAGCCGACAAAGCGGCGGTAGCTTCCGGCGTAGGCCGCAAGGTGAGGCCCATCAAAACGATCGCGACAGTCGCAATTCCGATAGCGAGGACACGCATGATCATCTCCATTGCTCTGGGTTGATGTGCGGGAGCCAAGGGCGCGGTCAGGTATTTCTCTGCCTTGCGCTTGGCTTCCGTGGCGTATTGATCGATCCGTGCGAGATCGGGTCGCACGAGAATTCCGAGATCGGTCAGCTTGTTGCCCGCATGGGTCCGATCGAACAACGAGCCGCCGAATTCCTGCTCGAGCTGCTTGATCGCGCGCGTGAGCGAAGGCTGCGTGACGCCGCACCGCCTGGCGGCGCGCGTGAAGCTTTGCTCTTCGCAAAGCGCAAGGAAGTAACTCACCTCATGCATTTTCATGACGCGTGGGCCGCTAGTACCGGCCAGCGACTTGCATCGCGTTCACGACGAACGGCGGCTGCATGGCGAGAGCGATGGCGACCAGATAGAAGACGACCCAGACCGCGGCGATGAACGTGCCGCCACTGGTGTGGGCTTCCGCCAGTTTCCTCTCCAGCCTGGGATTCGTGGTCCTGTTCATGACGCGCTCCTTTGGTTCACGATCTCACGGTGTTTCTTTCCGTTGCGGATGCGCTAACACGCGCTTCCCGAGGGTGACGGTGACTTGGCTCACAGAGCCGACATGAAAAATGCAGCGGCCGCGCCCGGCCTCAGGCCGCGCGACATCTGCTGTGCGCGCGGCGCTCGCCGTAAAGCGGCGGCGTGCATTTGCGGAATTCTGATAGGCGTCGAAAGCGGCGTAATAACAACGACTTAGCGTCAATTTTCCGCATCGTGGTACAGCTTCGCCGCGCCGAAACGGTTTTCATTCCAATTCGCTATAGGTCATTCACCCGGCTTTCATTCATCCCTGCGCGTACAGGTGATATGATCGAGGATGGCCGAAAGCCCAATGCCGCAATGAGTTCGATTGAAGATTGGCTCGCGTCCCTCGGGTTGAGCGAATATGCCGACCGCTTCATCGCGAACGCCGTCGATTTATCCGTCGTCGGCGAACTGACCGAGCAGGACCTCAAGGATCTCGAGATCCCGCTCGGCCATCGCCGGAAGATTCTCAGAGCGATCGCGGATTCGCCGCAGCCGGCAAAAGCGCCGATCCCGTCACCGCCGACGGCGCCGGATGCCGGTGCGCAACGCCGCCAGCTGACGGTGATGTTCTGCGATCTGGTCGGATCGACGGCGCTGTCGTCCAAGCTCGATCCGGAAGACATGCGCGGTGTGATTTCCGCCTATCAGAGCCGCATCGAGGAAGTCGTCCGCCACCATCACGGCATGATCGCGCGCTACATGGGCGATGGCGCGCTTATCTATTTCGGATACCCGCAAGCGCGTGAGGACCACACCGAGCAGGCGGTGCACACAGGCCTCGCGCTGGTCGACGCCATTCCGAAACTGCGTTCGGGAGTCGATGCGACGCTGCAAGTCTGCATCGGCATCGCCACCGGCACGGTCGTCGTCGGTGACGTGCTCACCACGGAAGCCGGCGTGCGCGAGCACACCGTCATCGGCGACACGCCCAATCTCGCGGCGCGCCTGCAATCTGTCGCGAAACCCGGCACGGTCGCGGTCTGCGCCAACACCCGCCGCTTGACCGACGGCTATTTCGAATATCGCGACCTCGGCGCCGTCACGCTCAAAGGCTGGCCGGAGCCGGCGAACGTCTGGCAGCCGCTCAGCGCGCGCAGCGTCGAGAGCCGGTTCGAGGCGCATCACCAGGCAAGGCTGACACCGCTGCTCGGGCGCGACGAGGAAGTCGAGCTGCTGATGCGCCGGTGGCGATCCGCCAAGCAGGGCGAAGGCCGCGCCGTTCTCTTGGCCGGCGAGCCCGGCATCGGCAAGTCGCACATCGCGCTCGCGGTCGACGAGCTTCTGCGCTACGAGCCGCACATTACGCTGACCTATTTCTGCTCGTCACATCACGTCAACAGCGCGCTGTTTCCCTATATCGGCCAGCTCGAGCGCACCGCCGGTTTCGAGCGCACCGACTCCGCCCCGGAAAAATTCGCAAAGCTCGAGACTCTGTTGATTGGAACATCGGCCACCGCGGACATGATCGCGCTGCTGGGCAACCTGTTGTCGTTGCCTCCCGATCCTCGCTATCCCCTGCCCGCTCTCAGCCCGCAGAAGCAGAAGGAAGCAACGCTGGCGGCGTTTTCGACGCTGCTCGACGGCCTCGCCGCGCGCCAGCCCGTGCTGATCATTTTCGAGGACATTCATTGGATCGATCCGACATCCCTCGAATTGCTGGCGCTCACGGTTGAGCGGCTTCTGCAATCCCGCGTCCTGCTGCTGATGACGGCGCGGCCGGAGTTCACCCCGCCCTGGCCGGGACACACCCATGTATCGACGGTTCTGCTGACACGGTTGAGCCGCCGCGACGGGGCCGCGCTGGTCGAGCGCGTCACCGGCGGCAAGGCCCTGCCTGAGGAGGTGTTGACGCAAATCCTTGCACGCACCGACGGCGTTCCGCTGTTTGTCGAGGAATTGACCAAGACCATCCTCGAAAGCGGCCAATTGCAGGAGCGCAGCGGGCAATATTTCCTGGACCAGCCGCTGCCGGCCATGGCCATCCCGTTGACCTTGCATGCCTCGCTGATGGCGCGGCTCGATCGCCTGTCGTCGGTACGGGACGTGGCGCAGATCGGCGCGGTGATCGGCCGCGAGTTCAGCTACGAGCTTCTGGGCGCCGTCGCCGGCATTCCCAAATCCCAGCTCGACGAGGCGCTCGAGCAACTGGTGCAATCGGAGTTGATCTTCCGCCGCGGCACCATTCCGCAGGCGGTCTACAGCTTCAAGCATGCGCTGGTGCGCGATGCCGCCTATGCCGGGCTGCTCAAGAGCCGGCGCGCGCAGCTGCATGCCGCGCTCGCCAAGGCCTTCGAGACGAAATTCCCCGAAATCCTTGAGGTCCAGCCGGAAACAGTCGCGCATCATCTGACCGAGGCGGGCTTGCCCGAAAGCGCGGTGCCTTATTGGCTGCAGGCCGGCAAGCGGGACGCCCAGCGCTCCGTGAACTTCGAAGCCATCGCGCATGTGCAGAAAGGCCTGGACGCGGCCCGCTCGATTGCCGCCGGGCCTGAGCGCGACCGCACCGAACTCGACCTTGCGATGGTCCTGGGCCCATGCCTCATCGCCACCCAAGGCCCGGCCGGAAGCGAAGCCATGGCTACTTTCAAGCGCGCGCGCGATCTGTGCGAACGCCTGAACCGCCCGCCCGAATACCTCCAGGTGATGTTCTGGCTGACGACGGCAAGCGTGATGCGCGGCGAACTTCCGCTGGCGCAGGAAACGATCGGCGCCTTGCTGGAGCGCGTCGAAGCGCACAACGACCGACCGGCTATGCTCAACGCCATGCGCGGCAGCGCCATGATCTGCATGTTCATGGGCGATATCGTGAAAGCCGGCGAAAGGATCGAGCGCGCCTTCGATGCGTTCAATAAAAGCAGCGAAGAGGACCGTCTGGCCGCGCGCGCGGCCGGCCAGGATGCCGGCGTCGCCGATTTGGCGCTGATGTCGTGGACGCTCTGGCTGCTCGGGCAGCCGGACGCCGCGGTAAAGCGCATCGAGGCCGCCTTGCAACGCGCCGAGGCCATCGCCCATCCGCATACGCAAGCCTACGCCTACTACTACGCGTCGGTGCTCTACGCGCTGCGCGGCCAGCCCGACATCGCGCAACGGCATGCGGAACGATGTTTCACGCTTTCCGACACCCACGGCTTCCGGCAGTGGCATGGGCTCTCGCGCGCGATCAAGGGCATTTGCGCGACGTTGTTCGATCCGTCGTCGGGCGCGCTCGATGACGTCAAGGCAGCGGTCGAGGAATATCGCAATGCCGGCTACCAGCTCGGCATCACCGCGCTTTACATCTTGCTATGCCCGGTGCTGCTGCTGCGCGGCCAATTCGAGGAGGCGCTGGAAATCATCGAGCGCGGCCTCACCATCGTCCACAACAACTCCGAACGGATATTCGCGGCCGAACTGTATCGCCTGAAGGCCGATGCCTTGCAGCGCATGGGCGCGGCGGACGCACGCGGTCAGGTCGGCACCCTGCTTGAGCGGGCGCTCAATACCGCCAAGGAGCAAAGCGCCAAATCGCTCGAGCTGCGCGTCGCGCGCGACCTTGCGAAGCTGTGGGCCACCGACAGCAAGCGCGACAAGGCGCGCGAGGTTCTGGGAGCAATTTGCGCCTCGTTCAAGGAGGGCGCCGACACGCGCGACATGATGGAAGCGAAAGCAGTGCTCGGCGCCTTGTAGTCCGCGCCAGCTATTTGGCCTTTCTGGCGCTTTTGGCGTCCTTGCCTTTCTTGTCCATCTTGGCTTTGAGACTCTCGCCGCCCGGCTTGTAGGTCTTCAGCGCCTGGTCGGTCGCCACATAGCCGCGCTCGCGGCCGAGATCGAGATTGGCGTGGGTCCAATGGAAATCGATCTTGTCCGACACCTTGATTTCGACGATCTGCCCTTTCCAATCGCTCTCGTTCTGCACGTGATAACGGAACAGCTTGATGTCGTCCTCACCGACGGTCGCGGCAAACAGCATGCACAAATTTGCCAGCGCGTCGGCGATATTCTCCGGAGCACGCACCTGGCCGGAATCGACGATCCTGCTGACCCAGACCTCATCCAGATCGGGATGGTCCTCGAGCAGGTCCTGGAAGTTGACCGTATCGACCAGCGCGCCTTCGCAGTAGATGTCGCCGTCGATCTCGACCGTCTCCTCGATGTAAGGCAGCGCCGAGCACGCGCATAAACTCGCCGACGTGATCTTTCCGTATTTCGTGCCGCTCTTGGATTTGAACGCAGGCTTATTGGAGAACAAATCCAGCCGTTGCTTGCTGATATTCCAGGCGTTGTGAAAAATGAACGGCCTATCGGCTTCATATAGCCGGTCGAACTTGATCGCTTTCATGAACATGCTCTCCGGATAGTGGATTCTGGAGAGGCCGGAAATATTGCTGAGATACATCATTGACGTCCAATAACGGACGAACGGATTGACCGACAGCACGCTGTTGAGCATCCACCGATTGAAATCGCCCTGATTCCAGCGCGCGCGATCGGTCATGAATGCGAGCGTGTCCTTGGCGGCGGCCATCATATGGTCGGGTAACCAGAGATTTTTATAGGTGTCCGGATCGGCGAAATATTCAATCATCGCGCGTGTATTGGCGACACTGTCGGCGCCGAACACGGTGTTTATGGGAAAGCGCGAGTAGGAAACATCGTCCCTGAACACACCATCGCGGAAAAATTTGTAGGTTTGCTCGACTTCCTTGCCGCGGTCGCATTGATTGTAAACCAAGCCGACCCAAGCGCCGATGCACGAGAGTGCCCACACGTCGAATTTGACTTTTTCTTCGTGCAGCCTTTGCAGGACGCCGATATGAAGCCCGGCCGCAGGCCCGCCGCCAGCAAGTGTGATAGCCCGCTTGATAGGTTTTTCCATGAATTGTTGCCCCCGTTTTGTACCGTCAGGGACCAAATGAGGTCCCGCGCAATCGGAACCAGACTTCTATTGAATGCGTAAAAATAACACTTGAAGTACGTCACATAACTTTACTCACTTTTTTGTGAGATCACCAGAGTATAGCGAAAAGATATGGCTTATAGCTTCCGCGAGCGGCCTATAGCGTTTGCGAATAACTTTGATATTATTCTGGAATTCTCAAACTAGGCGATCCAGGCATGATCCTCCGGGCAAGCGATCAGCCTACCCCGCAAGCGTTCGATAAACGCACGCTGCTCCGCGCGCACCCCTTTTTCAAAGACCTGGACGCTTCAATTATCGATCAGCTGGCGCTGCGCGCCATCACGCGCAAGGTGAAAAAAGGCGCCGTTCTGTTTCGCAAAGGCGACGTCGGTTCTAGCCTTTATGCCGTCAGCGCCGGCGCCGTGCGGATCAGCGCGCCATCCGAGCACGGCAAGGACGCGACATTCAACATGATCGCGCCCGGCCAGATTTTTGGCGAAATCGCCTTCCTTGACGGCGGGCAGCGAACCGCCGATGCCGTCGCCGCCGAGAACAGCGAGTTGATCGTTTTCGAGCGCCGCGATTTCGTGCATCTGCTCCACGAAAATCCGGAGGTCGCCGTCAGGCTGATTGAAATCCTGTGCGGGCGCCTGCGGCGAACCAGCGAGCAGGTCGAGGACATCGTCTTCCTCGGCTTGCCGGGGCGGCTCGCGAAAGCCTTGCTGGACCTCGATCGCCGTTCTTCGGGCGGCGCCCAGCGCGGCAAGATCCGCATCACGCAGCGTGAGATCAGCCAGATGATCGGCGTGTCGCGTGAAAGCGCCAACAAGCAGTTGCGCGATTGGCAACGAAAGAAATGGCTGAAACTCGAGCGCGGCGGCATCGCGATTTTGGCGCGAGATGCGCTGGATCACCTCGTTTCGGAAGACGCCGGAACCTGATTTGCATTGCCGTTAGTTGAACGGCTGTTAATTTTTGCGCTGCCAGCCAGACAATTCCATCGCCAACGCCCGACGTCTTGTCGGAAACTTCTTATTTCCAGGAACACAAACGGGAGGGGTGCCGTTTCCCCCGGGGCGAACCACTCGATGGAGAACGACCATGCGTCACGTCATCGCCGTTTCGGCAGTACTATCCGCCCTGGTTCTCAGCGCAGCATCCGCCAATGCAGCGTCCGGGAAAAATGGCAAGTATTGCCTGCACGAGAACAAGGGCGCCACCAATTGTTCTTTCCAGACAATGGCGGCGTGCGAAAAGGCAAAGACCGGCGGCTCGGACAACTGCACGCTTAACAGGCCCAAGACCACGGGCTCCGGCGCGGGCATGCAGCCCGGCACGAAAAAGTACTAGCCGTCTCCAAACGGTAATACCGACCGGCGCCGCCGCTCGTACGA
>JBAUHH010000454.1:0-1926 GCA_049680165.1 Pseudolabrys sp.
CAGCCTCGCGGCGCGCCACCTGATGAAAGCCGCGCGCACCGGCAACGAATGGCGCACCACCCGCCCCGATCCGCCCGATCAACTGCCCCTCGCGGCCTTCCGTGCCGCTGAAGGTGTAACTCGTGCGGCCCGCCGTCGACAGATTTCCCGCACCGTCGCCATCGACGGCGGGCTGCGACGGGTTGAAAACCCATCGCCCATTTGCATCGAAATGCAGAACGCCGTGGCCGCCGAGGCGGAGCGGCACGCGCTGCCAGCCGCGCTCGGCCTTTACCGTGACGATGACATAGACGCGCTTGCCCTGCGCGCCGGCCGCGGCCGGCAATCCGGCAACGGCGGCGGCGATCAAAAGTCCGAGAGCCTTGGCGAACATCCCCGCTCCTGATGAAATTTTTGCCGCCCCCGTGGCGCTAATCATTGTATGAAGGCCGCGGGAAATTGTGAAATCGGTAGCCGCCGTGATCGGCAATTTGTCGGGAGTAGTCAATGCAAACGCGCGCCGCGGTCGCCTGGAAAGCCGGTGAGCCGCTCACCGTCGAGACGCTCGACATCGAGGGCCCGAAGGCGGGCGAGGTGCTGGTCGAGATCATGGCGACCGGCATCTGCCACACCGACGCTTACACGCTCTCGGGCGCGGATCCGGAAGGCGTTTTCCCCGCGATCCTCGGCCATGAAGGCGCGGGCGTCGTGCGCGAGGTCGGCGCGAACGTGACCACGCTGAAAGCGGGCGACCACGTCATCCCGCTCTACACGCCGGAATGCCGGCAGTGCAAAACGTGCCTCTCCCGCCGCTCCAATCTCTGCACCGCGATCCGCGCGACGCAAGGCAAGGGCCTGATGCCGGACGGCACCAGCCGCTTCCGCTGCGACGGCGATCCGGTGTTTCACTACATGGGCTGCTCGACGTTCGCGAATTTCACCGTGCTGCCGGAGATAGCGCTCGCGAAAGTGCGCGAGGACGCGCCGTTCGACAAAATTTGCTACATCGGCTGTGGCGTTACCACCGGCATCGGCGCCGTCATCAACACCGCGAAAGTCTGGCCGGGCGCCAACGTCGCGGTGTTTGGTCTTGGCGGCATCGGCCTCAACGTCATCCAGGGCGCGCGCATGGTCGGCGCCGACAAGATCATCGGCATCGACACCAATCCGGCAAAACGCGCCATCGCCGGGAAATTCGGCATGACCCATTTCGTCAACCCGGATGAAGTCGGCCGCGACAAGGTGGTGCAGGCGGTCGTCGACCTCACCGGCGGCGGCGCAGATTTCTCATTCGAATGCATCGGCAACGTAAATGTAATGCGCCAGGCGCTGGAATGCTGCCACCGCGGCTGGGGCGAGAGCATCATCGTCGGCGTTGCCGCCTCGGGCCAGGAAATTTCGACGCGTCCGTTCCAGCTCGTTACCGGCCGCGTGTGGAAGGGGACGGCCTTCGGCGGCGCGCGCGGGCGCACAGACGTTCCCAAAATTGTCGACTGGTACATGGAGGGCAAGGTCAATATCGACGACCTGATCACCCACACCATGCCGCTCGACAACATCAACGACGCCTTCGACCTGATGCACGAAGGCAAGTCGATCCGCTCGGTCGTGATTTATTGAGAGACTTTAAGCGTCACCAGTCGTTGCCGTCGGCGGGCACGACGATATAGCGGCGTCCGCCGCGGCCGACCACGACCGGCGCGTCGTCGTAATCGTCATCCGCGCTCCAGTTGCGCATGGACTTCACGCGCTGCACCGCGTCGCGCAGACCGGCGTCGCGGTCGGCGCCTTGCGCGCGATCCTGCCGTTTGTCTTGTCGCAGATCCTGGGGCGAATACTGCCGCGGCTCCGAACGTTGCTGATCCTGCGCGGGTTGCGAGGCAACACGCTGCGATCCTTCCGCGCTGCGTGTGCACATCCGGCGCGGGCCGTCGAACGGCTGATAGG
>JBAUHH010000455.1:0-5424 GCA_049680165.1 Pseudolabrys sp.
CCTGGTGCACGGTCCAGACCGGGTCGCTCGTCAATCCTTGAAACGCCTGCGGCTGCCTGAAGACGGTGTCGACCGCTTCCAGCACGCCGGTGGCCGAACGGAAGGAATAGTCGAGCTTCTCGACGGCGAAGGGCGCTTCGCTTTTTTCGTGCAGCTCTTTGAAGTGGTCGCGGTTCTCGGCGAAAGCAAGCGGCGCCGCGCCCTGGAACGAAAAGATCGACTGCTTTTCGTCGCCGACGACGAACAGCGTGCGCTTGATGTTTTCACGCGCGCCGCCGGGCAGGAATTCCGCGACGATGGCGCGGATGATCTCCCACTGCTTGGGGCTTGTGTCCTGCGCCTCGTCGACCAGCACGTGATTGATGCCGAGATCGAGCTTGTAGAGCACCCAGGCGGCGGATGTGTCGCGGAACAACGCCAGCACCTTGTCGATCAGGTCCTCGTAATCCAGCAGGCCGCGCCGGTCCTTCTCCGCGCGGTAACGGTCGATGACGGCAGCGGCGACGGTGAGGAGCGCGGCGCTACGGTCGCGGGCGCGGACGGCAAACTCCTTGGCCACGAGCGCGCAGACGCGCGTCTGTTCTTGCGCTAAGCGCTCGGCCCACTCCGGATGTTCTTTGGCGAAGGGCTTGGTGACGACGCTTGCGCGACCTTTGCGTTCCCCGGTGCAAAAGACGTCGAGATAGAATTCCGCGCGGTCGCGACCGCTCGCACGCTGCGCGGCGACGAGGCGATCGGCATGGGTGCGGTCGGTGCTGTTCTTGCTTGCGGCAAGAGCGGCGATCAGAACGGGCCATTCGGTTTCGGCAATCGCCGAGCCCGAAAGATATTCGCTTTCGAGGGATTGCAGCGTATCGGCCGCCGTCAGGCCGAAGGTCCGATTCAATTCGTCGATTGCCGCCGCCACGCCGCCGGCGCGCTTGATCCAGCCGGTGATGAGATCGCGCTCGCCGATTGCCTCCGCAATCACTTCCTTGAAGGTGACGTCGGCGGCGGCGGTGATGGCGCCGGCGAGCGCGCGGCCGAGCGCGCCCTCGGGCGCGTTGGCGGCGTCGAGCATCACGGCGAGCGTGAGATCGTTGAGCAGTTGCGTAGTCGCGGCGTCGTCCAGCACCTCGAAGCTTGCCGCGACGTCGGCCTCGAACGGAAACTGATGCAGTAGGCGCGTGCAGAAGGCGTGGATGGTCTGCACTTTCAGCCCGCCCGGCGTCTCCAGCGCGGTGGCGAACAGCCGCCGTGCGCGGGCGCGCTGCTGCACATCCGACGGCTTTCCGGTGCTGGCGCTGATCCTGGCGTCGAGGCTGGCATCGTCGAGCACGCTCCATGCCGAGAGCGTGTCGAAGACGCGCTTGGCCATATTGGCGGCGGCGGCCTTGGTGAAGGTGATGCAGAGAATCTTTGCCGGATCCTCGCCCTTCAGCAGCAGGTTGATGACGCGTTGCGCCAGCACATGCGTCTTGCCGGAGCCCGCATTGGCGGAGACGAAGACCGAACGCTCGGGGTTCGCCGCCGCGACCTGCGGCTTGCGCGCACCTTCCGGAATCTGCCGCTCGGGTTTCGCGCTCATGACGGTGGCACCCATTCGGCTTCGCTTTCGCCGCCGGAGGCCGCCCATTCCTTGACGCGCGCGAGGTGGTCGTAGTCGCCGTAGTGCTTCTGCCACATCGGATGCACCAGCGAGCGATAGGCTTCGCCATCGATCAGGAATTTGCGCGCGATTGCCGTTAGCTTCGCGAGCGCGCGGTCGGCCTGCGCGTCGGGCGTGCCCTCCTTGAACTTGATGGTCTTGGGCTCGCCGGGTGGTTCGCCGCCCTTGAGCCGCACGTAGAGCATCTCGGCCAGCGAGCCGGGCGCGATGCCTTTGTCCTTGAAGCCGCCGCCGCGCAGGATCGCGCCTTCGAGCGTCAGTTGCGGCGACAGGCCGGTGCGCACCTGCGGCTCTGTCGGCGGCATGCCGGTCTTGTAGTCGACGATGACGTAAGAGCCGTCGGCGCGGCGCTCGACGCGGTCGGCGCGCGCGGTAAGGGTGAAAACCTTGGCGTCGAGCTGGATCGGCAGCGCGCCCGACACCTCGGCATAAATCGCCGCGATGGCGGCGCGGCGGTCGCGTTCGAAGCCAGCGAACCAACGGGCGATGCGCAGGAAGCGGGGCCACCAGAACGCGCGCGCCTCAGGATAGTCGTTGAGAGGTGCAAAGCTCTTTTCGCCAAGGGCAATCAGCTTCTGTTCGGCATCGGGCGGAAGCGCGGCGGCGAAAGCCTTGGTGAATTCGCCGATGGCGTCATGGATGGCGCTGCCGCGATCGGCCGCGCCGGGCGGCGTGTCGATTGCGTCGAGCGGATGCAGCCGCAGCACGTGCTTGGCGTAGATCGTATAGGGGTCGCGCAGCCAGTTCTCGATGTCGGTGACGGAAAGCTGGAGCGGACGCGTGTCGAGCGGCGGGTTGGGCTCCGGCCGCGGCGCGGCTTTCACCTCGGCGGGATGGTCGAGCGCGCGCGCCCAACCGAGATAATTTTCCCCGCGCGCCAGCGCCGCTTTCCAGCGCGTCTCGCCCACAACCGCCGCAAGCCGCTGCACGAAGCGCGAGCTGACCGTGGGCGCGCCGGCCTGTCGCGCGGCGCGCGTGAGGATGACTTCCGCCGCGCCGAGCCCTTGCGCGAAATCATGCGCGGAGAGGCCCACGCGCAGTTCCGGCAGGTTAAGTCCGAGTTGCAGCCGCATCGGGCGGCTGAGCCAAGGATCGCTGCGCGTCTCCGGCGGCCACGTCCCTTCATTGAGGCCGCCGAGAACCAGACAATCGGCGTCTTGCAGGCGCGCTTCGAGCAGGCCGAAGATGCGCACGCGCGGCTTGTCCGATTCCGGACGCCGGTCGTGGCGGCCCGAGATGAGCGCATGGAAAACGTCCGGATAATCGCTGGCTGCGAGTTCGAGCGCTTGTGCCGCGGAACTCTCGATGACTTTTTCGAACGCGGCCTTTAATTGCTGGCCATCGGTGCCGGCGAAAGCTGCGACCAGTTCGACCGTTTCGCCGGCAAGATTCTCAACGGCTTCGCTGTGGCTTCGGGTGAGTGCGCCCAGCTTTTGGGGGCCTTTCTTGAGCGTTTCCAGCGGCGCCAGCGCGGCTGCCAGTTTGCCGGCGAGCGCTTCGGCGGCATCGAGATCGGCCTCGGCAATCAGCTTGCGCGGGTCGTTGCGATGGAGTTCGCCGCGCGTTGCGCGGAAGGTCGCGAGTGCGTGCTTCAGTCCTTCCGATCCGGCGCGCGGGCGCGGGCCGCGCTGCACCGCGCACTCAAGCGCCGAAACCGCGCGCGCATGCGCGTTTGTTCCGGCGCCGAGCCGCAGCAGCGGATGTTTCAGCAGCGCGAGCAGCGGCACCGGCGCAAGTCCGCCGAGCGCCACTTCGGCGGCAAGCCGCGCGAAGATGCCCGCAGGCGTATCGGCGAGCGCGTCGCCGCCAGAATCCTCTACCGGCACTTGCCAGCGCTCCAGCGCGGCGACGACGCGGCGCGCGAGCGAACGGTCGGGCGTCACCAGCGCCGCGGCTTTGCCGGGCGCAGTCATTGCCTCGCGCAGCGCGGTCGCGATGGCGAGAGCTTCTTCTTCCGCATTGGCGGCTTCGATGACGCTGACGGCAGCCATGGCCTTGCCGGCGGCGGCATTGAAGTCGGCGCTGGCAAGCCGCGCCTGCCAGCGCTCGGTGGTGGCGGCCGGGCGCAAGGCTTCCGACACCAGCAATTCGCGGGCGTGCGGCGCAGGCTCGCCGAGCCGTTGCACGGCCTCGCGCGTGATGCCGATGCGCGTAAGCAGCGCCTGCATGGCGAATTGCGGATGGCCGGCGGCGGGCGCGCCGTCGTGCGTCTTGTCCTTGTCGCTGCCGGCGATCGACAGCCAGGCGGCTTCGTCGAGATCGGTGTCGAGTCCCGGCAGCACCACCGCGCCGCGCGGCAACTGCGCGATCGCCGCGAGCAGCTTGGCCGTCGCCGGCATCGAGCCGGTCGAGCCCGCGGCGATCACCGGCACATTGCTGCCGGCGAGGCGCTTCACTTCGGCATCGATGAGCCTGTCGCGGCGTTCGGCGGAATCGATCGCGCCGATTTCCTTTAGTCGAGCCGGCCAAAACTCGCGCGCGATCTTCAGGAAATCGAGCGAAAGCTGCCAGTATTTGTCGAACTCGTCCGGCACCAGATCGTCGAGGCGTTTCCAGTCCACTTCGCGGGTGGTCATGTCGTCGATCAGGCGCGCAAGATCGTCGGCGAGCGACAGCGCGGCGGCGGGCGTGTTGGCGATCAGCGGCGAGCCCTTGTCAGGTTTGATCGCGGCCGACCAGGTGACAATGAGCTGCGCGAGCAGAAGCCGCCGCTCCAGCGGCTCGATCGCGCGCGGCAGCGCGAGCGCGTCGGCGGCAAGCTCGGCGGTGGCGGCTTCCGCGAATGCGATTTCATCTTCGTCGACATTGCCGAGTGCGACGATGCGCGGCAGAATCGCGGCGTCGCGCCTGTAGGTGTCGAGGAAGATGTCGCGCGCGAGGCGGCAGGCGCGCCGCGTCGGCAGGTAGAGCGTCGCTTGCGCGAGCGCCAGCGGGTCGCCGGATTTCGGAAAATCGAGCCCGAGCTTGTTGTTGACCAGCGCGTCGATCAGCACCGGGAGAAACGGCGCCGAGGCGGGGATGTTGAAGACGCGGGGAGTCACGGTAGCCATGCAGGAATCATACACGCGTTTGCCACGCGTGCTTGCTTTCCCTCTCCCCTTGGGGGAGAGGTGAAGAAGGATGGCGCGCTGCACCGCGTCCGGGACACGGGCCGACTATCGCGCGCTGGCGCGGATCGCGGCTTCCGCCGGGCCGATAGCGTCGGGGGTGCCGACATGCATCCACAGGCCGGAGAGCTTGAGGCCGTGCAGGCGGCCTTCTTCGATGGCGCGGTTGAACAGGACGTTGAGCGAGAATTCGCCTTCCGGCGCGCCGGCAAACAGCGGGGGCGTGAAAATCGCCGCGCCGGCATAGACGAAGGGCGCCACCTCGCGCTCGTGGCGGCGGCGCAGGCGGCCGTCCTTGCCGAGGAAGAAATCGCCGAAGCCGTCGTAACCGATGCTGGTGGTGGGCGCGAGCAGCAGCAGCGCGTCCATCGCGCGCGGGTTAAAGGCTTCAGCCAGCCGGTTGAGATTCGGCTTGCCCTGTTCGATCCAGACCGTGTCGGAGTTGAGGTGGAAGAACGGCGCGTCGCCGATCAGCGGCAGCGCCTTGACCACCGCGCCGCCGGTGCCGAGCAGCATGCCACGCTCGTCTGAGAACATGATGTAGGGCTTTTTTCGCGCGGCGAGGTGGAACGCCATCATCTCGGCGAGGTAATGGATGTTGACCACCGCGTTTTCGACGCCGGCATCCTCCAGACGGTCGAGCACGTGGTCGATCAGCGGCTTGCCGGC
>JBAUHH010000456.1:0-10191 GCA_049680165.1 Pseudolabrys sp.
CGCGCCTTGGCGCGCGTCAGGAAATCGGTGACGTAGGCATCGAGCCACGCATCGTCGCCGCCCACCGACCACAGGCCGAACGAGCCGTTCGAGCCTTGCCGCGACAACAGCGTCGCGATGGCGTCGCGGATTTGCTTGTCGAGATCGCCGTCGGTCGCGAGATGCGATTGGCTGGCGAGCTCGTTGACGTAAAGCATCGCGATCGCGCGGCTCGCCACCTGCTCGGAGCACCGGTAGGGATAGCGGTCGAGCGCGGCGATGAGCGTCGCCGCATCGAGCGCGGTCGAGAGCGCGACCGACAGTCCGACACGGCCGGTGCCCGGCACGAGATCGGCGAACATATCCTGCGAGAGAGTCAGGCTTTCGCCGGCCGCAAGTGTGCGGATGGTGCGGCGCGTGAGAATCTGCGTCGCCGGCCGGGTGTCGAGCGCATAAGAGCGCTCGAGCGCAAAACCGTTCGGCCCCGCGACGTTCACGGTCACGGTTGACGCGCCCGATGCGTTCGACGCGACCAGCGGCACGCGCACGTTGCTGCGCTGCTTGGCGGCAAGCGTCAGCGTGCGCGCCGCATCGCCGTCGACGGTCACAGGACCGTTGCTTGCGACCGACAGGCGATAGTCGCCGGCCGCACCCTCGACGTTGTCGAGCTCAAGCTGCATGCCGCTGTGATCGCCGCTGCGGATGAAGCGCGGCAGTGTCGCGGTCAGCACGACCGGGTCGCGCACGGTGACGTCGCCCGAGGCCTTGCCGACCTTGTCCTTGCTCCAGGCCACCGCCATCACACGCACGGTGCCCGCGAACGCCGGAATATCGAAATGCACCTGCGCCGTGCCGTCGGCGCCGACCGTGACGATGCCGGAATAGAGCGCAAGCGGCGCCTGCGTCGGCGGCGAGCCGGACAGTTCGACCGCGGCGATGTCGCCGCCGGAGCGGATCTGCCCGCTGGCGCCCTGCATGCCGTCGATCAACTGCCCGTAAAGATCGCGGATTTCGGCGGTGAGCCGGCGCTGGCCGAGATAGTAGTCGTCAGGCGCCGGCGCCTTGTAGTTGGTGAGATTGAGAATGCCGACGTCGACCGCGGCGACGACGATGCGCGCCTCCTCGCGCGGCATGAGCCCGGCGATCTTGACCGACACATCGAGCGCCGAATTGGGCCGCAGCACCTGCGGCAGCGTCATGTTGACCGCGAGCGTGTGGCCGCCGCGATCGATGGAGAACCATTGCACGCCGATGGCGCGGCCCGGCATACGCTGCGCGGGCGCGTCGAGCGGCCGGCGTAACGTGGCGACGAGATAGGCGCCGGTGCCCCAGTCCCGGGCGACGATGAGATTGAGCTTGGCGGTGCCCGGTTTCACGTCCTGCGTGGCGGTCGCGACCAGACGGTCGGTGAACACGTTGAGCGTGAGGCGGCCGGCGGTGCGCGCCGTCACCGCGACGTTCATGGTCTCGCCGGGCTTGTAGTCCGGCTTGTCGAGCGCGACCTCGAGCAGGTCGGGCGTGTCGGCGCTCGATTCAGCGTAGAAGCCCGCGTCGAAAGACATCGACGTCAGCGGACCATCGGGTCCGCCGCTGGAAACCTCGAGCCGATAACGGCCCCAATGCACCGGGAGCGACAGCCGCGCCGGCTTGTCTGCGATTGCATCGATTGCACCGTCCGCAACGCGGGTCGTCTGCTTGACCGGCTCGAATTCCCAATTGCCGTTCTGGCGATACCATTGGTAACGCGTCTCGATCTTCAGCAATTGATAATGCAGGCCGCTGTTGGCCATCAGCTTGCCGTCGGGCGCTGCGAGCACGATATCGAAAGTGGCATTTTCGCCGTCGCCGAGCGAGCGCCCGGAAAATGCCGGCTTCACACCGATCATCGGCCCGTTCGGCATGATCGGCAGCGTGAGCTTGCGCTCGACCGCGCGGCCGCCGGAGTCGGCCATGCTCACGGTAATCTGCGCCTCAAGCGGGCGTGTCGTCGCCGGCAGCTTGTCGAGATTGACCGTGACATCCGCTTTGCCGTCCGCGTCGGTCTGCGGCAGGTCGTCGAGTTCCTGACGAACTGCCGTCACCTCGTCGTCGGCGAGGCCGAACGCGTAGCCGGGAAAGCCCGGCCGCTCCTTGGCGACACCTATCGACACGGCGCCTTCGAGATCGAGGCTGGCCGCCGGCGCGCCGTAGAGAAAACGTCCATCCACGCTCACCTTTGCGGGCGCGTTGCGGCTGATCGACGTCGCCGCCGATTTGAGATCGAATTCGAGCCGGTCGGGCACGTAGTCCTCGACCAGAAACGTCGTCTCGCCGACCGGTGGGCGCTTCGGATCGGTGAACGCGCGCACGCGCCAGGTGCCACTCGACGCGGTTTTAACGATCGGAACGCTCAGGCTGCGGCCGCCAAGGCCCTGATCCGGCAAAATCGTGCGGCGATATTCGACACCGTCCGGACGCTCGACCACGAGCGTCAACGGCGCACCGGGCGCCGCCACGCCCTGCGCATCGCGCAGCAGAGCCGTGATTGCGACGGTTTCGCCCGTGCGATAGACGCCGCGCTCGGTATAGACGAACGCATCGAGCCCACTCGGCACCGGCCGGCCGGCCACGCCGCGATCGGACAGATCGAACGGCGGCGCCTTCAGATTGAG
Source organism: Pseudolabrys sp. (assembly GCA_049680165.1). Classification (GTDB taxonomy): domain Bacteria; phylum Pseudomonadota; class Alphaproteobacteria; order Rhizobiales; family Xanthobacteraceae; genus Pseudolabrys. The sequence goes on from JBAUHH010000456.1 coordinate 2,631, forward strand.
GAAGGCGTAATCGGATTTCTCGGTGGCGACGATAGCCGCCGGGGCCAAGCCGCCCTCGCCGCGCGCGAGCCCGGCTTCAAAATGCACAAAGCCGTTGCGGTCGGTTTGCTTGACGCCAAGCACTTCGTTGTTGCGCGCGATCAGACGCACCTCGGTCTGGCCGTGCGGCTCGGTGGTCGCCAGCGAATTCACGAAGACGTCGACGCCGTCATGCGCGGTATAGGCAGTCAGGCCAAGGTCGGAGACGATGAACCACTGGGTCGCGAGCTGGCCGCCCTCTTCGGGTTTGTCGCTCTCGGGCGCGGCGGTCATCGCGTAGACGCCGGCGCCGAGATTGGTGACGGCCTGCGTGACCGGAAACGCCGTGGTAACCTCGGTGTTCAGCTTCTGCTCGACCTTGAGCTCGCCACTCCACACCTTGTTGCCGCGCTCGCTGCCGAGCCGTTCGACGTCGTAGGTCGAAAGATTGCGCTGGAAGTCGTTGCCCAGCACGGTGTCGATCAAATTGCGGTCGCCCACCCGATAGATGCTGATGGCGACGGCCGTGGTGTTGACGCTGAGCACCGGAATGCCGCGCTGGCCGGTGCGCGGCAGCACATAGGCCTTGCCGGAAAAGCGCACGAACGGCTTGCGGTCGCGCACATAGACGGCGAAGTCGGCCGATTTCGCCAGCGTCTCCTTTACGACCGACGGCAGGCCGGCGCGCAGCGTGACGGTGTAGCGCTCGCCGTGCTTGAGGCCTTCGACGCAGAGTTGCTTCTCGGTGACCGACACGGCAGGCTTGTCCATGCCGGCAACCGCGACGAAGGGCGAGAAATCGGTACGCTTGCCGGGCAGTTCTTCCGAGAACTGGAAGCAGGCGCGCGGCGAGGTCGCGTCCGAATCGACGGTATAATCCAGCAAGCGGAAGCCATGCTCGGCGCGCAGCTTTTCGTAGTCGCCGCGCAGGTCGGCGGTCTCGCGCAGATCGAGCGCCATGCGCATCGAGTCGAGCGCCGCGCGCCAAAGCTTGCGCTCGGCGAGCGTCGAGCCGAGCAGCGCCAGACTGTCGACTTCGTCGTTGCGGGCGGTCGAGCGCTGGTAAGCGATATAGGCGGCGGTGGAGGCGCGATCGAGCAGCAGCGCTTTCTCGCGGTCGTCGCGCGGGCGGATTTGCGAAATCGCGCGCGCAAGCCGCAGCCAGCTCGCGGCGTCGGTGGGCGCGGCGGTGACGATCTGGCCGAGTACCACCATGCCGTTGCGATAATCTTTTTTCTGGAACGCCGCGTCCGCGTCGCGCTTGAGTGTCGCGACCGGCTTGGTCACGCTGCCGGCGTCGTTCTTGATTTGCGCCTCGAGCCGGATTGCCGCTTCGTCGAGATCGCTGCGATGGAACGGCTTGTCGGCGGCGAACGCCGGAACGAGCGCAACAAGAGTCAGCGCGGCGACAAGGCCGGCGCGAACAGACGACAGCATCGGAGACCTCCCGAAGGCAGGCGCAGAATCGGAACTATCAGTTCACGCTGCGATGGTGTCGAGGGCGTGGCCGGTGCGCGGGCGACCATTACATGCCGATCGCATTGCGCAATAGCGGTTACTATTTGCTGTTTTCCCAATACACTGAGAGAGGGACTTTATAAATTACATGAGATTTAGGAAAATCCAATAAGTTATTGATATATAATAACTAAACTCGTTATCTAGCTTCAAGGCCGCTGCGGCAAACGCGGAAACGGCATCGCCTGCTCGACCGCGCGCGCCGCCCGCAGCACAAGGCCGTCGGCGTGCGGCGCGGCGACAATCTGCAAGCCGATCGGCAAGCCGGCGCGCGTCAGTCCGCACGGCACCGAGGCTGCCGGCTGCTGCGTGAGATTGAACGGATAGGTGTAAGGCGACCAGTTGAGCCAGTCGTCGCCGAAGCCTCGCTCCGGCACTTCGTGGCGGACCTTGAGCGCCGCGACCGGCATGGCCGGCGTCAGCAGCAAATCGTAGCGCTCGTGAAAGCGCAGCATCTCGTTGTGGAGCCCGGCGCGCGCGTTGTAGGCGGTAAGATAATCCGCGGTCGTGTAGCGGCGGCCGCGTTCGGCGATGTGCAGATAGCCCGGGTCCATCTCGGCGCGGCGCGGCGGCGGCACGGCGTCGACGGTCGCGGTCGCGACCGGCCACCACAGGGCGCGGATCATCTCCAGCGGGCGGCCGAGCGGCGGGTCGGCTTCCTCGACCGTTGCGCCCTGGTCCTCAAGCGACCGCGCCGCCTTCTCGGCCGCGGCGGCGATTTCCGGATCGAGACCTTCTGCGAATCCAAGGCGTGGCGACCAGGCGATGCGCAGGCCGCGCACGCCGCCGTCGAGCCCGCTCATGAAATCTTCCGCCGGCGCGTTCCACGCCGCCATGTCGCGCGCGTCCGGGCCGCTGATGATCGAGAGCATCTGCGCGGCGTCGGTGACGGTGCGCGTGACCGGGCCCTGGTGCGAGAGCACGTTGAGCGCGGAGGCCGGATAGACCGGTACCCGGCCGAATGTCGGCTTCATGCCGACCACGCCGGTGAACGCGGCCGGGATACGGAGCGAGCCCGCGCCGTCGGTGCCGAGATGGAAGACGCCGAGGCCAAGCAGCGCTGCCACCGCGCCACCGCCGGTCGAGCCGCCGGGCGTGTGCTCGGTGTTCCAGGGGTTGCGCGTGATGCCGGTGAGCGGGCTGTGGCAGACGCCGATCCAGCCATGCTCGGGCATGGTGGTCTTGCCGATGAGGACGGCGCCCTGCTCGCGCAGCCGCGCCGTCGCCGGCGAATCCTCCAGCGCTGGCGCCGGGTCGCTGGTTTTCGAGCCGCGGCGCGTCGGGTGGCCTTTGAGCCAGATATTGTCCTTGATGGTGGCCGGCACGCCGTCGACCACGCCCAGCGGCGCGCCGCGCCGCCAGCGATCTTCGGATTCTTTTGCCGCAGCGAGCGCCTCCGGCACGTCGAGCGGCATGAAGGCATTGAGCGCGGCGTTGGCGTCGACGCGGGCAAAGACGTCGCGCACGACCTCGACCGGGGACAGCGCGCGGCGGCGATAAAGCGACACGAGTTCGCCGCTGGTCATGTCGGCGATGGCGCTCATTGCTTTGTCTCTTGAGCCTTTTGGCGGGCGCGCGCGGCGGTGCAATTCGAGGCCCCGCACCTTTCCACGGCGGCAAGGTCCGGGTAAACCGGCGCTTGAGGACCCCGTAGCTCAGCCGGATAGAGCACCAGCCTTCTAAGCTGGGGGTCGCTGGTTCGAATCCAGCCGGGGTCGCCAGTTAAATCAAGCGCTTAGGGGAAGGTCCGGAAACGCCGGATCAGCCGCGGCGCAGCGCAGCGGCGGGCGCGGCAGCGGGCTTGGCGTCGATGGGCGCGATCATTTTCTGGCGCGCTTGCCAGAACCCGAGGAGACGCTGCGCCGAGGGCGCCGAGAGCTTGTCGTATTCGTCGCACAATTCCTCGAGCTGCGCCGAGCGCGAGGCCCCCGCGCCGGGAACGGCGGTGAGCACCGCATGCGCGACCGACCATTCCAGCCTGATCGCCTTGCACACCACCATCGCGCCGAACGCGTCGATGTCGCAGACCAGGCGGCCGATCAGCTCGATGCGGATGCCGCTGAGGATCGAGAGCGCCGCGACCAGTTCCTCGATGCGGCCGCCGTCGGCAAATTCCAGCACCTTGGACTTGGTGAGCGCGGTGTCCTGGCTGAACGAGTGCACCAGGCGTTCGGCCGCGCTGAAATCCTTGCGGGGCGCGCTCTTTTCGCCGATCTGATTGGAGATCTGCGCCACGACCCGGTTGATGGCTTCCTTGGCCTCGGGGCTCGCCGAGTTCATCAGCCGCTCGCGCACCTGCTCGGTCGCCTGCGTCAGAAGCTGCTTGAACATGGCGGGCGGAATATCGCCGCGACGCCCGACGGTGGTCGCGAGCTCGTCGTCGCCGTTCGCGCGCATGACCAGCATGGACATGCCCATGGTCGAGAACTTGGCGCCGTCGTTGGCGGCAACCTTGTGCACGACCTCGCGATCGCCGCGATCGACCAGCACGTCGGTGACTTTCGGGCTGAGCTGCGGGCGCTCCGCGATCTTGCTCAAATGCGGCTGGCCCTTGCTCTCGGCGATCTCGACGAGATGCTGATCGGTCAGGCCGGGAGAGCGCGAGAGAACCGGCCCCGCGACCTCGATCTTGTCATCTCCGGCGAGCCGCTTGAGGACGTTCGGCGGCGCGTTCTTGATCGGCGCCAGCTGGCTGCTCAATTCGACGATCGCGCGGTTTTCGATGTGGTCGACGAGCTTGATCATGATGTCGTCGAACAGCCCCGTCACTTCTTTCGTGACGTGCTCGTGGCTGCTGAGAAAGAGATCGGTGACCCGGCGGAGGATGTCGATGTGCTTCTCGGTCGAACTGCTCTTCAGAGCAGTCTCGAGCTCGTGAAAAACCGAAGCCGCCTGAGCCATTTCTGGTCCCGCCCCGGCGGAATTCTTCCAACCGGTCTTGCTGGCAAATTGCGCCACGCCACAAGTAGCGGACAACCCTTAACGTTGCATAAATAACTTTATTCCCGCGTTACTTGCCGCGGCCTTTCAACGCTTTAGCGCACGCGCGAAACCCATAATTAACAAGTTTGGAACAGGTATTGAGGCTCGCAAGCTTGCGCGTTCGTTCACGGGGCCGTCTCAATTCATGACCAAAGCGGCTGCTCCCTCTCCGCCGCCGGCTGCAAGCGCGCCGGCAGAAGCCGAGATTCCGTCGCCGCCGCTCGCGCCCGAAGGCGCGCCGCTGTGCTTCGTCGTCGATGAGGAATCGAGCGTCCGCCATTTCCTGTCGCTGATCCTGCACGGCTCGGGCGTCGACACCATGGAATTTCCTGACGGCGCCGCATTGCGCAAGGCGATAGAGCAGCATGCAGCACGACCGCCAAGTCTGATCTTTCACAACATCTCGCTGGAATCCGCCGACGCTATCGAGTCCGTGGTGTCGCTGGTCAAGGGCGGCTACCGCGGCAATGTGCAGTTGATGAGCGGCCGCGGCGCGGCCGTGCTCGAACACGTCAAGGCCATCGGCCTCAAGCACAAACTCAACATGCTGCCGGTCTTGAAGAAACCGTTCGAGACCGACGCGATCGTCAAGATCATCCACGACCTCAAGCTTGGCACGCCGCCGGCAACGGCCACGCGGCTTAGCCTGGAAGAGGCCTTAAGCAAGAACTGGATCGAGTTCTGGTATCAGCCGAAGATCGACCTGCGCAAAAAGCAACTGGCCGGCGCCGAAGCGTTCGCGCGCGCGCGTCATCCCGAACATGGCATGGTGCTGCCCGGCGCCTTCATGCCCGGCGCGAACGAGGCAAGCTTATTGAAGTTGTCCGAGCTGGCGGTCACCAACGCGCTCAAGGCCGGACTGAACTTCAGCAAGCTCGGTATCAATCTGCGCATTGCGGTCAACGTTCCGGTGCCCGTGCTGGTCAAGCTTCCCGTCGTCGAGATGGTGAAGGAGCATCGCCCAACGCCCGATGGTTGGTCGGGGCTGATCATCGACGTGACTGAAGAGCAGATCGTTACCGATCTGGCGCTCGCCACCGAACTCACCAAAAAGCTCGAGCGCTCGAACGTGCGGCTCGCGATCGACGATTTTGGCCGCGGTTACTCCTCGCTGGTGCGGCTCAAGGAATTGCCGTTCGCCGAGCTCAAGCTCGATCGCGTGTTCGTGACGGATTGCGGCACCGACAAGGTCAACGCGCCGCTCTGCAAGACGGTCATCGACCTTGCGCACAATTTCGGCAGCACCGCGGTCGCGATCGGCATCGAGAAGGCCGCCGACGCGGTGGCGCTGATGAGCATGGGCTGCGATTACGGGCAAGGCTTCCTGCTCGGCCAGCCGATGCCGGAGGAACGCTTCGTTTCATTACTGCGCCAGCGCGCGGCGACGCAGGGCCGTACATTGCAGCCCGCGGGCGCGGCTCCGCCCGCCGCGGCAGCGGCGCCGCAAGCGGCGGCCGAGAAGAAGCCCGCCTAGTTTTTCAGCTAATCCGATTGCGGCCGAGAGCCTGGACCTCAGTGGGTCCAGGCGTCGCGCCGCCGATACGCGAAGTTATCCGCATAGGCGATGCCGCGCCGCGCGGACGGCTTGGCCTCGAATACCTGGTAGGCGATGCCGTGCCGCTCGCAATAGGCGATCGCTTCTTCCTTGCTGTCGAAAGTGAGGCGCACTTGCTGGCGCATGTCGCCGGACGAGGTCCAGCCCATCAGCGGCTCGACCGTGCGCGGCTGCTCCGGTTCGAAGTCGACCACCCAGTCCTTCGTCTTGGCGCGGCCCGATTGCATGGCCGTTCTTGCCGGCTTGTAGATGCGTGCGCTCATTGCCGAAGAATCCGTGCAGCCATACCGTTGCGCGATCCATATAGAGCGATCGTCCGACGCTGGCAACGCCGGCAGCCGTGACAGGGGTACTCGATATTTCTGCTGTAGAGCGGCCAGGCTCGTTAAGCCACCACGCGCCGGCGGCGGGCGGTCACGCCGAGATCGAAGCGGGCGGCACGCTGCCGTCTCTTCGGTTTGATCATCGGCCGCTCGACCAGCGCGCTTCGCACCGTCACCGTAAAACCGCCCTCCGGCAGGTCTTCGAACACGAGATCTTCCTCACGCCAGATTTCCTCGATTGCGCGAACGGTCGTGCGGCGCGGCTCGGTCTCGCCCTGCTCGAGCTTGTGGATCGCCCGCTGGGTCAGACCGACACGAGCCGCGAGATCGGATTGGCTCCAGCCCAACACCGCCCGCGCGACGCGAATTTTGGCGGCAAAAGCGTGCCGCTCCATGCGAACGAATTCGATGACGCCGGCGGATTTGTTCTGAACGAGGTGCATGGGCATTTGACGGTTTCGATCTGCTTTGAACAAAGAACCCCCGGCGGAGAACCGCCGGGGGTCGTTATCGTCAGGCTTCGATCACGACGTGATCAGGGCCAGAAGTTGCGCTGCACGCGGAAGATGCCCGCGAACTCACCCACGTCGCCGTAGGTCAGCGCAGCGTTGCCAGTACCAGTCGTGCCAGCGCGGGTCGCACCTTGGAGCGCGCCGTTGACCTTGTGGTAGAGGACGTCCAGCGAGACATCGAGATTGTGGACAGGATTCCACAACGTGCGGGAGCCGATCTGCCAGGCCGACCAGTCAAGGCAGCCGTTGGCCTGCGCCACGCCGCCGAGGCTGCCGCCGAAGTTACCAGCGCAACCCAGCGTATCGACCGCGTTGCTGCTGGCCTGGTAGTTGATGTAGCCGCCGTACAGCGAGGTCTGCCACTGGGCGTTCCAGTGGTGAGCGATGCCGGCTTCCACGTTCCACACCTTGGGCAGCTGAAGGCCGCTGCGGGTGCCGGCAACGTCGTTGTAGAAGGCATCGACCAGGCCGCCTTGGCCGTACGTGCCGCCGTCGCGCTCGCCGTAGAGAGCGCCGCTGCCGCGCACGCCGCCTGCCGGGTTCGAGCAGTAACGGCTCGCGCCCTCGCAGTAGTTGCCCGCGACCGAGAACAGATCGCCCTTGCCGAGCATCGGCAGGTTGATCGTCACGCCGCCGCCGACCGCCCAGCCCCA
>JBAUHH010000457.1:0-7695 GCA_049680165.1 Pseudolabrys sp.
GAGGGCATCGATGCCCGCGCCGTGGACGTGCAGGTACAGGTCGCCCCCGGCCTTCCCGCCTTCAACATCGTCGGCCTGCCCGACAAGGCCGTGTCTGAAGCGAAAGAGCGCGTGCGCGCGGCGCTGATTGCGTCCGGCCTGGCGCTGCCGGCGCGCCGCATCACCATCAATCTCGCGCCCGCCGACTTGCCGAAAGAAGGCAGCCATTACGACCTGCCGATCGCGCTCGGATTGATGGCCGCGATCGGCGCCATTCCGCAGGATGCGCTCGCCGGCTTCACCGTGCTTGGCGAGCTCGGCCTCGACGGCTCGATCGCGGCCGTTGCGGGCGTGCTGCCGGCGGCAATCGGCGCCAACGCGCGCGGTGAAGGGCTCATCTGCCCCGCGGCCTGCGGCCCGGAAGCGGCCTGGGCCTCGCCCGAAATCGAGATCGTCGCCGCGCAGTCGCTCATTCAGCTCGCCAATCATTTCAAGGGCACGCAAGTCTTGTCGCGGCCGCAGCCGAAGATCCGCGAAGTCGAAGGCTTCCCGCTCGATCTCTCCGACATCAAGGGCCAGGAAAGCGCCAAGCGCGCGCTAGAAGTCGCCGCCGCCGGCGGCCATAATTTGTTGATGATCGGCCCGCCCGGCGCTGGCAAATCGATGCTGGCGGCGCGGCTGCCGACGATATTGCCGCCGCTCTCTCCAGCAGAACTGCTGGAAGTCTCGATGATCGCATCGGTCGCGGGCGAGATTGAAGGCGGCGCGCTCACCAACAAGCGGCCGTTCCGCTCACCGCATCATTCAGCTTCGATGCCCGCTTTGGTCGGTGGCGGCTTGCGCGCGCGGCCGGGCGAAATTTCGCTCGCGCATAACGGCGTGCTGTTTCTCGACGAGCTGCCGGAATTCACCGCGCAGGTGCTCGATTCGTTGCGCCAGCCGCTCGAAACCGGCGAGGTCGCGATCGCGCGCGCCAATCACCGCATCACCTATCCGGCGCGTTTCATGCTGGTGGCCGCGATGAATCCGTGCCGCTGCGGGCGCGCCAGCGATCCCGGTTTTGCCTGCAGGCGAGGGCCGAACGCGCGTTGCGCGGCGGAATATCAGACGCGGCTCTCCGGACCGCTGCTCGACCGCATCGACCTGCATATCGAGGTGCCCGCCGTCACCGCCGCCGATCTGATCCTGCCGCCGCCGTCGGAAGGCAGCCGCGAGGTCGGCGCCCGCGTGGCGCGCGCCCGCGACATCCAGGCCGCGCGGTACGCCGCGATCGGCCTTGCGCATGTGCGCACCAATGCGCAGGCGCAAGGCCCGGTGCTGGAGGACGTCGCCCGCGCCGACAAAGGCGGGCTTTCGTTGCTGCGCGACGCCGCCGACGCCATGCAGCTTTCCGCTCGCGGCTACCATCGCGTGTTGCGGGTTGCACGCACGCTCGCCGATCTCGATGGCGCCGACGGCGTCGGCCGCGTGCACCTGGCCGAGGCATTGTCATACCGCGCGCTCGCCGACGAGGTCCGCCGCGCGGCATGACAGGCGCGAAAATTCTTGTCTCCGCTGGCTTTCCGGTTCCGCATTAACGTTGCCTTCACTTCTCGCGCGTGGGCGCGGAACGTAAGAAAATCGCAACTTAAAAAGCGGCAAATGTCCGTCTCCGGTACAGCGGCGGATAGTTCGATTCATGTCAGTACGGTCGCGTAAGTGGCCCAGCGTCGCGGACAAGACCGGCGCCGAGCGTCATCACGCGGCGCTTGTGCTGTTCGGCCGCGCCGTGGTCACGACGTTGACCATGGTCTCCGTCGCACTCGGCTTTCTCGCCGGCGTGCACGCCAGCCGCGCGCAATACGATCCTTACGCCTATGCCACCGGCGTCGGCGCGCTGTTCGCCGCCGCCTGCGCGTTCATCGCATATCTGCTGTACCGCCGCCGCGTACGGGCCGACACGATCGGCTCGCTCGAAGAGCGCATCGACGATCTCACCGACCGTAATTGGGAGCTGCGCGAGGCCGAAGAGCGCGCGCGCAGCTTGCTCGAGGCGCAAGGCGATTTGATCGTGCGCCGCGACGTCACCGGCCGCATCACCTACGCCAACGACGCCTATTGCGCGCTCGCCGGCAAGGAACGCCTCGAGCTCATCGGCCTGGCCGAGCCGTTGATCGTGCTGGAGCAAACCGGCGCCGGCGTGCTCGCCGACGGCACGCGCGTGCACGACCAGCACATTTCGGGCGTGGCCGGCGTGCGCTGGATCGCGTGGCGTGAAGTCACCGTGCGCAGCGACAGCGGCACCGAAGTGCAAAGCGTCGGCCGCGACGTCACCGACCGCGTCGAGGCCGAGCGCGCGCTCGCCGACGCGCGCGAAAAGGCGGAAACGGCGAACCGCGCCAAGTCGCGCTTCCTCGCCATGATCAGCCATGAGATCCGCACGCCGCTTAACGGCATGCTCGGCATGGCCGGGCTTCTGCTCGACACTCCGCTGACGCCCGAGCAAACGACTTACGCCAAGGCCGCCAAGACTTCCGGTGAAACGCTGCTGTCGCTGATCGAGGAGATTCTGGATTTCTCCAAGATCGAAGCCGGCAGGCTCGATCTCGATGCGCGGCCGTTCGTACTCAACGCACTGGTCGAGGACGCCGCCGAATTGCTGGCGCCGCGCGCGCAGGCGAAAGGCATCGAGATCGCGTCGTTCGTGGACGAGCGGCTGGCGGAGAACGTGATCGGCGATGCCGCGCGCCTGCGCCAGGTGCTGCTCAATCTCGCCGGCAACGCGATCAAGTTCACCGAACGCGGCGGCATTTCGATCGTGGTCGAGCCGGGCGCGCAGCCCGATGAAGTCAAATTTCTCGTGCGCGACACCGGCATCGGCATCAAGCCGGACGATCAGTTGCGCATCTTCAGCGATTTCGAGCAGGCCGACGGCTCGTCGACGCGCAAATTCGGAGGCACCGGCCTCGGCCTCGCCATTTCGCGGCGCATCGTCGAGCGTATGGAGGGACGCATCGCCGTCGACAGCAAGGCCGGCGCCGGCGCGACCTTCACCTTCGCCGTGAAGCTGCCGGCCGCGCTCGACACGCCCAATCAATTCACTGCGCCCGATCTTGCCGGCGTCGCCGTGCTCATCGTCGCGTCGGCGCGCATCGAAGCATCCTTGCTCGCGCGCCGGCTGATGCATTGGGGGGCGCGCGTGAGCATCGTGCCGAACGAGAAATCGGCGCTGGTGCTGCTGGCCGAGCGCGGCTGGAACGTCGTGCTGATCGACTATGCAATCGCGCGCGCGCTTGCCGATGCAAATGGCGTTGCCGCTTTCACCGCGTCGCGCCGCATCGTGCTCCTCGCGCCGGCCGATCGGCACGACCTCCCTGCGCTCAAGGACGCCGGCTTCACCGGCTATCTGGTCAAGCCGGTGCGCGCCGCGTCGCTCGCCGCGCGCCTGCGCAACGGCGATGCGTTCGAGCGCACCGCCGCGGAAACCGAGGCCGAAATCAATCTGCCGACCACCGGCACCGGCCTGTCGATCCTTGTCGCCGAGGACAACGAGATCAATGCGCTGCTGGCGCGCGCGCTGCTCAGTCGGCTCGGCCATCGCCCGGTGACCGCGAGCAACGGCGAAGCCGCGGTCGAATCATGGCTCGCCGCCCGCGCCGCCGGCGCGCCCTACGACCTGGTGCTGATGGACGTGCACATGCCCGGTGTCGACGGCCTCGAAGCGACGCGGCGCATGCGCGCCATCGAATCGGAAACGAAAGCCGCGCGCACGCGCATCGTCGCGCTCACCGCCAATGCCTATGCCGAGGACCGCGACGCCTGCCTCGAAGCCGGCATGGATGACCTGCTGATCAAGCCGCTCGATCGCGACCGGCTCGCCGAGGCGCTCGACGCCATCCCGAAGTTGTCCACCCTAGCCGCTTGATAGGGCGGTCCTCCGGCTGTCATAAATCGTTGTTCGGCCCGTGCTGTAGAGTGGGGCAGCAGGGGGAGTTGATTCATTCGGCCCTTGAAAACTCTTTTCGAATCAATACGTTCCGCCGGGAGCGATCGCCATTCCCATGCCAGACCGCGATTTTTCCATAACGCCGCGCAGCCTCTTCGACCGGTTCCGCCAAAGCCCGGGCGGCGGCATGCCGGGCCTGTTGCCGGCCCTGCAGGCCTATGGCGGCTTGCAGGCTTGGGCCGCGCGCTCGCACCGCCCCTCGCAATCGTTCGGCCGGCTCGCCTCGCTCGAAGTGCGGCTCGCGCAGACCGCAGCCGAGGTCCGCCAGGCGCAGAAGCTGCGCTACCGCGTTTTCTACCAGGAAGGCTCGGCCATCCCCGATCCCGGCCGGCTGTTCGCGCGGCGTGACGTCGACGGTTTCGACGCCATCTGCGATCACCTTCTGGTGCTCGATCACGCCGAGAGCGCGCGCCATCCGAAGCGCCGGCCGACCGTCGTCGGCACCTATCGTTTGCTGCGCCAACAGATGGCGGAGGATTACGGCGGCTTCTACACCGCGGGCGAATTCGACATCGGCTCGCTCATCGCGCGCTACCCGACGATGAATTTCCTCGAGCTCGGCCGCTCCTGCGTGCTCGCGCCCTATCGCAACAAGCGCACGGTGGAATTGCTGTGGTACGGCATCCACAGTTACGTGATGCAAAACGACATCGACGTGATGATCGGCTGCGCCAGCCTCGAAGGCACCGACCCGAAGCAGCTCGGCCTGTCGCTGTCGTTCCTGCATCACTACGCGGGCGCGCCGGAAGCCTGGCGCGCCCGCGCGCTGCCGTCGCGTTACGTCGAAATGAATCGCATGTCGAAGGAAGCGATCGATCCGAAGGCGGCGCTGCGCGCGCTGCCGCCGCTGGTCAAAGGCTACCTGCGGCTCGGCGCCTATATCGGCGACGGCGCGGTGATCGACCACGAATTCGGCACCACCGACGTGCTGATCGTGCTGCCAATGTCGGCGATCAAGTTGCGTTATCTTCAGCACTTCGATCTGAGCCGAAGAGCGGCGTAATCCTCGCGACAAACACTGAGCTTGTCATCGCCGGGCTTGACCCGGCGATCCCGCTTAGGCGGGCAAGGCAGTGCGATCCTGATCGGGATGGCCGGGATAAACCCGGCCATGACATCGAGAAGCGCCGTGCTTCAGCTTACAGCCTTCTAAGCGCCACTTCCTCGACCTGATGGCTGGCGTCTTTCTGCAAAATAAGATCGGCGCGCTGGCGCGTCGGCAAAATGTTTTCGTGCAAGTTCACCAGATTGATGCGCGACCAGATCGAGGTCGCAGTCTCGGCCGCTTCCTCGTCCGACAAGTTCGAATAGCGGTGGAAATATGATTTCGGATCGCGGAACGCGGTGCCGCGCAGCGTGAGAAAACGATCGACATACCAGGCCTTGAGCACGTCCTCGCTGGCGTCGAGATAGACCGAGAAATCGAAGAAATCCGACACGAACGGGATAGCCTTGCCGTCTTTCGGCAGCCGCCCGGTTTGCAGCACGTTCAGTCCCTCGACGATGAGAATGTCCGGCCGGTCGACTTCGACCCACTGGTTCGGCACCACGTCGTAGACAAGATGCGAATAGATCGGCGCGCGCGCCGGCCGCCGTCCGGCCTTCACGTCGGTAAGGAAGCGCAGCAGCGCCGGCAGGTCGTAGCTCTCCGGAAAGCCCTTCTTCTCCATCAGACCTTCGCGTTCGAGAATGACGTTCGGATAAAGAAATCCGTCGGTGGTGATGAGATCGACCTTCGGCACGTTCGGCCAGCGCGCCAGCAGCGCCTGCAGCACGCGCGCGGTGGTCGACTTGCCGACCGCGACCGATCCGGCGACGCCGATGATGTACGGCATCTTCACGTCTTCGGTGCCGAGGAAGCCTTGCTGCGCGCGGAACAGTCGCTGCGTCGCCGCCACGTAGAACGACAGCAGGCGCGACAGCGGCAGATAGATTTCCTCGACCTCGCGGATGTCTAGCCGATCGTGCAGCGAGCGCAGACGCGCGACTTCTTCCGAGGACAGCGTCATCGGCGTGTCCTGGCGCAGGCTCGCCCATACCGCGCGCGGGAAAATGCGGTAGGGCGAAAGCGTCTCTTCCGTGCGCTGCTCCATTCGCGAATTCCCGATTAGCGCCGCGAGGCTTTCTCTTCGTGGCCGGATTGCGCGGTGCGCTTCTCCAGCACGGCCTCGACCTCGGCCAGCGTCACCCCGCGCGCCGTGAGCACCACCAGCAGGTGATACAGAAGATCGGCCGATTCCGCGATCAGCCGGCCCTTGTCTTCCTGCACGGCAGCTATTGTGGTTTCGACGGCCTCCTCGCCCAGCTTCTTGGCGCAATGAGCGACGCCCTTGTCCAGCAGCGTGCGCGTATAGGACTCCGCGGCGCTCGCGTTGGCGCGCTCGTGCACGCGTTTTTCAAGGTCGGCGAGGGTGAATTTGCTCATGTTGGCGGCTCAATAGCATCTCTTTCTAATCCTTGTCATGGCCGGGCTTGTCCCGGCCATCTCGCTTAGGGACGCAGCGCCGGGCCTTCCCAAGCGGGGTCACATCGGAAGTCGGGCTTGGCCGACTTCCGTACTCTTGTATGCCACAAGTCGGGTTTACCCGACTTGTGGTGACAAGCCCGGTGACGACAAGTTCACTTGTCCATCCGCATCGGCAGGCCGGCCTTGGCCATGTAGGCCTTGGCCTCGCGCACGGTGTGCTGGCCGAAGTGGAAGATCGAGGCCGCCAGCACCGCGGTGGCGTGGCCGTCGCGGATGCCCTCGACCATATGTTGCAGCGTGCCGACCCCGCCGGACGCAATGACCGGCACCGGAACCGCATCCGCCACCGCGCAAGTGAGCGGAACGTCATAGCCTTTCTTGGTCCCGTCGCGATCCATCGACGTGAGCAGGATCTCGCCGGCGCCGAGGGCCACCACCTCGCGCGCGTAGTCGACCGCGTCGATGCCGGTCGGATTGCGTCCGCCGTGGGTGAAAATCTCCCAGCGATCCTTCTCGCCCGCCTTCGACGTTTTCTTGGCGTCGATCGCAACCACGATGCACTGGTCGCCAAATTTTTCCGCCGCTTCCTTCACGAACGCGCGGCGGGCGACCGCCGCGGTATTGATCGAGACCTTGTCGGCGCCGCAGGTGAGCAGCTTGCGGATGTCGTCCACCGTGCGCACGCCGCCGCCCACCGTGAGCGGCATGAAGCAGGCTTCCGCCGTGCGCGTCACCACGTCGTAGATGGTGTCGCGATTCTCGTGGCTCGCGGTGATGTCGAGGAAACACAATTCGTCGGCGCCAGCGGCGTCATAGGCGATCGCCGCTTCTACCGGATCGCCGGCGTCGCGCAGATTGACGAAATTGACGCCCTTGACGACACGGCCGTCTTTCACGTCGAGGCAGGGAATGACGCGGACCTTGAACATGACTTAAGCCGCCTTGCCCGCGTCGCGGATCAGCGTGAGCGCTTCCGCCACATCGAGCCGCCCGTCATAAAGTGCGCGGCCGGCGATCGCGCCTTCGAGCTTTTTGGCGGGCGGCGTCAGCATCGTCTTGATGTCGTCAATCGACGCCAGTCCGCCGGAGGCAATCACCGGAATCGAAATGGCGGCGGCGAGTGCGATGGTCGCGTCCCAGTTAATGCCCTTGAGCAAACCGTCGCGCGCGATATCGGTATAAATGATCGCCGAAACGCCGGCGTCCTCAAAACGGCGTGCGATCTCGAGCGCACTCAGTTCGGAAGTCTCCGCCCAGCCTTGCA
>JBAUHH010000458.1:0-2589 GCA_049680165.1 Pseudolabrys sp.
CGTCAACCTCGACGGCGGCCGCGCGCTGCTCGACGCCATCCGTCACGAGCACGACAAATCCAGCTACCTGCCGAAGGTGGTGTTCACCTCCTCGATCGCGGTGTTCGGCGCGCCCTTCCCCCCCGCCGGCATTCCGGATGACTTCCACCTTACGCCGCTTACCTCCTACGGCACGCAGAAGGCGATGACCGAACTGATGCTCGCCGACTACAGCCGGCGCGGCATTCTCGACGGCGTCGGCATCCGCTTGCCGACAATCTGCGTGCGGCCGGGCAAGCCGAACAAGGCAGCGTCCGGCTTCTTCTCCGGCATTATCCGCGAGCCACTCGCTGGCCAGGAAGCCATCCTGCCGGTCGCCGAGACGGTACGGCACACGCATGCCTCGCCGCGCTCGGCGGTCGGCTTCCTCATCCACGCCGCCGGGCTGACGCGCGAACAACTCGGGCCGCGCATCAATCTCGCAATGCCGGGCGTGTGCGTTACCGTTGGCGAGCAGATCGAGTCATTGCGCCGCATCGGCGGCGACAAGGTAGCCGCGCGCATCAAGCGCGAGCCTGACGAGTTGATCATGCGCATCGTCGCCGGCTGGTCGGAGCGCATCGACGCAAAACGCGCGCGCGAGCTCGGCTTCAAGGCCGAGGCGACGTTCGACGACATCGTCCGCGCGCATATCGAGGATGAGTTGGGCGGCAAAATTGCCAATTAAATTCAATTGTCATGGCCGGGCTTGACCCGGCCATCCCGCTTGGGGACGCAATGCCTTCCTAAGCGGGATCACCGGGACAAGCCCGGTGATGACAAGAGCAGTTGCGCCACGCGCTCCAGGCCTTACATTCCCCCCATGACCTACGTCGACGCCGCCGTCGCCCCCTTACGCAAAACCGGCCAGATCAAGATCCACGGCTCCGAGGCCTTCGAAGGCATGCGCAAGGCTGGCCAGCTCGTCGCGCGCTGCCTCGACATGCTGGTGGGCGAAGTGAAACCCGGCGTGCCGACCGACAAGCTCGACAAACTGGTGCTGGACTACGCGCTCGACCACAAGGCGCTGCCGGCGACGCTGATGTATCGCGGCTACAAGAAATCCACCTGCACCTCGCTCAATCACGTGGTCTGCCACGGCATCCCCGGCGACAAGCCGCTCAAGGAAGGCGACATCGTCAACATCGACGTCACGCTGATCCTCGACGGCTGGCACGGCGACTCCAGCCGCATGTTCGCCATCGGGCAGATTCCGCTCCGCGCGGTGCGGCTGATCGAAGTAACCTATGACGCGATGATGCGCGGCATCGCGACCATCCGGCCTGGCTCGACCACCGGCGACATTGGCGACGCCATCCAGACCTTCGTCGAGGCGCAGCGCATGAGCGTGGTGCGCGACTTCTGCGGCCACGGGCTCGGCAAGCTATTCCACGACGAGCCGAATATCGTGCACATCGGCCGGCCCGGCGAAGGCATCGTGCTGCGCCCCGGCATGTTCTTTACCGTCGAGCCGATGATCAATATCGGCCGGCCGCACGTGAAAGTGCTGTCGGACGGCTGGACCGCGGTGACGCGCGACCGCGAGCTGTCGGCCCAGTTCGAGCACACCGTCGGCGTGACGGAAAAGGGTGTCGAGATTTTCACCCTCTCGCCCAAGGGCCTCGACAAGCCTCCCTACAAGGGTTGAAGCCGCCGTTCGCAAACAGAAGACTTCGCTCGAAGGTTGCATCGCCCTGCGCTAAGCTTGCCGTCAGGGATGGTACGGGCACGTTTTCATGGCGGCCAAGCGTAGCAATACCCAGCGAGAGACCGGCCTTTCGGAGGCCTCCCCGCATTATCATGGCCACCGCGAGCGGCTGCGCACGCGTTTCCGCGACGCCGGCAGCGAGGCGGTGAGCGACTACGAGTTGCTCGAACTGGTGCTGTTCCGCGCCATCCCGCAACGGGACGTGAAGCCGCTGGCCAAGGACCTGATCGCCAAATTCGGCTCGTTTGCGGAAGTGGTCAGCGCGCCGCGCGCGCGGCTGAAGGAAATCAAGGGCGTCGGCGACGCGGCCGTCGACGAGCTCAAGATCGTGCACGCGGCGGCAGGCCGGCTTGCGCGCGGGCAAGTGCAGAAGCGGCCGTTACTGTCGTCGTGGGGAAGCGTGCTCGACTATTGCCGCACCGCGCAGGCCTTCGCCGAGAAGGAGCAATTCCGGATTTTGTTTCTCGACAAGCGCAACCAGCTCATCGCCGACGAATTGCAGCAGACCGGCACTGTCGATCACACGCCGGTCTATCCGCGCGAGGTGGTCAAGCGCGCGCTCGAACTATCCGCGACCGCGATCATCCTGGTGCACAACCACCCGTCCGGCGATCCGACGCCCTCGCGCGCCGACATCCAGATGACGCAGGCGATTGTCGAGGTGGCGAAGCCGCTCGGCATTTCCGTGCACGACCACATCATCGTCGGCAAGGACGGACATGCGAGCTTCAAGGGGCTGCGGTTGATTTGATTACTGCCGCACCAGCGAGATCGGGTCGGCGCTTTCCGGCAAGCGGCGCCACGTGACGGTGTCCGCCTCCTCGAACCGCCACGGATTGCCGCGCGCCGGCCGCAACAGCAAT
>JBAUHH010000459.1:0-2980 GCA_049680165.1 Pseudolabrys sp.
CGGCGCGGCCGATGCCGTCTTCCGAGAACGGATAGATCGTCTGCATCTCCAGCCATGGATATTTGCCGCGCGTGCGATAGAGCATGTCGACGCCGAGCGGCAGATCGTTGCCGGTAAAGCCCCACGAGCCGAGCACGTTGATGTCCTTGGTGCAGATGCGGTGCCACGATGTCTCGATCGAGCCGGCGTCGGTGAATTGCCCCATCTCGACATAGGTGCCGCCATCGCGCAGGAATTCGATGCCCTCCGGCCCCGCGCTCGGATGGCCCGAGCAATCCATCACCAGGTCCGCGCCGAAGCCGCCGACAATGTCGCGCACGCGCTCGATGCGCTCGTCCGGCGTCTTGAATTCCTCGAGGTTCACTGTCGCTTCCGCGCCGAACTTGCGCGCGAGCGCAAGCCGCGGCGTCTCCGGCGCACCGACGCAGATCACACGCCCCGCGCCGACTTCCTGTGCTGCGGCCACCGCGAGAATGCCGATCGGCCCCGAGCCCTGGATGACGACAGTGTCGCCCCATTTGAATCCGCCCGCCCGCGTCGCGCGGTTAAAGGCGCGGATGCACGACGTCAGCGGCTCCGAAAGCGCGCCGAGCCGCAGCGACATGTCGTCCGGCAATTTGTAGATTTTCGTCCCCGGCAGCATGTCGAGATCGACGTAAACGTATTCCGCCCAGCCGCCCCAAAGATGCGGCGCCTTGTCGAAGCCGAGATAGCGCCCGTAGTAGACCGGCGTGAGGCACTTGTTCGCGTTTTCCGGATAGTGGATGCAGTAGTAGCACTGCCCGCAGGGCATCAGCGGCGGGATCATCACCTTCGAGCCGACCTTCAGCGGGCGGCTCATGAAATCTTCCTTGAACTCGCTGCCCGCTTCGACAATTACGCCGCCGAGTTCGTGCCCGAGCGTGAACGGCCACGGCAGCTTCTTCGGCCAGTGACCCTTGAGAATGTGCAGATCGGTGCCGCAGACACCACAGGCGCCGATCTTGATCAGCGCGCCCTTCTTTCCGACGTTGGGCCAGGGAACGGTCCGGATCACCGGTCTGGCGCCGGGTCCATCGAACGTCGAAACGCGGATTTGCTCCGCCTTTGGGATGGGTGACGTCAAATCGGCGGGCAACCTTCGATTGCCTCCTACTTCCAGTCGACCTTCTTGACCTCGTAGGCCTTCGCGCCGCCGGGGGTGACGACCTCGACCTGCGCGCCCTTGGCCTTGCCGATCAGCGCGCGCGCGAGCGGCGAAGTGATGGAGATCTTGCCTTCCTTGGCGTTGGCTTCCGGCTCGCCGACGAGTTGCCACACCTTCTTCTCGTCGGTGTCCTCGTCGACCAGCGTCACGGTGGCGCCGAATTTGATGGTGTCGCCCGAGAGCTTCGACACGTCGATCACGTCGGCGCGCGCGAGCTTGTCCTCGAGCTCCGCGATGCGGCCCTCGTTGTGCGACTGCGCCTCCTTGGCGGCGTGATACTCGGCGTTCTCCGACAGGTCGCCGTGCGTGCGCGCATCGGTGATCTGCTGAATGATCCGGGGCCGTTCGACCTGCTGGCAATGCTTGAGCTCGTTCTCGAGCGTCGAATAGCCCGCCGCGGTCATCGGTATCTTTTCCATCGTCTCGTCTCCTCCTGGCGGGCGCTTGTCGCCATTTGCGTCAACTCGCTTGCAGCGCCGCCAAGTCACTCCAGTTCAAAAATGCCTTCCAGCGACTCGTAATACGACTCCGGCGACGGGATTCCGCGCACCGGAGCCATTGAACGAGGGCTAGTGAAAAGAAACCCCGACCGCGGCCAGTCTTGCTGCGCCGCGATCTTGGAACTCCCAGCCTAGCCCGCACCGCCGCTTGGGGCGCGCACCGTCGGGAATGCCCTCAGGTCCGGCCGTTGAAGTAACTTTGCAGCGCACGCACCTCGAGGTCACCCCCGAGGTAGGCTTTGATGCCCTGCGCCGCGGCGACGGCACCCGAAAGAGTGGTGTAGTACGGCACTTTATGCAAGAGGGCCGCGTGGCGCAGGGAGCGGCTGTCGGCCAGGGCCGTGGTCCCCTCGGTGGTGTTGAAAACAAGCTGTACGCCGCCGTTTTTAATGGCGTCGACGATGTGCGGGCGGCCTTCCAGCACCTTGTTGACCTTGGCCGCTTCCACCCCCTGCTCGGCGAGGTAACGCTGGGTGCCCGAGCTGGCGATGGTCTTGAAGCCGAGCGAGGCGAGCAGCCGCACGGCCGGCAGGATGCGCTCCTTGTCGGCGTCCTTGACCGAGACGAACAGCGTGCCGCTGCGCGGGAGACTTGTGCCGCTGCCGATCTGGCTCTTGGCGAAGGCGATGTCGAACGAGCGGTCGATGCCCATCACCTCGCCGGTCGATTTCATCTCCGGCCCGAGTACGGTGTCGACGCCGGGGAAGCGCGAGAACGGGAACACCGCTTCCTTCACCGCCTTGTGCTGGAATTTGGCCGGCGCGAGCTTGAAGGAGGCGAGGCTTTCGCCCGCCATCACTCGCGCCGCGATCTTGGCGACCGGGAGCCCGATCACCTTGGCGACGAAGGGCACCGTGCGCGAGGCGCGGGGGTTGACTTCGAGCACGTAAATCTTGCCGTCCTTGATGGCGTATTGCACGTTCATCAGGCCGCCGACGTGGAGCGCGAGCGCCAGCGCGCGCGTCTGCCGCTCCAGCTCGGCCAGCGTCTTTGCATCGAGCGTGCGCGGCGGCAGCGCGCAGGCTGAATCGCCGGAGTGAATCCCGGCCTCCTCGATGTGCTCCATGATGCCGGCGACGAACGTGTCCTTGCCGTCGGCGAGGCAATCGACGTCGACTTCGGTCGCGTCGGACAGGTAGCGGTCGACCAGCAGCGGGCTTTTCCTGGAGACGACCAGCTCGGACGGCCGGTCGAGATCGGAGGAAAGCCGCGCGAGATAACGGTCGAGTTGCGCACCGTCGTACACGATTTCCATCGCGCGGCCGCCGAGCACGTAAGACGGCCGGATCACGAC
>JBAUHH010000460.1:0-3462 GCA_049680165.1 Pseudolabrys sp.
GGGATGCGGCCGGTAACGGCGCCGGCGGCGCGGCTGCCGGAGCACGGGCTTCGACTGTTGTGGTGCTACGCTTACCGAACAAGGCTTCCGTCTCCGACCACTCTTTAGGCCTGCCGCTTCATGAACTTGTTCAGCAGCGGCGACAGCAGCCCGCCGCGCGACCGCTTCACCTCGGCGCGGCCGGTCAATATCTGCGCGAGCAGGCGGAACATCTCCGCGCTTTTGTGGCTGGCGGACACTTCGGCGATCATCTGGCCGTTATTGGCGGCGGTGCCGAACATCTGCGGCTCGAACGGGATGACGGCGAGCGGCTCGTCTTCCAGCGCCTTGGCGAAGTCGCCGGGCGGAATTTCCGGACGCTTCGGCACGCCGACCTGGTTGAGGCAATAATACGGGCGGTGGTCGTTCGGCCGTGAGGCGCGCAGGTAGTCGACGAGATTTTTGGCGTTGCGCAAGTTGGCGAGGTCGGGGCCGGCGACGACGAGAATGTCGTCCGCGCTGACCAGTAGGCGCTTGGTCCAGCCGGCCCATTGATGCGGAACGTCGAGCACCACGCAGGGGATTGTCATGCGCAGCGAATCGAGGATCGAATCAAACGCCTCGGCGCTGAAGTCGTAGACGCGCTCGAGTGTTGCCGGCGCCGCCAGCAGGCTCAGGTGATCGGTGCACTTCGACAGCAGGCGGTCGATGAAGGCGGTATCCACGCGGTCGGGCGAGAACACGGCGTCGGCGATGCCCTGCGGCGGGTCCTGATTGTAGTCGAGGCCGGCGGTGCCGAAGGCGAGGTCGAGATCGGTGACGACGGCATCGAGGGACAGATCGCGCGCGATCGCCCAGGCGATGTTGTGCGCGACGGTCGAGGCGCCAACGCCACCCTTGGCGCCGACCACCGCGATGACGCGGCCGACCGGCTTGGCATCCGGCGCCGTGAACAATCCGCACACCGCGCGCACGATATCGAGCGTGTTCACCGGAGCGATCAGATAGTCGCTGACGCCGCGCCGGGTCATCTCGCGATAGAGCGTCACGTCGTTGACGCGGCCGATGACGATCACGCGCGTGCCGGAATCGCAGACTTCGGCGAGCTGGTCGAGGCCGTTCAGGATGTTGTCGGCGCGGTTGTCCGACTCGATGATGATGATGTTGGGTGTAGGCGAATTGCGGTAGGCTTCGGCCGCCGCGGTCGCGCCGCCCATCTGGATTTTGACATGCGTCTTGCCGAGCCGGCGGTCTTCGCCGGCGCTCTGGACGGCGGCGGCGGTTTCCACCGTGTCGCAGAATGCCTGGATCGAAACGCGCGGCGCGGGCGCGATATGTTCGTCGGGGGCGATGCCTTCCGGGGTCGCCCCCGCGACCTGCTCGCTATCCGCGACTGCGACTTGCTGTGCTTGTCTGATCATTTGCCGAGATCGCTGATCTTGCCTTTGTCGTAGTTGTCGTATCTGCCGCTCGGGGACTCACCCTTGCGCCATTTGTCGAGCGCGACCGCACGGCGGCCTTCGTAGACGGGCGTTTCGCCGCGCGGCTGCACCAGATCGGCCGGATTGGCCACCATGGCCGCGAGATTGCGCTGGCTGGCGCAACCGAGATTCCAATAGGCGCGATTGTCGGTGTAGGACGGATCGAACGACGGGCCGAGATCGGCGGGCCACAGGCCGCACGGGCCGGCATGAGCCGAAAGCCGCGAATAGTTCAGCTTGATGCTGGCGAGCGCCGAGGTCGCCGGGGTGTAAGCGCGAACGCTGACGGCGTTGGCCGGGACGGCGGAGGCATTAAATATCGAATGGATTTCGCGCATCGTGTCGGAGGCGGCAAGGTTGATCGGGCCGCCGCGTGGAACGTCGATGACGATGGCGCTGTTGCCTTCGCGTTTCCAGGCTTGCGCGAAGGCAAGCACGTCGGCGCGCTGCTCCGGCGCCAGGCCGCCGCGATTGCGGCTGACGAACACTTCGACCGTGCGCTCGCCTTCCTTGAGCGTGATCGGATGGCGCAGGTGGTAGTCCTGCGGGTAGTTGTTGACCTCTTCGCGTGGCGTGTAACAGCCGGCCAGCATGGCCGCGAGGCCACCGATCGCCACAATGCGCAGCGCCGCTTTGCGGCGGCGCCCGGCGATCGCTGAGTGCAAGTTGATCATCAACTGTCTCCTGCTGGCTCTCAATCGAGAATGAAGCCGTAATTGCCGTGATAGATTTTGCGGGGGTCGGCCGGCGGGCCGACCGTGCCGTAGATGCGGTTAAGACGCCC
Source organism: Pseudolabrys sp. (assembly GCA_049680165.1). Lineage (GTDB taxonomy): Bacteria > Pseudomonadota > Alphaproteobacteria > Rhizobiales > Xanthobacteraceae > Pseudolabrys. The sequence continues at coordinate 2,245 of JBAUHH010000460.1, forward strand.
GAGCAGTACGCTCGACGGGTCGCTCGGATCGGCGAAGCCGTCGTCAGGGCGCGACAGATCCTTCTGCGCCACGGCGCGCACGACGTAGGGCGTGACCAGCACCATCAATTCGGTCTGGTTGTTGATGTAGTCGCGGCTCTTGAACAGCGTGCCGAGGATCGGCACCTGCATCAGGCCGGGAATGCCGTTGATCTGCTGCTTGGTCTGTTGCTGGATCATGCCGGCCAGCGCCAGCGAGCCGCCCGACGGGATCTCGACAGTGGTTTCGGCGCGGCGGGTGCTGATCGACGGGATGGTCAGGCTCTGGTTCGAGTTCGGGACCTGGATGGTCATCGCATTGTCGGTGGAAATATCGGAGACCTCGGTCATGACCTTAAGATTGATGCGCCCCTCAGAGAGCACGACCGGTGTGAACACCAGGCTGACGCCGAACTTTTTGAAATCGACCTGCGGTTGGCAAACCGGCGGGTTCCTTGTGGTGTCGCACGAGAGACCGTTGGGAATCGGGAACTCGCCGCCCGCAATGAACGAAGCGGTCTCACCCGAGATCGCCGTCAGGTTCGGCTCGGCGAGTGTGTGGATCACGCCCGCGCGTTCCATCGCGCGCAACGTCGCGGTGACGCCGTGATTCGAGCCGGCGAGTGCCGAGCCCGACAGCGGCTGGCCGGTGGCGGAGAACGGGTTCGACGTATTGAAGTTGACCAGGGCGGTGCCGTAATTAAGCGTACCGGAAAGATCGATGCCTAGCTGCTTGATGACGTCGCGCCGCACTTCGGCGACCGTCACCTTGAGCATGACCTGGTCGCGGCCGCGTACCGTGATGCCGTTGACTACTTTTGTGTCGGCGCCGGCCAACCGCGTGGCGAGATCGTAGGCGTGCTGCGCGTCCGCGGGGCTTGCGGCGCTGCCCGACAACATGACGCCGTCGCCGACGCCTTCGATGCGAATATCGGAGTCCGGCAGCGTCTGTTTGAGCGCGGCGCGAACGCCGTTGAGATCGCGCGTGACCGCGATGTCGAAACCGGCGATCTGTTTGCCGTTGGCGTCGAAGAAGAAGATATTGGTCTGTCCGACCGTGACGCCGATCATGTAGACGCGGCGCGACGAGCGGATCACGGCGTTTGCGATTTTCGGATCCGCAACCAGAACGTCCTTGATGTCTGCTGGCAGATCGATGGCCACCGATTTGCCGATGCCGAGCGGAATGAAATGCGAGGT
>JBAUHH010000461.1:0-25581 GCA_049680165.1 Pseudolabrys sp.
CCACGCGGCATGGCTGGATCAGGCTTGCGCCCATTGTCCAATATTCCCCACTGCTGCCTCCCGTAGGAGTCTGGGCCGTGTCTCAGTCCCAGTGAGGCTGGTCATCCTCTCAGACCAGCTACCGATCGTCGCCTTGGTGAGCCATTACCTCACCAACTAGCTAATCGGACGCGGGCCGCTCTTTCAGCGATAAATCTTTCCCCGTAAGGGCGTATCCGGTATTAGCCCAAGTTTCCCTGGGTTGTTCCGAACTGAAAGGCACGTTCCCACGTGTTACTCTCCCGTCTGCCGCTCCGTATTGCTACGGCGCTCGACTTGCATGTGTTAGGCCTGCCGCCAGCGTTCGCTCTGAGCCAGGATCAAACTCTCAAGTTGGATGAGAACTTTTTTCCCGGCTGGTTACGTTTGCGCAGTGACGACGCTGGGTAGCGCCGTCACATTGACGAGGTCCACCCACTGATCGATTGCACCTTCAGGCTTGCGCCCGAAAACCCAAACGTTCAGCGATGTACCTTAAACGTGACCGCCGAAGTCTCTTCCAAAGCCGCCACTACGAAGAATTGCTTCCTCATAGAAAGCGGCCCGCAAGGACTCCGCCGTCCACGTTTCTCTTTCTTCCGATTCACTTTTCAAACAGCCCGGAAACCATGGCGGTTTCCTACTCCCCGGTCAGCCGGAGAGCCGTCGAAGCACCACCACATCCGATAACCGTCGGATGCTGTTTCACTGTTCCAGTGAGGAGCTTCAGGGGCGCGCAATCGCGCCGATAGCGGACGGCGCGCCGAACGCCGTATATAGGCTTTGGCCCTGACCAAAGTCAACGGTGAAAAGCACCGATTTTCGCTGCGGTGCGCCCGCCGCGACGCAAGAGGTTAACTGGTCTTTCATGCTTGAAGGCCGCAGCGCAACAACCCCACTCCGCGCCGTACTGAGGCCACATTCCTCCCCCGTTCTTTACGCTGGAATTCGAGGGAAGGAATCGCAAGCGGGGCTCTCCGCCACCGTCTTTAGGCCAGTGAACCGGGTCTGACCGGCCGTCATTGACGGACCGGTGACCAACCGGCATCGTGCCGGCCTGATTCAGCGGTCTGCCGACGGCAAAGGGGAACTTAAGCCGGGTTGCGGCAAGCCACCTTCGATCGCAAGCGCAGGGGACGGCGAGCTTGGACCATTCACGGTCGCGCGGTGCGTATCGATCGAGACCAACCGACGCCATCGAGCTCGGTAACGAGCCGCCGCTGTCGGTTGACGGCGGAACCAGCCATCTCATCGACCGCCGTCGCGTATCGGTGCAGTGGTTTTCCGGCACGATCCTGACCGCGTTATGCGGCGCTGCCCTGATGGGTGGCGCCGTTTTCACGTCGCTCGACGGCGAAACCAATTTCGCCTCGCTCCCGGAGCGCGTCGAAGTCGCGTTGCGCGGCGCGCTCGGCGTCAGCGTCGATAGATTAGGCGCCCCGCACAAGAGCGACCGGCTCCCGACCGCGGAAGAACCGAATTTTGCGCGCCAGCTCATCCGCGTTTCGACCATCAACCGCGTCGGCAATCATGAAGTCGTGCGCGTGCGCCCGTTCGTGCGCGTTGCCGGCAATCTGTCGCTGACCGTTTCCGATCTTTCCGCGAATATTCCGCCGTACAACCCGCAAAAGCTGCTGGTGGAAGCCGCGCCTGGCGGCGCGACCGCCGAGGACGACAAGCCGCAGGCCGAGCCGGACGCGGAAGTCGCGTTCGTCATGCGCGATCTGCCGGCGATGCTGGGGCGTGTGCGGATCGCCTCGGTAACGCCGACAGAAGAGGTGATGGCGCGCGTGCGCGAAGCTTCAGCCTGGAGCGAGAAGGCCGCCAACCATCTGCCGGTCGCCTCCAACATCACCGGCATCAAGCTCGCCTACGCGGCGGAAACCGCGCCCGATCCTTACGCCGGGTTCGAAGCCCGCATCGTTCCCGAAAACATCACGCTCCTTCCCAAGACCACCAATCAGACCACCGGCGGCAATCCGTGGAGCGAGCGCTCGATCCCGGTGAAGAAAGGCGACAGCGTCGCCTCGATCTTGCGCGATCTCGGCTCGACGCCCGAGGAGATCCAGTCGATCGTCGCGGCGCTCGGGCCGCGCGGCCGCGAGGGCGGCATCAAGGAAGGCGAGAAATTGCGCGTGCTGCTGTCGCCGGCGAACGGAGTCCAGCGGCTGAAGCCGGTTCGCATCATCATCGCCAACGACGCGGCGGTGGAAGCCGTGGTTGCAATGTCCGACACCGGCAAATTCGTCTCCGTCGATGTGCACAGCATCAATACCGAAGTGGCGGAAGGTTCGGAAGACAGCGGCGACGACACCGAGACAACCGGCGTGCGCCTCTATCAGAGCGTTTACGAGACGGGCCTGCGCAATCAAATCCCGCGGCCGGTGATCGACGATCTCGTCCGGGTTTATTCGTACGACGTCGATTTCCAGCGCAAGGTGCAGCCGGGCGATTCCTTTGAGGTGCTTTATGCCGGCGAGGACGAAGCGCCCACCGCCGACAGCCGCAACGACGTGTTGTTCGCCTCGCTCACCGTCGGCGGCGAAACCAAGAAATTGTATCGCTATCAGTCACCGGACGACGGCATCGTCGACTACTACGACGAGACCGGAAAGAGCGCGAAGAAATTCCTGGTGCGCAAGCCGGTCACCACCGGCATCATGCGATCCGGCTTCGGCGTGCGCCGCCATCCGATCCTCGGCTACGTGAAGATGCACACCGGTGTCGACTGGGCGGCGCCGTCCGGCACACCGGTCTACGCCTCCGGTAACGGCGTCGTCGAAAAGGCCGGCTGGGAATCGGGTTACGGCAAATACATCCGCATCCGCCACACCAACGGCTACGAGACCGCCTACGGGCACATGAGCGCCTACGCCCGCGGAATCGACGAAGGCTCGCACGTGCGGCAGGGCCAGGTGATCGGCTTCGTCGGCTCGACCGGCCTCTCCACCGGCTCACATCTGCACTACGAAATCCTGGTCAACGGCCGCTTCGTCGACCCGATGCGCGTCAAGCTGCCGCGCGGCCGCGTACTCGAGGGACAGATGCTGGCAGGCTTCGAGAAAGAGCGCGAGCGGCTCGATGGCATCATGGCGCGCAAGCCGGCGCGCGTTGCGTCGAGCGCGCCGACGCTGCGGTAATCGCAGTTTTCAACCTTGTCATTCCGGGCGCAGGCGTTAGCCCGCGAACCCGGAATCCATATTCGGACGCCGGGGTTATGGATTCCGGCTCGCGCAAATGCGCGGCCGGAATGACAAAGGTTTATGCCGCCTGCGCGAGCTTGCCGTTGAAGGTGAGACCCTGCTTGCCGGCGGAAACGACGACCTTCTCGCCGTCCTTGACGGTGCCAGCCAGGATCATCTCGGCGAGCGGATCCTGCACCGACTTCTGGATCACGCGCTTCAAGGGCCGCGCGCCATAGGCCGGATCCCAGCCCTTTTCGGCGAGCCAGTCGCGCGCATTCGCTTCCAGCTTGAGAACGATCTTGCGCTCGTCGAGCAGCTTCTGCAGGCGCGCGACCTGGATATCGACGATGCGGCCCATCTCGGTCTTCTTCAGCCGGTGGAACAGGATGATCTCGTCCACGCGGTTCAAGAATTCCGGGCGAAACGCCGCCCGCACCACCGTCATCACCTGATCCTTGACCGCGTCGGTGTCCTCGCCATCCGGCTGGTTCACCAGGAAGTCCGCGCCGAGGTTCGACGTCATGACGATCAGCGTATTGCGGAAGTCGACGGTGTGGCCCTGCCCGTCCGTGAGGCGGCCGTCGTCGAGCACCTGCAGCAGGACATTGAACACGTCCGGATGCGCCTTCTCGATCTCGTCGAACAGCACGACCTGGTAGGGCCGCCGCCGCACCGCTTCGGTGAGCGCGCCGCCCTCCTCATAGCCGACATAGCCGGGAGGCGCGCCGAGCAGGCGCGCGACCGCGTGCTTCTCCATGTACTCCGACATGTCGATGCGGATGAGCGCGTTTTCGTCGTCGAACAGATATTCGGCGAGCGCCTTCGTGAGCTCCGTTTTGCCGACGCCGGTGGGGCCCAAGAACATGAACGAACCGATCGGCCGGTTCGGGTCCTGCAAGCCTGCGCGCGAGCGGCGTACCGCGGTTGCCACCGCATGCACGGCCTCGCGCTGGCCAACGACGCGTTTGGCGAGCTCGTCTTCCATGCGCAGAAGTTTTTCTTTTTCGCCTTCGAGCATCTTGTCGACCGGAATGCCGGTCCAGCGCGACACGACCTGCGCGACGTGATCGGCGGTAACAGCCTCCTCGACCATGGCACCGCGCTTGCCCTCGGAGGCTTCGATGTCTTTCAGCTTCTTCTCGAGCTCGGGGATGCGGCCGTAGGCCAACTCGCCGGCGCGCTGGTACTCGCCGCGCCGCTGCGCACTGGCCAACTCCGCGCGCAACTGGTCGAGCTCGGTCTTGAGCTTCTGCGCGTCGGACAGCTTTTCCTTCTCGGCCTTCCAGCGCGAGGTGAGGTCGGCGGATTGTTTTTCGAGCGTCTTTAGTTCGACCTCGAGCCGTTTCAGCCGGTCTTTCGAGCCGGGATCGCTTTCTTTCTTGAGCGCCTCCTGCTCGATCTTCAGCCGCACGATTTCGCGGTCGATCGAGTCGAGCTCTTCCGGCTTGGAGTCGACCTGCATCTTGAGGCGCGCCGCGGCTTCGTCGATCAGGTCGATCGCCTTGTCGGGCAGGAAACGGTCGGCGATGTAGCGATTCGACAGCGTGGCGGCGGCGACGATGGCGCCGTCATTGATACGCACGCCGTGGTGCTGCTCGTATTTGTCCTTCAGCCCGCGCAGGATCGAGATCGTATCCTCGACCGAGGGCTCCGACACGAACACCGGCTGGAAGCGCCGGGCCAGCGCGGCATCCTTTTCGACGTGCTTCTTGTATTCGTCGAGCGTGGTCGCGCCGATGCAGTGCAGCTCGCCGCGCGCCAGCGCCGGTTTGAGCAAGTTCGACGCGTCCATCGCGCCGTCGGCCTTGCCGGCGCCGATCAGCGTGTGCATCTCGTCGATGAACAGGATGATGTTGCCTTCGGCAGAGGTGACTTCCTGCAGCACGGCTTTCAGCCGTTCCTCGAATTCACCGCGATATTTCGCGCCGGCGATCAGTGAGCCGAGATCAAGCGCCAGCAGCTTCTTGTCGTGCAAACTGTCGGGCACGTCGCCGTTGACGATGCGCAGCGCGAGGCCTTCGACGATCGCGGTCTTGCCGACGCCGGGCTCGCCGATCATCACAGGATTGTTCTTGGTCCGCCGCGACAGCACCTGCATGGTGCGGCGGATTTCCTCATCGCGGCCGATCACCGGATCGAGCTTGCCGTCGCGCGCGGCCTGCGTGAGATCGCGGGCGTATTTCTTCAGCGCGTCATAGGCGTTTTCCGCCGAGGCGGAATCCGCAGTACGGCCCTTGCGCAACGCGTTGATGGCGGCGTTGAGGTTTTGCGGCGTGACGCCGGCTTTGCCGAGGATTTTCCCGGCATCGCTTTCCTTATCGAGCGCGAGCGCCAGCAGCAGCCGTTCCACCGTGACGAAACTGTCGCCGGCTTTCTCGCCCGCTTTCTCGGCGGCGTCGAACACGCGCGCGGTCGCGGGTGAGAGGTAGATTTGGCCCGCGCCGCCACCCGACACTTTCGGGATGCGCGCCAGCGCGGCCTCGACATCGCGGAGGGCCTGGCGCGAGTTGCCGCCGGAACGGTCGATCAGCCCTGCCGCCAATCCTTCCGGATCGTCGAGCAGAACCTTCAACAGATGTTCAGGGGCGAATTGCTGATGGCCCTCGCGCAGGGCCATCGATTGGGCGGATTGCACAAAGCCGCGGGCGCGGTCCGTGTACTTTTCGAAATTCATGTCTCGACTCCCTCGGCCCATGACGGCGCCGGAAAAATGCGGGTCCCCGAAGGCGGCCCGCTTGGCCATTATGTGGGGGTATTTGCCGCGGTTTGAAGAGGCTCGTCGCCCCGACCGCAGCGAGCGTGGTAAATGGCCGGCAACCCATGACGACCCCCGCCATCCAGGCCATCTATCGCTACCCGGTGAAGGGCCTTTCCCCGCAGCCGCTGCCGCACACCCGGCTCACCCCCGGCGGCACCCTACCGGCCGACCGGCTCTATGCCATCGAGAACGGCCCGACGGGCTTCGATCCTGCGGCGCCGGCTTACTTCCCGAAAGCCCGCTTCCTGATGCTGATGAAGAACGAGCGGCTGGCGGCGCTCCGCACCGATTTTGACGAGGCCACCCACACGCTCACCATCGAGAGCGAGGGCCGCGAGGCCGTGCGTGCCGACCTGCGTAGGCGCGAGGGGCGGCTGGCGGTCGAGGCGTTTTTCCGCCGCTTCATGCCGGGGGAATTGCGCGGGCCGCCAAAGGTGCTGTTCGGCGACGGCCACAGCTTCTCAGATGTGGCCAAGAAGGTCGTTTCCATCATCAATCTAGCTTCGGTGGCGGCGGTGGAGAATGCCATCGGCGCACCCGTCAACCCGCTGCGTTTCCGCGCAAACCTTTACGTCGAGGGCTGGCCGGCCTGGCATGAATTCGAGCTGATGGAGCGCGAGATTTCGATCGGTCAGGAGGCGCGGCTCAAGGTGGTCAAGCGCATCGTCCGTTGCGCCGCCACCAACGTCGATCCCGACACCGGCATCCGCGACCTCGATATCCCGGCGACGCTGATGCGCACCTTCGACAATATGGATTGCGGCATTTATGCCGAAGTGGTGTCGGGCGGCGAGATCGCAATCGGTGACGCGCTCAACGAAAACGGCCGGCTGATGTAGCCGGCCGTGGTTTGTGACGCGCCTGCGCCGCGATCAGACGCCGCGGCCGGCGGTGCGTTGCCCGCCGCGCTGCGGCGGGCGGGGCAGATCGCTATCCTTGACGCCGAGAAAGCGGGCCAGCGCCGGATCGAGCGGAACATCGCGGCGTGCGGGCGGCTGAGCCGGCGCCACCGTTTCCTGCGGCATCTGCTGGACGACCCGCTGCGGCACGGCGCGCGCCTGCTGCGCAACCCGCGCCTGCGGGGTCTCGGCATGCGACGACTCCGCCTGGATCGCGGCAATCAGTTCGGCGATCGGCGAGTCGAGCTCGCGCTCGAGCGAATGCGATTGCGCGGTCTGTGTGCCTTGCGAAGCCGACGCGGGCGTCGCGCGCATGCCGGTCGGCATCACGTAGGCGATCACACGCGCGCGCGGATAAACGCCCTCGCCAACGCGATGGCCGTGATTGCCGGAAATGATGATCGGGTTGCCGTGCGGATCGAGCCCGGTGACGATGCCGACATGGCCGCCGTTCTTGCCGCGTGCGAGCACCGCAATGGCGCCGATCTCGGGCCCGGAAATGCGATGGCCGTACTGCGCGAACGACCTGGCGGCATCCGAACCGGTACCGGTATAGCCGATCTTGGCCAGGATGAAATTCATGAAGCGCGCGCACCAGAGGCGATCACGGCCGGTGGGATTGGTGCCGAGATATTTGCGCGCCTCGACGATGAGCTTGGGCCAGCCCGACACCGGCTTGCGCGTGTTCGCCGACATCTGAACAGGCTGCGTAACGAGACGGCCTTCATCGCGATCGGTCGCGACGCGCGGCTTCTGTCCCGTGCGCGCATGCTTCACCTGCGCGTGCTGTTCTTTCTTCGTCGCTTGCGGCGCCGGAGCGGCGAAAGCCGGAACGCTGAACGCGACCAGGCTGACGCAGCCAATGGCGAGCATCGCTTGGGTCTTGAACTGCATTGTTGAACCCCTGTTATTCCCAGTGTTCTTGACGCGCACCGGCTCTGCGACCGGCGATGAACCGAGGTAACACAACAATTTTCCACAGTTCGAACGCGATTGATTAAGGATGAAGTGGTTTACGCGGGAACATCACGGCGGCGCGTTCGACACGCGCGCCGAATTACTTATTTGCAGACAATGCATTGTTGAAAGTCGGCAAGCCTCACGCGCCGCGCGCGTAAACCCTAACGCTTAAACATACGAGCGATCGGCGTCACACCCAGGCGCCAAAACAAAACGCGCCCCGCTTTGCCAGCGAGGCGCGTCGTCGCGAAACCGGCGGTGCCGGCAGAATCAGTTCGGCATCACGTAGGCGATGATACGGCCACGCGGATAAACCGCCTCGGCCACTTCGTGGTTGTGATTGCCGGAAATGATGATCGGGTTTCCGTGCGCGTCGATGCCGGTCACGATGCCGACATGGCCGCCGCCGCTGCGGGCGAGCACAGCGATGGCGCCGACCTGCGGACCGGAAACGCGGGTTCCGTAGTGCGCATAGGCGCGGGCGAGATTGCCGCCGCCTTTATGGCCGGTGTGCTTGAGGACCATGTCCAGGAACGCCCCGCACCACAGGCTGCTGCGGCCGGTGGGGTTGGTTCCGATATAGCGCCGGGCCTCGCTGATCAGCGGATCTGAGCCGATCGAGGCCATGGAGTTGGCCATGGTTTCGACAGCCGCAACATGCTTCCGGCCCTTCTTGGAGGAGCGGACAGCGACCTGCGGCTGATCGAGATAGGGATAGCGGTCGTCATGCAGCGCCGGGCCAACCGACGTTTCGATCTTGGCTGCGACGTGCCGATGCTTTTTAGCGAAGGCTGTTCCGGTCAAGGCGAGTAATGCCACCGAACACAACAGAATCGTTACAGGCTTTTTTGTAAGACGCATAAATCAGTCCCCTTGCAATCAAAGCAATACGTCCGGAACCGATAGAATCAGTCCGGACGTGCAGCCTAGACGCAGACTAAGCGTGGCAATTTCGTGGTCACGCCACTCGGCGTTTCTCGTGCTGCACAGGGCGCCATATACATTAATCGCTGGGGGGATGAAAATATACGCTCTACACTTTGGCTCGTTCATTTTAATATTTAACTATACAGAAAAGCATTGATTATAAAGGGCTTATTCAAGGTTTCGTTTGCCGCAGCCAAGATTAGCTGCGGCGCAACAGCGCTTAACTATGTTCCGAGGTGGGAACCAGGTTTTTTTGGCGGCCAAAATCGGCCACCAAAGCAATTATCCCTTACGACTCAATAGGAAGACTGCCTGTTCGCCGAATAAATTCCAGAACCACCAAGGGGCATTGAGTCGCAGGGGGCTGCCCCACGCGTTGAGCGCCACCGCCTTCTGCATGCGGGCGCCGATCTCGGCGCACAGCTTGCGGAAGTCCTTGATGGTGCAGTGGTGGATATTCGGTGTGTCGTACCAGCTAAACGGCAGGATATCGGTCTGCGGCATGTGGCCGGCGAACAGGAGCTGCAGCCGCACCTCCCAATGACCGAAGTTGGGGAACGAGACGATGGCGTGGTGGCCGATCCGCAGCATGTGTTCCAGCACCACCCGGGGATGCCGGGTCGCCTGCAGGGTCTGCGACAGGATCACGTAGTCGAAGGCATCGTCCGGATAGTCGACCAGGTCGGTGTCGGCGTCGCCCTGGATCACGGCGAGGCCCTTGGCGACGCACTCGTTCACGCCTTCGCGCGACAATTCGATGCCGCGTCCATCCACGTCGCGGGTTTCGGTCAATAGCCGGAGCAATTCCCCGTCGCCGCAGCCGACGTCGAGCACCTTGGCCCCCTGCGCCACCATCTCGGCCACCAGCAACAGGTCGACGCGCGCGCTGCCGGGCGTGGGCGCGAGGGTCGAGGCCGTTACCATCGGCTTTTCGCGCGTGAGCATTATCCTGCCCCGGTCCGGAGCAGACCGCGCACCTTGCCGGCGCCGTCCAGGAAGCCCCGCACGATCGCGAACATTTCCGGCTCCTCGAGCAGAAAGGCGTCGTGCCCCTTGTCGGTGACGATTTCCGCGAACGACACCCGCGCACTCGCGGCATTGAGCGCGTGCACGATGGCGCGTGAATCCGAGGTCGGGAATAGCCAGTCGGACGTGAATGAAATGACGCAAAACCGCGTCTGCGCGCCCTTGAAGCCGCGCGCCAGCACGCCATCGTAGTCGGCGGCGAGGTCGAAATAGTCCATCGCGCGCGTCAGATAGAGGTACGAATTGGCGTCGAACCGCTCGACGAATGAGATGCCCTGGTGGCGCAGGTAGGATTCGACCTCGAAATCCGCGTCGAATGAGAACGTCGGATTTTCGCGGTCCTGGAATTTGCGCCCGAACTTGCGATGCAGCGCGGCGTCCGAGAGGTAAGTGATGTGCGCACCCATGCGCGCGACCGCGAGCCCGCGGCGCGGGTTGGTGCCTTCGAGCAGATAGCGGCCCTGGCGCCATTCCGGGTCGGCCATCACCGCCTGGCGGCCGACCTCGTGGAAGGCGATGTTCTGCGCGGAATGGCGTGTCGAGCAGGCGATCGGCAGCGCGGCGAATACGCGCTCCGGATAGCTCGCCGCCCATTGCAGCACCTGCATGCCGCCCATCGAGCCGCCGGCGACCGCGAACAAGGATTCTATGCCGAGATGGTCGAGCAGCATGGCCTGCGCGCGCACCATGTCGCGCACGGTGACGACCGGGAAATCGAGGCCCCAGGGCTTGCCGGTTTTCGGATTGGTCGAAGCCGGTCCCGTGGTGCCCATGCAGGCTCCGATCACGTTCGGGCAGATGACGAAATAGCGTTCGGTGTCGATCGACTTGCCGGGACCAACCAGCGTCTCCCACCAGCCCGACTTGCCGGTGACGGGATGCACGCTGGCGACGTGCTGGTCGCCGGTGAGCGCGTGGCACACCAGTACGGCGTTTGTGCAATCGGTGTTGAGGGTGCCGTAAGTCTTGTAAGCGATCTGGAATGGCGAAAGCGACACGCCGGCATCGAGCTTGAGCGGCTTGTCGGGCCCGAAGCGGGCGATGAGCGAGTCGCGCGGATGGTCGGCCTCGCGCGTGGCTTCGACCGCGTCCCGCTGACTGCTCAGATTGGCCTCGGCCATGTCGCCCGCGCTCCCGGCGCACCTGCGGCCCAACGTAAACGGGTCGCGGGCCGTTTAGGTACGCAATGCTGAACTGTCAACGTTTTCTTTGATTTCAAGCCTCCGCCCACCTATCAATGGCGCCCATGCCGAAGGCAACCGACGCACCCTCGCTGGGCGATCTGCGCAAGGAGATCGACCGTATCGACGAGGCGATGCACAACCTGCTGATGGAGCGCGGCGAGATCATCGACCGCCTCATCGTGGCCAAGCGCGGCCAGGTACAGGAAATCGGCTCGGCATTCCGACCGGCGCGGGAAGCCGACATGATGCGGCGGCTGGTGAAGCGTCACAAAGGCGCGCTGCCGCTCGACACCGCCGAGAGCATCTGGCGCGTCATCATTTCGACCTTCACCTTCGTGCAATCGCCATTCTCCGTGCACGCCGACCTGTCGGCCGGCGACGCGCTGATGCGCGATTCCGCCCGCTTCCATTTCGGCTTCACCGTGCCGTTCGTGCCGCACATGGGCGCCGCCGGCGTGGTCGCCGCCGTCTCCGACTCCAAGGGCGATCTCGGCCTCGTGCCGGCAATCGCGGTTACCGGCGCCGGCGCATGGTGGAGCGCGCTCGAATTCGACTCGGCGCCCAAGATCATCGCGCGGCTGCCGTTCGTGGAACGCGCCGATCATCCAGCCGCGCTGCCGGTGTTCGTGATCTCGCGGGTCGCGGCCGACGCCATGGCGACCGAGGCCGAAGTCTGGAGCGTGCGCGTGGCCGGTTGGGGCGCCAAGGCGGCACAGACGCTCTCGACGCTGGCCGAGTTCATCGCCGTCCCCGACCGTGCCTTCGATGGCGCGGCCTTGCTGGTGACGCTGCCACACGGCGTTACCCTGAAGGCGATCGCCGACGCCCTGGTTAAGGCTGGCGCCACGCTGCGCTCCTCGGCCCTCGTCGGAAGCCACGCGACCCGCTATACGGTTGCCGCCGAGAAGCGCTCTTAAAGACTTCCCTGGTGTGACCACTGGATGCCCCGTTCGCCCGGGGCATGACGGAGTTTGAGGACTTGGTAGAGTTTAAGGACCTGGAATGACCACGAACCGCCCGCGACCGCGCCCCGGCGTGCTCGCGATCGACGCCTATGTGCCGGGCAAGAGCGACGCGCCCGGCGTCGCCAAGGTGTTCAAGCTTTCCTCCAACGAGACACCGTTGGGGCCGAGCGCGAACGCCGTGGCGGCTTATCGCGCGGTCGGCGAGGAGTTGCAGGATTACCCGGACGGTTCGTCCTCGGATTTGCGCGATGCCATCGGCAACGCGTTCGGTCTCGACCCTGATCGCATCGTATGCGGCGCCGGCTCCGACGACCTGCTCAATCTGATCGCGCGCGCGTACCTTTCCGACGGCGACGAGGCGATTCATACGACGCACGGCTTCCTTGTTTATCCGATCGCAACGCTCGGCACCGGCGCCAAGGCTGTGGTTGCGCCCGAGAAGAATTTCACCGCCGACGTCGACGCCATCCTCAAGGCGGTGACGAGCAAGACCAAGATCGTCTTCCTCGCAAATCCGAACAACCCGACCGGGACCTACATTCCGTTCGACGAGGTCAAGCGCCTGCAACGCGCGTTGCCCGCCAACGTGCTGCTCGTGCTCGACGCGGCCTATGCCGAATATGTGCGCCGCAACGACTACGAGTCCGGCATTGAGTTGGTCGCCACCACCGACAACACGGTGATGACGCGCACGTTCTCGAAAATCTATGGTCTCGCCGCGCTCCGGCTCGGCTGGATGTACGGCCCGGCCCACGTGATCGACGCCATCAACCGCATTCGCGGACCATTCAACGTCAACGCCCCGGCGATCGCAGCCGGCGTCGCCGCCATCAAGGACACCGCCCATGTCGAGCGCGCACGCGAGCACAATGCGCGCTGGCTCGCCTGGCTTACGGAAGAGATCGGCAAGCTCGGCCTCGCCGTGACGCCGAGTGCGGCGAATTTCGTGTTGATTCATTTCCCCGAAACGAAAGGCCGCACGGCAAAAGAGGCCGACGCGTTCCTCACCAAACGCGGGCTGATCCTGCGCCAGGTCGGCGCCTACAAGCTGCCGAATGCGCTGCGCATGACTGTCGGCAGTGAGGAAGCCAATCATTTGGTGGTGAAAGCGCTGGCCGAATTCCTGGGGAAAGCGGCGTGAGCGCCAAAGCGCCCCTCTTCAACCGGCTTGCGCTGATCGGCGTCGGGCTGATCGGCTCGTCGATCGCGCGCGCCGTGCGTGCGCAAAACGCCGCCGGCTCGATCGTCGCTACCGCGCGCTCGGCGGCGACACTCCGGCGCGTGGCGGAGCTCGGCATTGCCGATCAGGTTGTGGAAACCAACGCCGCCGCAGTCGAAGGCGCCGATCTCGTCATCCTCTGCATTCCGGTCGGCGCCTGCGGCGCGGTCGCCAAGGAAATCGCGCCGCATCTGAAGGCCGGCGCGATCATTTCCGATGTCGGCTCGGTCAAGGGCTCGGTCATTCGCGACATGGGCCCGCATCTGCCGAAGAGCGTCCATTTCGTGCCCGCGCATCCGGTTGCCGGCACCGAATACTCCGGGCCCGACGCCGGCTTCGCCGAGCTGTTCGTCAACCGCTACTGCATTCTCACGCCGCCGAGGGGCGCCGATCCGAAAGCCACCGAAAAGCTCGCGGAATTCTGGCGGCTGCTCGGCGCCAATGTGGAAACGATGGCGGCCGATCACCACGATCTGGTGCTCGCCATCACTAGCCATCTGCCGCATTTGATCGCCTACACCATCGTCGGCACAGCCGACGAACTAGCCGAGGTCACGAAATCGGAAGTGCTGCAATTTTCCGCCGGCGGCTTTCGAGATTTCACCCGCATCGCGGCATCCGACCCGACCATGTGGCGCGATGTCTTCCTCGCCAACAAGGACGCCGTGCTGGAAATGCTCGGCCGCTTCAACGAGGACGTTTCGGCGCTGACGAAAGCGATCCGCAAGGGCGACGGCGATGCACTGTTCGAGCATTTCACGCGCACGCGCGCGATCCGCAAAGGCATCGTCGACATCGGCCAGGATTCAGCTTCGCCCGATTTCGGCCGGCCGCATCCCGGCCTGCCGCATCAGCCGTTGCCGCGTCCCTACGCGGCGGACGAGGACTAGAACAGCTCCGGCGACTTGCCGATCGGGATCGGCCCCAGGAATATCCTGCCATCGTCGAAACGCAGCGGCAGCGCCACCGCGCGCTTGCCTTCGAGCGTCGCCGGCTCGCCGAGCAGGCTGATGCCGGCGGAGAGATTGGCGCCGGCCTGTTGCCGCGCGATACCGCCGAGCCCCGGCATCAGCCGGTTGAGTGCGCCGGCGAGCTTGTCCACGCTCGGCGAACTCTGCACCATGCGGTCGGCGCCGATGTTCTTCAGGAACGGCTCGAGTCCGGTGACGGTGACACGCAATTGCCCTTGCAGCTTCCCTTGCGCATTGAGCCCGAGCACGCCGCTGCCGACCGCGATGGTATCTCCCTGCTGCACGCGCGCCTTGTTGATCTCGATGCGGCCATCCGCAGCCTGGATTTCGCGGAAGCGATCCGGCCACGGCTTGGGTGAGAAATCCTTCAGGCCGCGCAACACGGCATCGATGTCGGCGTCGATCGGCGCGGTCGCCAGCGGATTGACCGCCGGCGCCGATGTCTTTTTCAAATTCAGCGAGACTTCGATCACCGGGTTGCTGCGCGCCGAACCTTCCAGCATGCGCCCGTGAATCTCGATGTGCTTCGCCCTGACCATGGTCTCCCTGGCCGAACCGTTCAGCCGATCAAGCGCCGCGCTTTCGAGCATAATCGCCACGCTTTCCGGCGACGCCGGCGTGCCGCGCACGCTCGAGCGCGCGAGCTTCCAGTTGGCGACGTAAGTCGGCTGATGCCCTGGCGCGGCCGCGGTGAGCGGGCTTATGTACTCGCTGACCAGCAGCGTCGGCTGATAGACTTGCGCCGCCACCAGAATGTTCGCGAGCTTCAGCTCGAGCGGCGGCTGATTATGCTGGAGCACCGCGCTGGCGCGGTCGCACGTAAGCTCGATGCGAAACGGATAGCCGGCGACGGTCTCCGTGCCGCAGGCGTAAACGCGGCCGACCTTGGCCTCGCGTGCGCGCCAGCCGTCAAGTGTCTCCTGCGCCTTGCCGGCCGCGAACTTCCACAAGCCCGTCCAGCCAGCGGCGAGCGCCAGCACCAGGAACACCAGCACGGTGTAACGGCGCGCATTACGCCAGCGGCTTTGGAAACTATCTGGATCTCGGCTCATCGGGATTCACAGACCTGCCGAATGCGGCGATTATGCGCCGGGCGCACGCAACCGCCGGGCGGGTTGCACCCGGGCTTGGGTGCTGTTACGCGAAGCGGAGTCGCCGGCCACTGTCAACGCCGCAAGCATCGCCCCGATCCCGATGAGCACAAGTTTTGCGCAGAATGACGAAGACCTGTGGGTCTTCGGCTACGGCTCGCTGATGTGGCGGCCGGGCTTCGATTATCTCGAACGCCTGAACGCGCGGCTGATCGGGGCGCACCGCGCGCTGTGCGTCTATTCCTTCGTGCATCGCGGCACGCCGGAACGGCCGGGCCTCGTGCTCGGGCTCGACCGCGGCGGCAACTGCCGCGGTATCGCGTACCGGGTGGCGGCGAAAAAGCGCGCCGACACCATCGCCTACCTGCGCGCGCGCGAGCAGGTCACGCTGGTCTACCGCGAAGTCTGGCGTTCGATATGGCTGCACGACGATCCACGCCAACGCGTGCGCGCGCTTTGTTACGTGGTCGATCGCGGTCACCGGCAATATGCCGGCCGTCTCACGCTCGCCGAGCAGGTCCACTATGTGCGGCAAGGCCATGGCCGTTCGGGACCGAACCGCGATTACGTGCTGGCGGCGGTGAAAGAGCTCGAGGCGCTCGGCTACCGCAGCGACGAATTGCGCCTGCTCGCGGAACGCCTCAAGGGCCCGCACGAGTCGCACCTGAAATCGTCAGGCTGATTCACCCGCGATTTCGTTTTGGCCTTCCTCGATCAGCATCGCGGTCGCGTCCTCGATGTCGTGCTTGAGGCAGTCGAAGAATGCCTCCTTGTCCATGCCCGGCGGAATCGGATCGAGGATCTCCACCAGCACCGTGCCAGGAATGCGGCGGATCGATCGGCGCGGCCAGAACAATCCGGAATTGAGCGCGACCGGCAAGCATGGCGCGCCGCTCGCGGCGTAAAGATGCGCGACGCCGAATTTATATTTCGGCTCGGCGCCCGCCGGCCGCCGCGTGCCTTCCGGAAAGATGATGAGCTGACGCCCCCCGCCCAACTCGTGCTTGGCGCGCGCCGTCATTTTCGCGAGCGCCTGCGATCCGGCGCCGCGGTCGACCGACACCATGCGGCCCTTCCACAACAGCCAGCCGAAAATCGGAATCCACAGCAATTCGCGCTTGAGGATGAACAGCGGGTCGTCGAACAGCGTCAGCAGCGCGAACGTTTCCCACGCTGACTGATGTTTGGCAGCGACGATCAACGCACCCTTCGGGATTTTTTCCAAACCCCGGAAGTCAACCTTGACGCCGGCGATAACGCGCAACAGCACGAGGTTGGTCCGGCCCCACGACTTCGCCACCGCGACCACCGTCCGATAAGGCAAAAAGAAAGTCGGTAGCGCGATCGCCAGATACACGACCGTGTTCAGGTAGAACGCGATATTGAAAAGGATGGATCGGACCAGCACTTTTGTCTCGCAGTTACGCGGCGGTATCCGGGTCGATGTGCATGCGGATCAGCGCAAAAAGAAACTTGAGATATTCCGACACCATCAACCGCGCGGTGCCCGTGTTCGACCACCACGGATTGGTTTTAATGTTTTCGGAAACGACCGGATAGGGAATGAGCGTCAGCTCCGGGCTCTGATGCTCGAGTTCGACCATGGCGCGCGGCATGTGCCAGTTCGAGGTCACCACGATCAACGAATTGAAATGATGCTCCTTGGCCCAGCGCTTGGCCTCGATGGCGTTGCCGAAGGTGTTGAGCGCGGACCGGTCGAGATCGACGCAGCAGGCGAACATGCGCGCGTAAAGCGGAGTCAGGCGCGCGATCTCGCGCGCGCTGGTGCCGCGATGCACGCCGGTGATCAGCAGCCGCTGGCCGCGGCCCGCGCCGAGCAGTTCGATGGCATCGGGAATGCGCGAGGCCGCGCCGGTCAGCACCACGATGCCGTCGGCATTGCGGTCGAGCTTGATTTCCTCGGACGAGACGCGCGAGGCAAACCAGCAATAGCCGCCGAACAGCGCGAGCGCGCCGATGACCGTCACGGTCATGGTGAGATAGCCAATCCAGCGCGCAAAACGGGTGAACATGCTAATCGATCGCCTGCAATGTGCGATTGACGGTCTGGCGCGACGTCCATGCAGTGACCACGGCGATCAGCACCACCTGCACCAGCACCGCCACATAGCCGGCGGGGCCGATTGAAAACGAGCCGAACAGCGCCTCGGTCTGCTCGCCGCTTGCCGTGCCGGCGAACCAGTGGCTCAACACCGACGCGAACGCAAACAGCACGATCGCCGCACCGCCGCCGATCGCGCCGCCCTGCAAGCCCAGCACCAGGAAGTGACGCTGGAAATGCCCGGCGATGAAACGGTTGCGGGCGCCGATGAAATGCAGCACCTCGATCACCGGCCGGTTGGTGGCCATAGCGCCGCGCGTCGCGAACGTCACCGACAGCATTGTGGCGACAATCATCAGCACCAGAATGGCGACGCCGCCGGCAACCGCCGTGCCAGCCATCGTGCGCATGCGGTCGATCCAGCCGCGGTGATCATCAACGGTCGCGCCCGGAATCTGCTCCGCGAGCGTCCGGCGCAGTCGCGGAATATCGGGCGCGGCGCCTGCGGCGATCTTCACCACGATCAACCGCGGCACCGGCAACTCATCGAGCGAAAGCCCCGTGCCGAGCCACGGCTCCAGCAGCTGCGTGGACTCCTGCTTCGAATAGGGGCGCACGTCGGCGATACCCGGAACGGCGCGCACGACCGCCGCCGCCTTCTCGACCGAGGCGTCGAGATCGCGGCCGGGCGCCGGTAAAACCTGAATGGTGATCTCGCGCGAGACATCGGATTGCCATTCGCCCGCGGCCTGCCGCACCAGCACCACCGCGCCGCTGGTGAGCGACGCCAGAAATGTCATGATCGCAACCACCGCGATCAACGCGCGGCCGGAGATCGAATTGCGCGGAACGATCGGCGTATCGAAGCGCGGTTTGGTGCCAGGCGCGCGCGGCGGTGCCGTCATATCGTCGTTCATGGCCGCTTCGCTCATCATGCGCCTCAATCGTAAACGTGCAGCCGGCCGTCGTGCAGCACAAGGCGGCGGGCATCGTACTGATCCATCAGCGCGATGTCGTGGGTGGCGATCACGACCGACGTGCCGGACTTGTTGAGCTCGACGAACAGGCGCAGCAGCCGCTGCGCCAGGCTGGGGTCGACGTTGCCGGTCGGCTCGTCGGCCAGCAACAGTTGCGGGCGGGCGATGACAGCGCGCGCGATCGCCGCGCGCTGCTTTTCACCGCCCGACAGCACCGGCGGCAAGGCCCACATGCGCTCACCGAGCCCGACCCAGTTAAGCAACTCCACGACTTCGTCGCGGTAACTGTCCTCGGTGCGACCAATCACGCGCAACGGCAACGCGACGTTCTCGTAGGTCGTCATGTGATCGAGCAAGCGAAAATCCTGAAACACGATGCCGATCCGGCGCCGCAGGGTAGAAAGCGCGTCGCGCGACAGCGTCGCCACGTCGTGGCCGAATTGCGTGATCAGGCCGCGCGTCGGCTTGAGCGAAAGGAACATCAGGCGCAGGAGCGAGGTCTTGCCGGCGCCGGAAGGCCCCGTGAGAAACTGGAAGGAATGCGGGTCGATCCGGAACGTCAGGTCGCGCAGGACCTCCGGGCCGAGCCCATAGCGCAAGCCCACGTTCTCAAATCGGACCAAGCCTCGTCTCCGTCCCATTGGCGGCCGGCGTGGGGGCCGTGCCCCGCCCCCCGCAAGAATCGCGCTTTTACAGCAATATCACGGCATCGCCCGCGCCGCCGCCTGCCGAAAGGCGACCGGTCCGGCCACTACCATGGTTTCCTGTCCGTTAACGGACGGCTGGTACCGTTCGGCGTGTGCCATGCTGATTGTCTGCCCAAGCTGCGCCACGTCTTACATGATCGAACCGGCCTCGCTCGGCCCGGCCGGCCGTAAGGTTCGCTGCGCCCGCTGCAAGGCCACGTGGTTCGCCGGGCTCGGCAAGCCGCAGCGCAACGTCAGCGCCTTCGTCGACAGCGTGATCGCCGAAGCCGAATCGCAACCGGATGCAGCCTCGGGCGATATTCAGGCAAGCGTGGTCAAGCCCGAGGCGCCGCCGCCGGCCGAACCCGAAAGCGATGTTCACGCGGAGGATGCTCCCGCCACCGGCGACATCGAGGCCAAACTGCCGGCCGCGGAAGAAAGCGTCTCATCGGAAACTCCGCCGGCCGACACGCCGCCCGCTGACGCAAGCACGCCGGCGGCCGGTGCTGAGCAGCCAGTGACCATCACCGATGCACCGTCGCTGGTGCCGCCGATGGAAACGCCACCGCTGCCCGCCCCTGTTGCCGCCGGCGATGCGGAAGTCGATTCCGAAGACATCGAAAGTTTCGCCGCCCGCCGCGAGCGCTTGCAGACCAAGCGCAGGCAGCGGCAGAGCCGCTCGCGCTGGACAGCAATCATTCTTGTGCTGGTCGCGTTCAATGTCGCGATCGTCGGCGCGCGTGACGAAGTGGTGCGCTACGTGCCGCAGACGGCCTCGCTGTTCGCGAAGATCGGCTTGCCGGTGAATTTGCGCCATCTGGTGTTCGAAGGCGTCAAGGTTTCGCGCGAAACCAACGACGGCGCCACCGTGCTGCTGATCGAAGGCAAGATTGTCAGCAAGTCCGACAAGCCGGTGGAAGTGCCGCGCCTGCGCTTCTCGGCGCGCAACGACAAGGGACAAGAGCTCTACACGTGGACCGCGTTGGCGGGCCGCAGCGTCTTGCCGCCTGGAGAGTCGCTGGACTTCCAGAGCCGGCTGGCTTCGCCGCCGAAGAACGCAACCGACGTGCTGGTACGGTTCTTCAACAGCCGCGACGCAATCGGTCCGGGCAAAATCGACCTGCTCGCGCCCGCCGGTGAAGGCGATGCTTCCAAGAAAAATCAGAGCCCGGCCAATTCAAACAAAAATACGAACGCGCCCGCGCAAAAAGATCCTGAGCTGTTCGCGCCCGAGAGGCGCAACAGATTCGCGCCGAAGTTTTAGCCGGCGCGGCCGGTGTCCACCTGTCGCAGCCTGATTTCGTAAATCAGAAGCCTTTTCGTAATCAGAAGCCTTGTAGCAGCCGCTCGATGTAATCGAGCTCGATCTGCGGGCGTGACGGGTCGGCGAAGCGCTTGCGCAGCTCCTCGAGAATGCGGCGCGCACGTTGCGCGTCGATCTCGCCCGGCACTTTCACCGTGACGTCGTCGCCGTACTGGCGGCCGCGCATCGGGCGGCCGAGGGGATCGGTGTCCTGCTGCGCGCGCATGCGGCCATTGCGCCCGGGCTGGCCGGGCCCGGGACCCATGCCGTTCTGCTGCATCTGCTGCGCCAGGTTCTGCGCGCCCTTGCGCATCGCATCGAGCGCGCGGCCCTGGCTGTCGACGGCGCTGTCGGCATCGCCCTCGCCGAGCTGGCCTTCGGCCTGGCCCATGGCTTCGCCGGCGTCGCCGAGTTGGCCCGATTCATTCTGGCCCTGGCCGTCCTTGCCCTCGCCCTTCTGTCCCGGCTGATTGCCGAGCCCATGCTGGCGCAATTGCTCCAGCAGCTTCTTGAGCCGGTCGCGCAAGCCCTGCTGGTCCTGCCGCAGATCGCCGTATTGCTGCCGCTGGCCGGGCTGCTGATTGCGCCGCGAGTCCTGCCCCTGCTTGTAGGTGCGATCGCGCAATTGCTGCTGCTTGCGGATCATGTCGCCGAGCTCATCGAGCGCCGACATCATGTCGTCATCGCCGTCGTCGGCGCCGGTGTTCGGCTGCGCCATTTGCAGGTTTTCGAGCATCGACTGCAATTGCTCGAGCAGCCGGCGCGCGGCGTCCTTGTTGCCGGAGCGCGCGAGATTCTCCATCCGGTCGATCAGGCTTTTGAGATCCTGCTGGCTCAGCATGCGCGTATTGCGGTCGAGCGGGCGCGAAAGCTGCTGCGGGTTCTTGCGCATCTGCTCGGCGAGCGCTTGCAGGAATTTGTCGAGCGCCGCTCGCAACTGGTCGGTCAGCTTCTTGATTTCCTCGTCGCTCGCTCCGCGTTCGAGCGCCTGGCGCAGCGCTTCCTGTGCCTGGCGCAGCGCCTGCTCGGATTGCGACATGTTGCCGTCTTCGATCTGCACGGCCATGTCCCACATCCGCGCCACGACCTCGCGCAATGCGTCGTCGCTGCGGGCGTGCAGAAGATCGAAATAGATCGACCGCAGGCCGAGATAGATGCTCACCTCCGGCGTAAATCGCTCGGGCGCAATCGTCAGCGCTTCGAGCGCGGTGAGCACGACCGGCTTGACGTTGGTATCGAGCGCGAGGTTACGGCGCTGTTCGATCAGCGCACGCGCGATTGGCTTGGTGAAGAGCCGCTCCGGCAGCGTGAACTCGAACGGCTCGCTCCGTCCTTCGTTGCCCGCTTCGTCGCGCGCGACAAGCGTCAGCGCGACTTCGGCGCCCGCCCACGGATGCTCGGTGAGATCGTGCGTGGTCTGCGCCGTGCCGGCGCGCGCGCGTTGCTGCGGCAGCGTCAAGACGAAATCGGGCGCCTTGAACAGCGGATGCGGCGGTTCGCCGGTCTTCTGATCGCCTTCCTTGCGCGCGAAGGTCGCCTGCGCCTGCACCACGCCGTAATCGTCTTCGACGCGGTAATCGAGCCGCAGCGTGCCGCGCGCCTGCCGCTCGGGATCGCGGATCAGATCGATGACGGGCGGGCGGTCGGGGATGGCGGTGAAATTCCACACCAGATCGGTGCCGACGCCGTGCAAGGTGGCGCTGCCGTCGCCCTTGATCAGGAAGCGGCGTTCTTCCGCGCCGGGCGGCAGCGGCTTGTGGGTATCGGCGGGCGCTTCCTCCAGCCCGCCATTGTGGATGACGTCGAAGCGCACTTTGCCGGTGGCGCGAATGACGAGTTGGCTGCCGGCCGGCACCGAAACCGCAGTGGCCTCATGCTGCGCGGTTTCGCCCGGGCGCAGGCCGGGAAGCATGACCGGCGCGCGCGCCGTATAGATGGGCGGGCTAACCCAGGCGTCGATGCGGAAATTCGCCGGCGCGACCACGCCGTGCCAGTCGAAGGCGGCGGTGATACGCTTGATGCGCTCGCCGGTGGCGGCAAAGAACGTGGCGAACACCAAGACGACCACCAGCGCGCGCAACGCGATCGGGTCGCGCAACGCCAACCGCGGCATTGGCCAGCCGGCCTTGAGCTTGCGCGCCGACAGCAATGCGCGCTCGACATGCGCGCGCCAGAGCGCCTGCGTAACCGGATCTTCGCTGTTGCTCGCGATTTCGTCGGCGATAGCGGTCGCAGGACGATGCTGTTCGCCGCTGCCACGATCGAGCCGCCGCAAGCCGTCGTTGACGGTCGGGATCCGCAGCAATGCGAGCGGAATGGCGGCGGCGATTGTGACGAGGAGGAAGACGAACAGGCCGATGGCGCGGCCAAGCGGCGGCAACGCCAGCCACAAGCCGGCCCACGAAAATGCCAGGAACAGCCCGACGGCGACGGCGAGCGTCGCCATTGCCGGCCACAACCGCTCCCAGAAGATGCTGCCGCGGGCGCGTTGAAGCGCGCGCGTAAGCAGCCGCCGGATCGGTTGTTCGTCGCTGGGGCGCTGGTCCAAGGTGTCCAAAAACCGCTCCGTCGCGCTGGCGGCCGAATCTACCCAACTAACACGCTAACACGCGGCCTAGTCCCAAACCACGTGGCTTTCCATGCGCTTAAAGCCAGGGCGGCATGCGATCGAGCGCAATCAATTGGTCAACTTCAAGGCGGGGCCGCACTAGTGCCCATTCACCGCCTTTGACCAGGACTTCCGGCACCAGCGCACGGGTGTTGTAGGTTCCCGCCTCGACCGCGCCATAGGCTCCAGCGGACATAACGGCCAGAAGTGCTCCGGGTTGCGGCTCGACCATGTCGCGGTCGAGGGCGAGGAAATCTCCGGATTCGCAGACCGGCCCGACCACGTCGGCGCGAATGTGGCGCGCTGTCTTCGATATCGCCGCCACAGGCCAGATTTCGTGATGCGCATCGTAGAGCGTCGGGCGAATGAGATCGTTCATCGCCGCATCGACCACGACGAAGGTCTTGGCTTCGCCATGCTTCACGAACAGAACGCGCGTGACGAGAACGCCCGCATTGCCGACAATCAATCTCCCCGGCTCGAAGATCAGCCGGCAATCGAGATCGCGCGTCGCGCGCTTGACAACCTTGGCGTATTCGTCCGGATGCGGCGGCGGCTCGTTGTCGTCGCGGTACGGAATGCCGAGCCCGCCGCCAAGATCGACGTGGCTGATGGTGTGGCCGTCGCCGCGCAGCGTACGCACGAAATCGGCGAGCAGCTTGAACGCGTCGCCGAACGGATCGAGGTCGGTGATCTGGCTGCCGATATGCATGTCGACGCCGGTCACCTTCAGGCCCGGGAGCTTCGCCGCCTCGGCATAAACCGCGCGCGCGCGGCTGATCGGAATGCCGAATTTGTTTTCCGCCTTGCCGGTCGCGATCTTGTGGTGGGTCTTGGGATCGATGTCGGGATTAACGCGCACGGAAATCAGCGCGATGCGTCCCTTCGACGACGCGACCGACGACAGCAGATTGAGCTCAGGCTCGGATTCGACATTGACGCAGAGAATGCCCTCGTCGACCGCGAGCGCGAGTTCGTCTGCGGTCTTGCCGATGCCGGAGAACATGATCTTGTCGGGCGCGACGCCTGCTGCGCGGGCGCGCTTGAGCTCGCCACCGGAGACGACGTCGGCGCCGGCGCCGAGCTTTGCCAG
Organism: Pseudolabrys sp.; assembly: GCA_049680165.1. GTDB lineage: Bacteria > Pseudomonadota > Alphaproteobacteria > Rhizobiales > Xanthobacteraceae > Pseudolabrys. The sequence continues at coordinate 23,933 of JBAUHH010000461.1, forward strand.
CGTCCTGATCACCGCCTGATTGGAATTCGCCTTCATGGCGTAGCAGACGAGCGCGTTCACGTCGGCAAATGCGCCGGCGAACACCTTGTAGTGGCGCTCCAGAGTGGCGGTCGAGTAGCAGTAGAAGGGCGTCCCGACATCGCTCGCGAGCGTGTCGAGATTCACCGCCTCGGCGTGCAGGACGCCATCACGATAATCGAAGTGATGCATCGCACGCTCAGTCGAGCAGGACGTCGAGAGGAATGTGTTTCTTCGGCCCCTTCGGCGCGATCGGCTGGCCGGTCGAGGTCAGGCCCGGGCTCACGCCGGAATTGGACTGGACCGTGTGCGGACCGAGCGGCGAGAGCAGGCCGCTGGACTCCGTATTGTTTTGCTGTTCGCCGGCGGCCGCCGCGCTCGGCGGCGGATCGAGCGGGCCTTTGCGGCCGCAACCGGCAAGGCCCAACGCGGCGACGAGCGCGCCGAGCAGAGCCAGGCGGACGAGTGGACGGCCGCTGAAATGGGTCACGATGCGCGCTCCTTGCATGGACGGCATAATAGCAAAACGGGCAATCAAGGCGAAGTCAGGATTTCTCTTTTTCCAGCTTTCTCAGCCATTTCCGTGCCTGCGCGCGCACGTTCTTGGGCGCGGTGCCGCCAAAGCTCATCCGGCTTTTCACGGAATTATCCACGGAAAGCACTTTGAACACATCCTGCACGATCTTCGGCTCGATCGCGCGCATGGCATCGAGCGGCAGCCGGTGCAATGCGACGCCCTCTTCGGCTGCCTTGGCGACGATCCGGCCGGTCACGTGATGCGCGTCGCGAAACGGCATCTTCAACGCCCGCACCAGCCAGTCCGCGAGATCGGTGGCGGTGGCATAGCCCTCACCCGCCGCTTTCCTCATGCGTGACGCGTCCGGCTCAAGATCGCTCACCATGCCGGTCATTGCCGCGATCGACAGGCTCAAGGCGTAGAGCGCGTCCATCGCGCCTTCCTTGTCCTCCTGCATGTCCTTGGCGTAGGCGAGCGGCAGGCCCTTCATCACCATCAGCAGCGCGGTGAGCGCGCCGACGACGCGGCCGGTCTTGGCGCGCACCAGCTCGGCGGCGTCGGGATTGCGCTTCTGCGGCATCATCGAGGAGCCGGTGGTGAAGGCGTCCGACAATTTGACCAAGCCGACCAGCGGCGACGTCCAGATCACGATTTCCTCGGCAAGCCGCGACAGGTGTACCGACGTAATCGACGCCGCAGCGAGCGTCTCCATGGCGAAGTCGCGGTCGGAGACGGCGTCGAGCGAATTCGCCGCCGGCCGGTCGAAGCCGAGCGCCTTCGCGGTCATGTCGCGGTCGAGATCGAACGAGGTGCCGGCGAGCGCGCCGGAGCCGAGCGGGGATTCATTGAGCCGCTTGCGCGCATCGGCAAGCCGCCCGCGGTCGCGATCGGCCATCTCGACATAGGCCAACAGATGGTGACCGAATGTCACCGGCTGGGCGGTCTGCAAATGCGTGAGGCCCGGCATCACCGTCGCAGCGTGCGCGAACGCCTTCTCGGCGAGCGCACGCTGATAATCCGCAACCGCTGCATCGATTGCATCAATTGAATCTCGCATCCACAGCCGAAAATCGGTCGCGACCTGGTCGTTGCGCGAGCGCGCGGTGTGCAGCCG
>JBAUHH010000462.1:0-1694 GCA_049680165.1 Pseudolabrys sp.
CGCGGCCTTGCACGCCTCGGTCGCGTCGTCCACTTCCTTGCGCACGCTGGCGTCGATTTTTTCTATCGTGGCATCGCTCACGCCGAACTGCTTCAGCCGCTCGCGATAGATCTTGATCGGGTCGCGCAGCTTCCAGCGATCGAGCTCGCCCTCGGGGCGATACTTCGCCGGGTCGGCGCGCGAATGGCCGCTGTGCCGATAGGTCATGCACTCGATCAGCGAAGGCCCCTGGCCAGCACGCGCCTTGGCGAAGGCTTTCTGCGCAATGCGATAGACCGCGTCGGCGTCGTTGCCGTCGACAATAATGCGCTCGAGCCCGTAGGAGCCGGCGCGGTCGGCGGCCGGATGCTCGACCGCCGTCACGTCGGCGATCGGCGTGTATTCCATGTAGAGGTTGTTCTCGCACACGAAGATCACCGGCAACTTCCAGACCGCGGCGAAATTCAGCGCTTCGTGAAACGCGCCGATATTGGTGGTGCCGTCGCCGAAGAAGCAGACCGAGACGTCCTTGGCGCCTTTGTATTGCGCGCGCCAGGCGGCGCCGCAGGCGATCGGAAGATGCGCGCCGATGATGGCGTAGGAACCCATCACGCCGTGCTCCTCCGACGTGAGATGCATCGAGCCGCCCTTGCCGCGCATCAGGCCGTTGTCGCGCTGCATCAGCTCGCCGAGCACTTTTTCGACCGGCACGCCGCGCGCCAGCGTATGGGCGTGGCCGCGATAGGTGCAAAACGACAGGTCGCCTTTCTGCATCGCTTCCCCAAAACCGGCGGCAATCGCTTCCTGGCCAAGCGAGAGATGGCTGGTGCCCTTCACCAGGTTTTGCAGGAACAGGTCGTAGGCGCGCTGCTCGGCCTCGCGCAGGCGCACCTGCGAACGGTAAAGCGCCAGGCGCTTTTCCTCGCCGATATCGTCGTTCAAGCCCGAGCCGGCCGGCTGCGGCGCCCGGTCCTTTGCTGTCGCCATGAATGTTCCTCGAAGGTCTTATTTCTCGCTTTTCGGGCCGAAACTTAGCGCCGCCCACGACGCTTAGGCAACCGGTGCGGAAGGCTCGACCTTACGCACCGCTTCGCGGTGAAGCAGGTACAGGCCGGACGAAATCACGATCAGTCCACCCGCGATGGTCCAGCGGTGCGGCACGTCGCCGAACACCAGGAAGCCGAGGCTCGTCGTCCACACCATCTGCGTATAGATGAAGGGCGCCAACGCCGAGGCCGGCGCGAGCCGGTGGGCAAGAATGAGCAGAAAATGCCCCCCGCCGCCCAGCGCGCCGATCAGCACCATCAGCGCCGCCGTCAGCCAGCCGTCCGGCGCCACCCAGACAAAGGGAACGATCGCCGTCATCACAAGAGCGCCGACGAGATTGGTGTAGAACTGCGTCGTTTCGCTGGAGTCGGTGCGCGAAAGCACACGTGTCGAGATCACATAGAACGCGTAGCAGATCGTGCCGCCGACCGGCAGCAGCGCGACCGGCTGCATGCCGCCCATCCCGGGCCGCGTCACCACCAGCACGCCGAGCAGCCCAACGCCAATCGCCGCCCAGCGCCGCCAGCCCACCGTCTCGCCAAGCAGCGGCACGCAGAGCAGCGCGACGAGAAACGGCGTGCCGAACAGGATCGAGAGCACCTCGTCGAGCTGCATGAAGCGCAGCGCGAAAAGGTTGAGCATCGTCGAAAAGAGCAGCAGCGCGGAGC
>JBAUHH010000463.1:0-7515 GCA_049680165.1 Pseudolabrys sp.
CCACCGGCAGTCGCGAAATAGAGCATTAGACGTTAAAAGAGCAAGCAGGAACTGTTTTTTCCGTTGAAATCTTCGTTATTTCGGAATGGGTTACGGGAAATGCGCAATAAAGCCCTGAGTCGCCTCAGTGTTCGGCGTAAGGCGGCCGATGCCGCGCGCGGCTGGCTGCAGGCCGGACAGCAGGTTCTGCCGGTGGCGCTCGGGCGCACCGGCATCAAGGCCAACAAGCGCGAGGGCGACGGCTCGACTCCGCGCGGCGTCTTCCGGCTCAAGCGGCTGTGGTGGCGCGGCGATCGCCATCCGCGTCCCCGCACGATGTTGCCGGTGCGGCGCATTGGCGCCGACGACGGCTGGTGCGAAGACCCGGCCGACCGGCACTACAACCAGCCGGTAAAGGTGCCGAAAGACAGCAAGGCCGACCGGCTCACGCGCAAGGACGCGCTTTACGACTTCATTATCGAGATCGACCACAACACCCGGCCGCGCGTCGCTGGCCGCGGCAGCGCCGTGTTCCTGCATATTGCACGCGACGGATTTGCGCCGACCGCAGGGTGCGTGGCGTTGACGATCGGTTCACTACGGCGATTGATCGAGCGTGTCGGCCCGCGCACAAAGATTGTGGTTGAATAAATCTTACCGTCGTTGCGGTGACGAAAGATTAAGCATGACGCCGCCGCTCGCCGGGCGTAATCGGCGCATTAATCAAACCTGAAGCCCCGCATGGTACGCAGTTATATTGTGTGCGTCGCTTGCAAGCGCGCATCATAAAAAATCCGGACGGTGGGGCGCATGGATCAGAATCAGGCACGAGCTCCCGGCACGCCGCCGCGCCCCACGCGCGCGCCGATCGGCCGCATCGTCGCGATCAACGGATCGGAAGCGACCATCGGCCTGACCTCCGCGCGCACCGCGAACGGCGACGCCGATCATGTCACCGTCGGAAAATTCATCGGGTTGCTGTCCGGCATCTCGATCATCATCGGCCTGGTGACCGCGATCGAGGAAGAAGCGCAGCTCGTCGCCGGCAACCAGACCTATCGCCAGGTGGCGCGACTCGATCTCGTCGGTGAAATCCGCGCCGGCGAAAACGGCGCGGCGCGCTTCCAGCGCGGCGTTGCCGACTATCCGACCATCGGCGACGGCGCCGTGCTGATGAGCGAAGCCGAGTTGCGCCTCGTCTACGGCGCGCCGAACGGCGACCGCGCCCACATCGGCGACCTTCAGCAGAACGCCAATATTCCCGTCAACATCGACATCGACGCGCTGGTCAGCCGCCACTTCGCGATGCTCGGCAATACCGGCGTCGGCAAGTCGAGCGGCGTCGCCGTCATCCTGCAAAAGATTCTCGAGCGGCGTCCGAACCTGCGCATCTTCCTGGTCGATCCGCACAACGAATATGGCCGCTGCTTCGGCGAGAAAGCGCTGGTGCTCAACCCGCGCAACCTGCGCCTGCCGTTCTGGCTGTTCAATTTCGAGGAAACCGTCGACGCGTTCTTCGGCGGCCGGCCGGGTGTCGACGAGGAAGTCGAAATTCTTTCCGAGGTGATCCCGCTCGCCAAGGCGGCGTATCTGCAATACCGCGGCGGCGCCACCAACGACCGCGCGCTTGCCAAGAAGCGCGATCCGAAGAATGTCGGCTTCACCGCCGACACGCCGGTGCCCTACCGCATCGAGGATCTGATCAACCTGATCGACGAGCGCATGGGCAAGCTCGAGAACCGCTCGCGCGCGACCGTCTATCACAAGCTGATGCAGCGGATTCAGACCTTCCGCAATCATCCGCGCTACTCGTTCATGTTCGAGAACGCCAACATCGGCGGCGACACGATGGCGGACACGCTGAGCAACCTGTTCCGCCTGCCGCCCGACGGCAAGCCGATGACCATCATGCAGCTCGCCGGCTTCCCGTCCGAGGTGGTCGACTCGGTGGTGTCGGTAGTCTGCCGCATGGCGTTCGACTTCGGCCTGTGGAGCGACGGGATCGCGCCGCTACTGTTCGTTTGCGAAGAAGCGCACCGTTACGCGCCGGCCGACAAGAAGATCGGCTTCGGCCCAACCCGCCGCGCGCTCTCGCGCATCGCCAAGGAAGGCCGCAAATACGGCGTTTATCTCGGTCTGGTGACGCAGCGGCCGGCAGAAATCGACCAGACCATCATTTCGCAATGCTCGACTTTGTTCGTCATGCGGCTGTCGAACGACCGCGACCAGAGCCTGATCCGCTCCGCGGTGTCGGACGCGGCGGCGAACTTGCTCTCTTTCATCCCCTCACTCGGCACGCGCGAAGTGTTCACCTTCGGCGCCGGCGTGGCGATGCCGACGCGCATGCGCTTCATAGAATTGGCCGCGCAAATGCTGCCGAGCAGCGAGGCCGCGGGCTTTGCCCGCTCAGACGGCGGCGCCCACGTCGGCCGCGATCTGATCTCTTCGGTCATCGACCGCTGGCGCTCATCCACGATGAGTCACCGGGACGAAGACTCGGTCGATTTCACCGGCGCGCTTGACAACGTCCCGCTGCAGCCGGCAATGCCGCAGGCGCCTCTGGCTCCGCCGCCTCTGGCCCCACGTCCGCTCGCCGAACCGGCGCCGCGTCCGAGCATCCTGCGCAAGCCGCTCGATCCGTCGCTCGGCTCCGCGATGGGCAACCCGCAGCCCAATCAGCCCGGCGGCTATACGACCCGGCGATAATTCAGCGATTCCATCTTGCTGTCGTCCCCGCGAAAGCGGGGACCTATACTCCGTGGATTCTCGATAGGCTGCGGCGTATGGGTCCCGGCTCTCGCTGGCGCTCGGCCGGGACGACAATAGATTATTTCCGCACGCCGAAAATCGCGCTGCCGACGCGCACATGCGTCGCGCCGAGCTCGATCGCGGTGGCGTAATCCGCGCTCATGCCCATCGACAACAACTTCAGGCCATTGCGCTTGGCGATTTTGGCAGTGAGCGCGAAATGCGGACCTGGCGCTTCCTCCAGCGGCGGAATGCACATCAGCCCCGAGATCGTCAGGCCGTAGGTTTCGCGGCAGCGCTTGAGAAAATCGCCGGTGTCCTGCGGCAGCACGCCGGCTTTTTGCGGCTCGGCGCCGGTGTTGATCTCGACAAATAGCAGCGGCGCGCTGCCCTGCTTCGCGATCTCCTTCGACAACGCCTCGCACAGGCTCGGCCGGTCGACCGAATGAATCGCGTCGAACAACGCCACCGCTTCCCTGGCCTTGTTGGATTGCAGCGGCCCGATCAGGTGCAGTTGAAGGCCGGAATATTTTTCCATTAGCGCCGGCCATTTGGTTCTTGCTTCCTGCACACGATTTTCGCCGAACACGCGTTGGCCGGCGCCGATCACCGGCTCGATTTCGTCGGCAGCAAATGTCTTCGATACCGCCACCAGCGTCACCGACGCCGGGTCGCGCGACGCATCGCGGCAGGCGCGCGCAATGCCGGCGCGGACGGTTTCAAGGTTGCTTGATGACTTTGTGTCGTATGGCATCTGCTTTTGTCATCGCCGGGCTTGTCCCGGTGATCCCCGCCAGGGACGCATAGGGCTACCTAAGCGAGATGGCCGGGACAAGTGCCACGACCGGGCCGCCTTTGGCGGACCCGGTTGCCCGGCCATGACAACAGCAAAAGAATCCTAGATGAAAGGCCGCGGGTTGCGCGGATGGACGTCTTCACCGGCAATTTCCACCAGCGCGGCACGGTTGAGCAATTCGAACACCCGCTCTTTCCAGCGGAAAGTGTTGCTCGCCGATAGGCGCTTGAGCGTCTTGTTGGTGTGCACCAGCGACATGCCGAGCGTGTCGGCAAGATGTTGCTGCGTGAAAGGAAATTCGACCGTATTGGCCGTGACCAACTCGGCCTCCTGCGCGCGCGCGTAAAGATGCAGCAGCACATACGCGGTGCGCTCCAGCGCGGTGCGGCGGCCGACATTGACGAGATTTTCGTCGATGATCTGCTCCTCGCGGGCGGCGAGCCATGTCAGATCGAATGCAAGCGAAGGAAAGCGGCTGTAAAGCTCCCACAGCTTGGAGCGCGGAAAGACGCACAGCACCACGTTGGTGAGCGCCTCGACCGAGTGCTCCATCTCGCGCATCACCGCGCCTTGCAGACCGACCAGATCGGCCGGCAATGCATAATTGAGGATTTGCCGGCGGCCGTCGTCCAGCATCTTGTAGCGGAACGCCCAGCCCTGGAGCAGGGTGTAGAGGTGTTCGCTGCTGGCACCCTGTTGCAGGAAGCTGCTGCCGGCGCCGACGCGCAGCTCGTCGACCTTGAATTCCTTCACAAAGTCGAGCTCTTCGGCCGTGAACTTGCGCAGCGACGGCCGCCGGCGCAGCGGGCACAGGTCGCACGGGGTGAATTGCCCGTTCGATCGAGACAGGGCGCCGATAATCATAACACCTTGTACCGTAGGGCTTATTTAAGTGGTGCACTATGTCTTATTTAAATGACTGCGCTGAAAATTCGGGAGAAAAGGGAAAGTTCCATATGGGAGGACATGCGCGGTTCGTCGCCGGATAAAATCCTCAATCAACCTGTGTCGCGCCTGCGCGACCCGGCGTCCCGCTTCAACGAATGTCTAGCTCGTTCACCGACGATTCCCGCGCGCCAGTTGCCGGGAAGCGCGTTCTGGTGCTGGACGATGAGTTTCTCATCGGTCTGGACATCCAGCACGTGCTCGAATCGGCCGGCGCCTCAGTGGTCTATGTGAGCAATTCCAACGACGCGGTCGCCGCCGTCGAAGCCGGCCCGCCGTTCGACGTTGCCGTGCTCGACGTTCTGCTTGGACGCGATCACCAGAGCAGCCTCGGCGTCGCTGAAGCGCTGGTCCGGTGTAATACCCCGTTCGTGTTTCTTACCGGCTTGACCGGCGAGAGCACTCACACCAGGCAATTCCCGAAAGCCCCTGTCGTTATCAAGCCCTATGAGGCAAAGGCGCTCATCGCTGCGCTGCGCACGGCGATGAGCTGACTCGGATTACGCGCTTGGTTACGCGGCGGCCTGCCACTGCTCGGTGGCTTCCTTCGCCGCCTTGTTGAGGTGGACCTTGTTGTCCACGCTCGCGACCCATTGCGCCGAAATGAAGTGGTGCTGGCCGCCCGAGGTCGGATCGCTCTTGGTGAGCTTGATCCGGCTCTCGCCCTCCAGCGAGTCGACGGTGCCGACGTGGCCGCCGTCGGAGCCGACCACTTCCATGTGTTCCTTGATCGATTTGATTTTGTCCATTTCCGCATCTCCTTTCTTGCAGGAATTCAACCCGTCGCGCGGGCTGTTTGTTCCTGATTTTGCAGGCGAATTGGTTCCGCCGCTTGCCTGTTCCATCTGCGCGCTTTAGACCCAAAGCGGGCTTGGCTACCGATTCGGCAGCCGACTGTTTTCAGTATCAGCGGGTAGTTGTGGCGAACGCGCGTGCACATGCTGCTCGCGGTCTGTCTGCGTCGATTTGCGTTTCGCGCAATCTCTACAGACGCAGGACCATGACCAGAAAATTGGCGAAGGCAGCCATCGCGGCGCTGGCAATACTGTCGATGCTCGGCGCCGCCGACGCAGGTGATGGCAAACCGCGGAAGAAGCCGCAGCCCGCGCCGGTTGGCGAATGGACCGGCTTCTATGTCGGCGGCAATCTCGGCTATGGCGCGGCGGGCCTCACGGACGACGCGCCGCTCGCCGTCACCAGCAACATGACCGGCGTCATCGGCGGCGTGCAGGCCGGTTACAACTATCAGATCGACCGGGTGGTATTGGGCATCGAAGGCGACATCCAGGCCTCGGGCCAGAGCACGAGCTACAGCAGAACGCTGCCGATCGTCGGCAATTTCACGGTCAGCCAAAGAATCCCTTATTTCGAAACGCTGCGCGGACGCATCGGATACGCGTTCAATTGCGGTTGCGTGATGGCCTACGGCACCCTCGGCATCGCCTACGGCGCCTACGAACCGTCCGCATCGGCGCTTGGCGCAACGGTCAGCGGCCATTACACGAAGCCGGCTTTGGCGCTCGGCGCCGGCGTCGAATGGATGGTGACGAAGGGCTGGAGCGCCAAGCTCGAAGGGCTTTACCTCGACACCGGCAACATCGGCAGCCCGGTAAACCTGCCGGGTGTAGGCGAGGTCCATATGCGCGTGCGCGACGCGATCATGCGGCTTGGCCTGAACTACCATTTTTGAGCCGGAAGCAGCCGCCCGCCACGGCCATACCCTTGGCCGATCTTGCAAAATGGCGTCGAAAGGCCTTTCCCATGCCGCCGCGCCCCTCTAAAAGACCGGCAAATGGCGGCCGAATCCAACACATCTGAGCGCTACAACGCCCGCGACGCCGAGCCGCGCTGGCAGAAGGCCTGGGACGAGCGCGGCATCTTCGCGACCAAGAACGACGACCCGCGGCAGAAATACTACGTGCTGGAGATGTTCCCCTACCCGTCGGGGCGCATCCACATGGGCCACGTGCGCAACTACACCATGGGCGACGTGGTGGCGCGCTACAAACGCGCGATGGGTTTCTCGGTGCTGCATCCGATGGGCTGGGACGCCTTCGGCATGCCGGCTGAAAATGCCGCGATCGACCGCAAGGTGCATCCGAAAACCTGGACCTACGAAAACATCGCAACCATGAAGGCGCAGCTCAAGTCGATGGGGCTCTCCCTCGACTGGGCGCGCGAACTCGCGACCTGCGATCCGAGTTACTACAAGCACCAGCAGAAAATGTTTCTCGATTTCCTGCGCGCGGGATTAGTCGAGCGCAAGCAGTCGAAGGTGAACTGGGATCCGGTCGATCAGACCGTGCTCGCCAACGAGCAGGTGATCGACGGCCGCGGCTGGCGCTCGGGCGCAATTGTCGAGCAGCGCGAGCTGACGCAGTGGTTCTTCAAGATCAGCGACTATTCGGAAGATTTGCTCGAGGCACTCGACACGCTCGACCGCTGGCCGGAAAAAGTGCGACTGATGCAGAAGAACTGGATCGGCCGCTCGGAAGGCCTGCTGGTCCGCTTCATGCTCGATCCGGCCACCGCGCCGAATAAAGAGAGCGAGCTGGAAATCTTCACCACGCGGCCGGACACTCTGTTCGGCGCGAAGTTCATGGCGCTGTCGCCCGATCATCCGCTGGCGACGGCGGCCGCTGCGAAAAATCCGAAGCTCGCCGCGTTCATCGAAGAATGCCATCGCATGGGCACCGCGCAGGCTGAGATCGACACCGCCGAGAAGATGGGCTTCGACACCGGCATCAAGGCGGTGCACCCGTTCGATGCGAGCTGGAAGCTGCCGGTCTACGTCGCGAACTTCATTCTGATGGATTACGGCACCGGCGCCATCTTCGGTTGCCCCGCGCACGACCAGCGCGACCTCGACTTCGTCAACAAATACGGCCTCGGCAACACGCCGGTGGTTTGCCCGCCGGGGCAGGATCCGAAAACATTCGTCATCACCAATGTTGCCTATGACGGCGACGGCAGCATGATCAATTCGCGCTTCCTTGATGGACTCGCTATCGGGCAGGCGAAGGAAGATGTCGCCAAGCGTCTGGAAA
>JBAUHH010000464.1:0-1518 GCA_049680165.1 Pseudolabrys sp.
TCCTTGCTGCGTCTCAATTCATACGCCGCCATCATCCGCCGTTTGTCCGACCAGATGCACGATGGCGCGACGCAACTTCGCGTCCTTGATCCGCACGAAAGCCTTGATGAGAGAGAGGCCATCCGCGGTCGCCAAGAAGTCAGAGACGAAGGCAGGCGACGAACTTTTATTGTTCGCTTTTGACTGGCCGGGCGCACCCTCGAAAAAGAATGGCACCGGCACCTGCAGGATATTGGCGACCTGCTGCAAGCGGCTCGATCCCATGCGGTTGGTGCCCTTCTCATACTTCTGTACTTGCTGGAATGAGACGCCAAGGCCGTCCGCCGCTTCTCCTGGCTCAGGTTCAGCATGAGGCGGCGCATCCGAACGCGCGCGCCTACATGCTTGTCAACGGGATCGGGACTTTTGCGGGGCATGACCTTATGGCTCAATTATGTGCGTTCCGCCGTGCCCATTGCAATGGTGCAGCCAACTCCGTACGGGGCGGACGCGCATTGATCTTGCTGATCGGTGGGCCCTCGGTCCGAGCTTCATTCGAGTGTGCGCTGGTCATGGTCGGGCTTACACGGCTCGACGCTGGCGAGCCACATCGGCACGCCGCGGCGCGAGCAGTGCGGTTGGCGCGCCCATGAAAGGAGCCGTGTTCAAATCGCGCTGAATGCAGATACGTTGCTGCTATCTGTTACAATGGTTGTCGATTTTGAGCCCTTATGCTGGAGCGCTGCGCGGCCTTTTCGGTTGTCTTTGCAGAAATAAATTTTTCGTTAAATACAACGGGATGTGATCGCCTATAATTGACCCTAACCGATTGTGGGCGGACAATTTTCCCGGGCGACGTGCAAGCGGGCCGGGGTAGCGTGATGGGCATCCGTTTCTTTGGGGCGTGCGGAGCGCCGGTGGTGCCGCGCCGCGTCGTGTCATTTCAGTCGGTCGCGATTGCGGCGCTGTTCGCCGCGGCGCTCTTTCTTTTGCCGCAGATCGCGCAGGCGCAGTTCGTCCAGCAGGGCGACAAGCTCCTCGGCGGCGGCGCCAGTGGGTCGGCAGAGCAAGGCACTTCGGTCGCGGTTTCGGCGGATGGCAACACCGCCCTCGTCGGCGGGCCAGCCGACAGCTCCGGGACCGGCGCGGTGTGGGTCTATACCCGCGACAGCAGCAACGGCACCTGGGCGCAGCAGGGCAGCAAGCTGGTCGGCAACGGCCTGACGCTGACGGCGAACGAAGGCTCGTCGGTGGCGCTATCGGCGGACGGCAACACTGCCATTTTCGGCGGGCCACTCGCCACCCCAGACCCCGGTTTCGACAACGTTGGGATCGGGGGTGTGTGGGTCTTTACTCGCGACAGCAACGGCACCTGGACGCAGCAGAGCAGCATGCTCATCGGCGTTGGCGCGATGGGAGTGGCCGCTCAAGGCACCTCGGTGGCGCTGTCGGCGGACGGCAACACCGCCATCGCCGGCGGGCCGGCCGACAACTTCTCCTTCTCCTTCGGGCCGTTCGGTCCCATTGGGGACGGGGCGG
>JBAUHH010000465.1:0-1874 GCA_049680165.1 Pseudolabrys sp.
TTCGTTGAACGGCACGAACCGGTCGCCCACGTTCTGGGCGACGGCGGGTCCGCCGGCGATTGCGAAAACAGTTGCAAACGCGATCGCTAGCGATCGCAGTTTCGTGTGCGACATTTTGCCCCCCAGCGTCCCCGATAGCCATCACGTAACAAGCCGGACGATAGCAGACCGGCGGATTGCGGAATACGGGGATTGTTTTCAGTGGATAGCGGCCGGCCGCCGGCTGCCAGCCGGAGCCATCAGGACGGCGAAATAAGCGAGCGCGCTCAGCAGCGCGATGCAGAAACTCACCGGCCAATCGGTCTGGTAGGCGAGCATGATGCCGAGTTCCGCCTCGATAAAGGCGAGCAAGGCCGACAAAATGAGGCCGCCCCACAGGCCGGTGGTCACCCGCTGCGCCGCTGCGGCCGGGCCGACCATCAGCGTAAACACCAGAAGAACGCCGACGATCTGCGCGCAGGCCGACACGGCGAGCGCGACGACGGCGAGGAACGCGGTCGAGATGAAACGCAGCGGCACGCCTTTGGCTTCCGCCAGTTCCGGTTGCAAGCTCGCGAAAATCAACGGCCGCATGATGCCGGCCAGAGCAAGAAGAGTAATTGCGCCGAGCACGGCGAGCAGCGCGATCATCGGCCGATCGACCGCAAGAACATTGCCGAACAACAGCGCGGTCGCCTGCGTCGCGAACGACGTGTAGTAGTGCAGGAACAAGAGGCCGAAGCCCAGGGCAAGCGCCAGCACGATGCCGATCGCGACGTCGCGGTTGCTGATCCGCTCGCTCAGCGCGCCCATGACTATGCCTGCGCAAAGGGTAAATCCGAGCAGGCCCCAGATCGGCGCCAGCCCGATCAGCCCCGCGCCGGTCGCGCCGGCAAAGCCGATATGCGACAGCGCGTGACCGGCGAACGTCTGCCCGCGCATCACCAGAAAGAAGCCGACGATGCCCGACACCACCGCGACGATGCCGGCGGCGGCGAAGGCATTGTTCATGAAATCATAGGCGAACATGTCAGTGATGATGGTGTTCATGGCCGTGATGATGATGGCCATTGTGGTCATGCGCGTGATCCGCGCGCTCGACGTCCCGTCCGCGCGACATGACGAAGATGTGGTTGTTCGCGCGAACAACGTCGATGTCGGCGCCGTACAACCGCGACAACACCGGAGCAGTGACGACTTCTTCGACGGTGCCGAGCACGGCCTGGCCGTGGCCGAGATAGAGCACGCGGTCGAGCGTGCCGAGCAACTGGTTGAGTTCGTGCGCGCTGAACAGCACGGTTATCCCGCGCTCGCGGCAGACTTTCTTGACCACGTCGATGACAATTTCCTGGTGACGCGGATCGAGGCTGATGAGCGGCTCGTCGAGCAGCAGGAGCTTGGGTGAGCCGATCAGGGCTTGCGCGAGCAACAGCCGTTGCCGCTCGCCGCCGGACATCTGGCTCAGGGGCCGCTCGGCCAACTCGGCCGCGCCAATGGCGGCGAGCGTTTCATCAATCGCGCTGCGGTCCGCGCGCGATACCTTCGGCAGGCCCCAGCGTTCGCCGTTGAGCGAACTGGCGATGAAATCGTGGCCGCGCACGCGCAAATCGGGCAGCACGGTGCGCAATTGCGGCAGATAGCCGATCGCTGGGTCGCCCCGTTGTGGCGAGCGGCCAAACACGTGCACCGAACCGCTGCTGGCGGGGATAAGGCCGAGAATGGCGCGCATCAGCGTGGTCTTGCCGGCGCCGTTGGGACCGAGCACGCCGATGAATTCGCCTTGGCCGATCGCAAAGCTCGCTTTCGCGAGCACGGCATGCTCGCCGATCTTTATGGTGGCTTGGTCGAGCGCGACAACGTTCATGACGATGTCGCCAGCGCCTTCTCGACATCGC
>JBAUHH010000466.1:0-5829 GCA_049680165.1 Pseudolabrys sp.
GTTCAACAGCGCTCCTCACAGCGTCCGGTCCGATCCGTAATTCTGTCCTGGGGCCGCGCGGCTCGCCCAAGATCGTCGTTTCGTCACGGGCGCGGGCGTGCCAATTGACCACGGCAAAATGCCCGCCCGGCTTCAATATATTTTGAATCGACCGCGCCAGCCGCGTTCGATCAGGAACACCGTGAAAGGCATTTGCCATAAAGACAAAATCGACGGGTCGCGCCCAAAGCCGCGCAATATCGTAAGCATCGCCGGCAACGAAATCGCAATTCGTCAAACCACTCTCCGAGAGACGATGCCGCGCCACCTGCAACAAATTAGCGTCAATATCGATTGCGACAACGTGGCGAGCGATCTTTGCAATTTGCAAAGTGAACCAGCCGTCGCCCGAGCAAAGATCAATTACATCCATGCCCGGCTTTATGCCGGTCTTTACCAGCACGCCTTCGGGATCGGGCCATAGCGCTTCCCACCAGCCGGCGGTTGGCATTTCCGTACCTTCGAAAAATGCAGTTTGCTTACTTGTCAAAGGGCCACGCCCCTTTCAGCAATTGCAGGAATGCCCAGCCTGCACTGGAGGGCAAGGCACCGAGCCATAGGAACAGAACACGCAACAATCGCCGGGCATGGGTTTAGTTCTCGCGCCACAGGCTTTGCAGTCGTAGAAGAATTGGCAGGCGTCCACCGGCATCCGCTCAGTCGATTGATGCCCGCACTTCGGACAGGTGATCGTGGAAGCTTCGATCATGCGGCGTGAGAGCCCTGCGGCCTGGTGTCGTGAACATCGGGACAACGTTCGACCTCAATCGTCACATGAGAAAGACCGGCAAGACCGGAGAGCCGCCGCTTATAGACGCCGGGCGCGCGCGGCTCGTCGCTCACCAGCGAAATCACTGCCGCAAGATGACCGGGCCCAACGCGCCACAAATGAAGATCGGAAACGCGGTCGCTTCCCTGCTCCAGCCGAAGAGCGATCTTTCGGGACAGGGCCGGGTCGGGGCAGACATCGAGGAGGATTGCGCCGGCTGAGCGGATAAGCGTCCACGACCAGCTCAAGATGACGGCCGTCGCAACCAGTCCCATCACAGGGTCCATCCAGACCCAGCCGAACTGCTTGCCGGCAAGCAATCCGACGATAACCAGTACCGACACCGCGGCATCGGCCGTCACATGCAGGAAAGCGGCGCGCAAATTGTGATCGCGATGGACGTGCGCCTGCGATCGATGGTGGCCGTGACCGGGATCGTGGTTGTGCCCTTGGCCGGTGTGGTGATCGTGGTCGTCGCGCAAGAGGAACGCGCTAAGCAGGTTGACGCCCAAGCCAACCGCCGCAATCGGAATGGCCTGGTTGAAGGCAATCGGCACCGGATTCATCAGCCGATCGATGCTTTCATAACCGATAAGCAGCGCGATCATCGCCAGCGCGATGGCGCTCGTGAAAGCGGCGAGATCGCCAAGCTTGCCGGTGCCAAACGTCAGCCGCTTGTCATTCGCGTAGCGCCGCGAGTACGTATATGCCAACGCCGCAATGAGAAGCGCGCCGGCGTGCGTAGACATATGAAGGCCATCGGCGATAAGCGCGACCGACCCGAACCATAGGCCGCCGGCAATCTCAGCGACCATCATCGCGGCGCAGATGGCGATGACCGCCCAGGTTTTGCGCTCGTTGCGTTCATGCGCTTCGCCCAGAAACACGTGCGAGTGGCGGAACTGTTCGATCGAATGAGAGTGCATGTACCGGCTCCGGTTGCTGCCGCAATAAGGATCAACACTTTGCGGCAATGAATGGGCTAATTTCATCCGGATTGGCGAAGATCACGTCCGCGCGATCTCCCATCATCCCGGCCCGCACCAGCGCCGGCACGTTCTTTTCGGGACCATCGCCGCTTGCGTCTGTCTTAAGGCGGAGATTGCGCTCCCAAAATTTGCGTGTCTGGCCGTTGGCGGTCGTGACGGTATAAGTGTCCTTGCAATAGGTGATGGCTTGCACGCGGTCCTCGGGATCAAGCTTTTTCAGGTTTGGCACTTGTCCGCCGCCCATCATGCCGCCCATTCCGCCGCCCATGCCTCCCATCGGCCCGCCCTGCTGGGCCGTTTGCGATCCACCCTTTTGCGTCGCTTCCTTCAGGAACGCCAGAAGGTCCGCGCGCGGCTGGGCGTCCTTGATCCCCTGGAACGTCATGCTGTTGCCGGGCACGACGTGCTGAGGATCCTTGATCCACTCGTCGAGCGTCTTGTCGGTCCAAACGATATTCGCGGATTTGAGCGCTTCGGAATAACGGCTGAAGCCGGCCAAGCCCCCGGCTTTCCGGTTCCACACGTCCGCGAGACTTGGCCCGGTCATATTGCGGCCCGGTTGCAGGGAATGACACGCGGCGCACGCTCCGAATACGCGCTTGCCGCGGGCGGCATTGCCGTCCGCCGCAGCGCCTTGTGTCGCCGCTACAATTAAAGCCAAGACCGCAAGCGCGGTTGCGTGAAAGCCGTTCATGGTCGTTCTCCGGTGATGACGAGAATAGGCGTACGAAGACGCGAGCGTTGCGGACGTTCGCGCCGTCAGTTTCGCAAGACCGTCACACGTTCGGAGGATGCGTCGGCGGGCTTCTTACGTGTCCGGGCAACTCGCGCTCGGCAAAAAAAGGGCGAGCCGCGCCGGCAAGAGGCGGCGCCAAAATCATTGCCGGGGAAAAAAGAGCCACAAAATTGAAGCATTTAAGCGCGCACGCGATGGAGTCTTTGCAGTCATCGGGCGGGCAGCACGGCACGCCCGCATGACCGGACATCGACATTTCGACGGGCTTGGTCGAAACAGCGGCGCCGCCGGTCGCCGGCACCATGCCGATCGAGACGGCAATCAAGACGGCCAGAAATGTGCGAATGCCCATAACGCAAACTATCAGGCGGAATGGACCGAGCGTCAATCGGCTTCGGAAGCCCAAAGCCGGCGCGATTTCAGGCGGCGCGGACGCGCTCGAAGAATGCCGCCACTTTCGATTCCAGGTCCGTCGCGCGCACCGACACCCGCTCGGTCAGATCGGCGACTTCGTTGAAGGCCGTGGCGCTCTGCCCGGCCGCCAGCTCAACCGACAGGATCTCGACCGACGCGCTGGCGGTGCGCTGCGCCGCGGTCTGGATGCTCTCCGCGATGTCGCTGGTCGTCGTGCTTTGCTGCTCGACCGCCGAGGCGATGCTGTTGGCGGCGACCGTCACCTGCTCGATAGCGCGCGTGATCGCGGTGATTTCCTCGACCGATTTGCGGGTGGCGTGCTGAATGGCGGTGACCTGCTGCGATATTTCCTCGGTCGCACGCGAGGTCTGGTTGGCGAGCGCCTTCACTTCGGACGCGACCACGGCGAAACCCTTGCCGGTTTCGCCGGCGCGCGCGGCTTCGATGGTCGCATTGAGCGCCAGCAAATTGGTCTGCGCCGCGATCGCGGAAATGATGCTGACGATGGAGCCGATATGCTCGGCGGTGTCGTTCAGCGACAAAATGGCCTTATGCGTGCGCTGGGTGTCGTCGACCGCCGTCTGCGCCATGCCCAGCCCGCGGGTTGCTTCCTGGCCGATATGCTGGATCGATCCGAACAGCTCCTTGGTCGCCTCGCCGGTCGCTTTCACGCGGTCGGTGGTTTCCGCCGCCGCCTGCGACGCGATGGTCATGCGCTTGAGCGTGTCGTGCGCGGCCTCGCGCATCGACGAGCATGTTGCGGTCAGCGAGGTCGAGGCTTCCTTGATGGCTTCGAGCACTTCGCCGATGGCGCCGGCGAAATCCGCTATCGCCTCGTCGATCGCCTGCCGACGCGTTTGCGCGGCCCTCTCCGCCGTCTGCCGGTGCAGCGTCATCGCGTTCGCGACGTCGAAGGCGATGACCTCGGATATGAGCTTCGCGCTTTCGATGAGCTTGGAGGGTGAATATCTGTGCTTGCGCCCAAGCGCGTCGAGCGCCGCCCGCAGCAGGAAATTTCCGGCGGTCATGCGAAACCGGCCGTCGAGACCGAGCATGGCTTCCTGCGCAACGGTTCTTCGGCAGGATTCCAGATAGGGTCCGTCGAGGTCCCCGCTCAGCAGCGCGGCAAGGTGCGCCACTTCCAGCTTCTTGATCAGCTCCTTGTTCACTTTGGTGATGTTGGCGACATGCGGGAGGTTGGCGGTCGCCTCGATAATGGCGTCGACCGCCGCGTCGACATGCGGCTCGATGACCGGCCAGATCCGCTTGATGGCGCCGCGCGCCTGCGCATCCAGCCCATAGAGCCGGTAGCGCGATTCAACGCCCTGGATCAGTTCGTCCGACTGGCCCATGTCCCCAACCGCCCAAAATCAGGGTCGGACGGTATGACAGATTCGTTGTTCCACTCTTAACGAAGGGGAAACCATGCGGGAACCCGGCGGGCCTGCAACGGCGCGTCAGTAGGCTCTGTGGCCGTGGTAGAGGCGGGAAATCGAGCCCCGCAGGCGCGCAAAGGCCCTCGGCAGCCATTGGCCCAACCTGCGCGCCATCGATGGCAGCCGCCGGGTGATGAGCCGCGCGACCAGAAGCGGCAAATCCATCAGACCGGGCAGCATATCGTCCGCGGCAAAGGCCGCGAACACCAGCGGCCGGCGGAACGCCTTCACATAGGCGGCCGGCGTCGTGCGCCCGATCGCCATTTCCTGGCAGGCCGCGACGAAATCGCGCGACACGTGCATCCATGTCGCCCCAGCGCGGCCGCGCGCCGGAATGACGCCCTCACCCACGGCGAGCTGCCAGAGCATGTAGGGAAAATCGACGCCCGCCGCACCGCCGAGCGCCGCCCAGGTCCAGGTGCGCGCATTGACGTCGAGGATCTTGTAGCGCCGGTCGCGCTCGTCGAATTTGAACTCGACTTCGGCAATGCCGCTGTAGTCGAGCGCCTTGAGGAATTTTTCGCCCGCGGCCGCGACGTCGGGGCAATCGACGCTTTCGACCAGCGTGCTGGTGAAGCCGAAATTGATCGGATATTGCCGCGCGCGCCGCGCCACCAGCGAAGCGACCGGACGCCCGTGGTCCCAGACCGCGGCGTAAGAGAACTGCGTCTCGCCGCCGCCGGCGATCAACTCCTGGAAGACGATTCCGTCGTGGCCGACCAGCGCGACCGCTTGATCGTAAGCATCGAGCAAGGCGGAGCGGTCGTTGACCTGCCACGCCTTCGCCAGCGTGAAGGCGTTGACGCTGTTGCGCGTCGCCGGCTTGAGCACCAGCGGAAAGCGGCACTCAAGCCGCACCACATCCATGCGGCTGCGCGGATAAAAGCTGCGCGGGCTGTCGATGCCGAGCGACGCCGCGTGTTGATAGGTCAGCCGCTTGTCGAGCGCCCATTTCGAGGTTTCCCAGTCCGGCGTGGTGACGCGGAAGCTCGCCGCGAGCTTGGCGTGATTTTGCGCGATCAACTGGACTTCGGCGTCGCCGCCGGGAAACAGCACGCAGCCTTCCAGCCGATGGTCGTGACCGATGCGCAGAAGATCGTTGGCGGCATGCGGCCGTTCCGGGCCGGCCCAGACCGCGCTCGACGTGGTGTAGCGCGAATAGCGGGTGATCCGGTTGTCATGCGTGAGGAAGAAAACCGGAATGCCGTGGCGGCCGAGGCTGCGCGCGACCGCAAGACCGCCATGCGCGCCGCCGACGACGAGCGCGCCCGGTCTAGTCGCGAATTTGCCGCTCGACATCATCGATCATCAATCAAGGCGGCGCATCACTGCTGCGGCTGCATGGCGGTGCGCGTCAGACCGCGCTTGGCCGAGCGTTCCGCGCCGGCCAGCGCCGCGCGCGTGACGGCGCCCGCCGCATAGCCGCAACCGGCGACGAAGCGCGGC
>JBAUHH010000467.1:0-9343 GCA_049680165.1 Pseudolabrys sp.
CACGCCGCACGAGCAGCACGCGCGTCGTCGGCGTGGTGAGCGCGGCGCATTTCGTCTCGCACATTTACATCCTGGTGCTGCCGCCGCTGTTCGCCTTCGTGCGCGCCGACTACGGCGTGAGCTACACGGAACTCGGCCTTGCGCTCGCCGCCTACAACATCGTCTCGGCGGCCCTGCAAACGCCGGCCGGGTTCCTGGTCGACTGGCTGGGCGCGCGTATTCTGCTGATCGCCGGGTTGATAATCAGTGCAATCGCGTTTGCGATCGCTGGTCTCGTCGATTCATTCTGGGTGCTGGTCGCGATGTTTGCGCTCGCCGGCGTCGGCAATACGGCCTTCCACCCGGCCGACTACGCGCTGCTGTCGCATCATGTCGCGCCGAGCCGCATCGGCCAGGCATTTTCGATCCACACCTTCGCCGGCATGCTCGGCTCTGCCGTCGCGCCCGGCGGTCTGCTGCTGATGCAAAGCCAATGGGGCTGGCGCGGCGCCTTCCTCGGCACCGCCGTGCTCGGCTTCGTGGTCGCGGCGATCCTCGCCCTTCAGCGCGAAGAGGAGCCCGCGCACGCGCCGGAAGCAAAGCCGCGCGCGGCAAAAGACAACACGCCGGTCGGCTGGCGCCTGCTGATGGCGCCGGCGATCCTGCTCAACATGGTGTTCTTCATCGTGCTGGCGCTGATCAGCGGCGGCATCAACAACTATTCCATCGTGGCGCTCGGCGCGCTCTACGGAACGCCGCAAGTCACCGCCAGCGCGGCGCTCTCTGCCTATCTCCTGCTCGCTGCCATCGGCGTGCTGCTCGGCGGCGTGGTGGTGACACACACGACACGGCACGGCGCGGTTACCGCGTTCGGATTATTCGCCACCGCCGTCGCCACCCTGCTCATTGCAAAATTCGACTTCAACTCGGTGATGCTCATCCTGGTGATGTCGGTCGGCGGATTTTTCTCCGGCGCGATCATGCCCTCGCGCGACATGATCGTGCGCGAGGTCACCCCGCCCGGCTCCTTCGGCAAGGTGTTCGGCTTTGTGAGCACGGGTTTCAATATCGGGGGCGTGGTGTCGCCGCTGATTTTCGGCGCCATCATGGACCACGGCAGCCCGCGCTGGGTGTTCCTGCTGGTGGCGGCCTTCAACCTGATCGCCATCGCGACCGTGGTCACGCGGCCGGTGCGGCGGGATTGACGCCCCGCAAACCTTTCCGGCCGCGATTATCTAGGCCGGACTTGTCAAATCCCGCGATTTCCAGCATGTGAGGGGCCTCCGCAGCGCCTCGCGGCCGCCTTTTCCGGCCCTGAACGGAGCCTGCTGGGGGATAGTTCAACGGTAGAACATCGGACTCTGACTCCGAGAATCTTGGTTCGAATCCAGGTCCCCCAGCCATCTCCGCGCCCCGCCCGTTCCGCGGCTCAGGGCTTCTCCTCAAATAGTACGCGCGACACCGTTTTCTCGATTAGCGAAAGCGATTCCCGCGCCAGCGGTGTGATCGGGCGTTGCGCTGAGGTAACCAGCGACAGCTGGATGCTCAGTTTTGGCCTTACAATGGGCCACGCGGTGAAGTTTCGTCCAAAGGGATGACTGCGCAACGAACTCAGCGGCAGCACGGCGTATCCATAACCCTCGTGAACGAGGTCGAGCACCGACGCGATCCCGTCGATCTCGAATTCGATCTGCGGCTTGAGCCCGAGATGCGCCAGCTGCGAGTCGACCAGCATCCGGTTTGCATTCGCGCGGCTCGGAATGATCAAAGGATAGCGCGGCAATTCTCTCAGTTGGACAGGTTTGCCCGGCTTGCGCTTTCCGACGGCCGTGGACGAGACCAGGAACATTTCCTGCTCGTGCAACGGCCGGATCTCAAGGGAAGGTAGCGGTTGCGGATTGTAGACCAACCCGATGTCGACGCGTCCCTCCACGAGCCACTCCACAATGGAAGCAGACAAGGCTTCGACCACACCGAACGTCCCCTTCGGGAATGACTTGCGGAAAGACTTGACCAAGGGGACCGTGAGCAGCCTCGCAAGCGTCGGCGGCAGCCCAAAGATGACGTGTCCCACCATCGCGTCTCTCGCATCGGTGAGTTCGTCGCGCGCGCGGCGCATCTGCATGAGAATGCCGCGGGCATGGGCAAGCAGACGCCGGCCGGCGTCCGTCGGCGTGACACCGCGCCCGTTGCGATACAGCAATGTCTGATCGAGCTCGGTCTCGAGCTGGCGCACCTGATGGCTCAGCGCGGACTGCGCGATGGAAAGCAGCGCCGCCGCCTTGGTGAAGCTGCCCAGATCGGCGACATGCACGAAGTATTCGAGCTTTTTGAAATCCATCTGGCGCGCCGGTGTGCTGAGATATCTCATTACCAGATATCTGATAGTCCAGCATCACTATTTCTAATGACCGAAAAGTGCCGAATAATATTTGCCGCGACGCAATTCGCGTCCGGTGACCGCTGGGGGTCTTGCCCGCACGGCCGCCGGATGGATGGCCGTGACGATCAAGGCGGATCGGAGCGGCAATCCAGAACAACGATAAAATGAGAATGGAAGGAAACCTGACCATGCTTGTCTTTGCCAAAACACGAAAACTCAGTGCGGCGGTCGTGCTGTCGGCAGGAACGTTGTGGCCGTTCCTCGCGCAGGCGGACCAGCCCGACGCCAGCTACGCGATCACGAGTCCCGACACGTCCGCGGTCGGCTATGTCACGACGAGTTCGGTGTCGATCAGCGTCACCGGCCCGTCGATCAGCCACGCCAAGGTCACGCTGAACGGACGCGACGTCAGTAACTCCTTGTCGCAAGGCACCGGTGTGGTGTCCGGCCTGAAAACCGGATCGAACGTCTTTCAGCTGTTCCGCTCGAAGACGTCCAACGAACCGGTCGCCAAGCTCACGATCGAAAAAGCAACGAGCCCTGTCCTTTCGTGCGCGTCGCTCGCGGGTCTCGTCAATTTCCCGATCAAGCCGATGGGTTCGCAAGGCGGGACCACTATTACGCTCGCGCAGCTCAATCCGGCCACCGCGACCTTGCCCGAGCATTGCCAGATCCAAGGAACGCTGAGGACGTACACCGGTGTTGCCGGGCCCTCCGCCACGCCTCAAGCATATGGGACGAGATTTGAGGTGCGCCTGCCGACTGTGTGGAACGGCAGATACATGTTCCAGGGCGGTGGCGGCACCGAAGGTTCGCTTCCATCCGCGACCGGATCACAGACCGGCACGGCTGGCTTTCCCGAGTTGAGCAATGGTTTTGCCGTGGCGACCCAGGACGGTGGCCACCAGACCTCGCTTCTGCCTCCGACGACACCCAAGACTGCGACCGCGCCGAGCATTCTTCAGGTGAACATGTTTTATCCCGACGCGCAGGCAGTCAAGGATTGGGCCTACTCCTCGATCGATATGACGACCCAGACCGCGAAATATCTGATCGATGCCTATTACGGGCGCACGATCGACCGCTCTTATTTCGTCGGCTGCTCGACCAGCGGCCGGCAGGCGATGGCGATGTCGCAGCTGTTCCCGACCTACTATGACGGCATCATCGCCGGCGATCCCTTCTACCTACCGCCGGATATTTCGCTGAGCGAGACGTGGGGGCTGGAACAGATCATCTCCGTGTCCCCGAAGGACTCCGGCGGCAATCCGATCTACACGCAAAGCTTCACGGTCAGCGATCAGAATCTCTTCACCAACGCGATCCTCGCCGCGTGCGATGCGCTCGACGGACTGGTGGACGGCGTCATCGACAATAAGGCGGCGTGCCATTTCGATCCGGCGACCTTCGCCTTCCCCTCGTCAGGGCCATACGGCTCGATTGCGCCCGGACAGCGCTTGCAGTGCACCGCCGCAAAGACCGCCACGTGCCTGACCCCGGCGCAGGTGACCGCGGTGAAGAAGATCGACCAAGGTCCGAGAACGTCCCGCGGCAAGCAAATCGTTTCGCCGGACGGGACATTGTTGTCCGGTTATCCGTTCGACGGCGGCTTCATGCAGCCCTCGGGCATTCCGACGCGTGACATCGGAACGGCGACCTCGCCTCCCGGCAACATCGGCCTCGGATCGGGTCAATTGCCGCTGTTCTGGTTCACCGTTCCGAACCCGAATTACAACCCGCTCACGGTCAACTACGACACGGATATTCGTCTGGTCACCGCCCACTCGCCGGCGGTCAACAACTCGACCGATATCTCGACCTTCATCGATCGCGGCGGCAAGCTGATCTTCTACCACGGCCTGAGCGACTCAGGCCCGCCGTGGCCGTACACCGCTGAATACTTCCACAAGGTGGCGGAGCGGCAGGCGTGGAATCATTCTTCGTTCGGACATGACCATGGCCACGGTCATGGCAATGACCGTGATCACCACGGTCCCAACGATGCGCTCGACCAAGCCGGAAACTTCATGAAGCTCTACCTCGTCCCCAACATGGGTCACTGCGGCGGCAACGCGTCGACGGATCACTTCGACATGCTTACGCCGATGGTGAACTGGATTGAAAATAGCGTCGCGCCCGATACCGTCGTGGCGACTGGCGTCAATTTCAGCAGCACGCTGGGCACGCTCACGGGGCTTCCGACCACGCGCAGCCGCCCGCTTTGCCCCTATCCGCAGACGCTGCGGTACACGGGCCCCGCCGGAGGCGACATAAGCGTGGCCGCCAACTACTCCTGCGTGAAGGGAGACTTCTTCACGTTTGATCCCCGGCACTAGTCCCGGAACCTCTGCCTCGCCGGCCGGATCGGCACGACGCCGTTCCGGCCGGCGATTTTTTCATCCCGTTTCGCCAAGGGCGCCGTGCAGCTAGCGCGAATTTCCGCCGCACGCTCCGAGATCGACGCGCCCGCCGCTGCCTTCCGTCGCGCAATCGCTCGGGAACGTACCGTTGCGGCGGCCGTAGTAGTATTCGCCTCTCGGCTGGTAGGCGTAGGCGCCACCTCGGTAGACGTGGTGATAGTAGTGATGGTGGTGACGGTGATGGCGGACGGTGACCGTCGCCTCGTCGTTTGCCGCAGCCGGCGCGAGCGCTGGAACCGTGAGCGCGGCGGCAATGACTGCAAGCGCCGCATAGCGATAAGAAGGCTTCATAACAGAGACTCCCGATTTGATCGTTTCAGAGCGCCAACTCGGCAACTTCACCGGCGTTCCAGTCCTGACTAGCTTTTTTCACGGCACGAAAGCGTCGCGTAAAACGCGCCGAAGCGCGTTGCGTTGCGGCATCGCATGCCGCGCCGCCGCTAATTGTTGTGTGATCCCGTCCATCCCCAGCGGGACTAGTCAATCGGCGAAATGTGGATCATCCTGACGGGACTGGGGACACTGCAAAATCGTCAAAATAAAACTGGCATAGGGGAGAGAACGCCGTGGCTCAAACAATTGAAGCATTTGTCGGAAATGCGCTCGATAACGCGAAAATATCGACGCTGCACAAAAAGGTCATCGCGCTAATCGCGGCCGGATATTTCTTCGACGTCATCGACCTGATCGTGCTCGGCAATCTCATCCCGGACATGATCGATTCCCACTTCGCGACCAAAATCGAAGCCGGATGGATCGGCAGCGCGACGGTGTTGGGAATGTTCATCGGCGCCATCGCCCAGGGCGAATTCAGCGATCGCTGGGGCCGCAAGACGGTCTATCAGTTCAACCTGCTGATCTTCGGCGTGTTCACGATTCTTGGCGCGCTGTCGCCGACCGTATGGTGGCTGGTGGCCGCGCGTTTCATCGCCGGTCTCGGTCTTGGCGGCGAGCAGCCGCTCGCTTTCGCCTATGCCGGCGAATATTCGCCCAAGGCGATCCGCGGCCGCATCCTTGCTTTCGTGCATTTCATCGGCGGCGCCTGCGTATGGCCGATCGCCACGCTGTTCACGCTGTACTTTAGAGAGACAATCGGATGGCGCGGCATCTGGATTGTCATCGGCATCGGCGCGCTGATCGTGTGGGTGTTCCGTTTTGCGATTCCGGAATCGCCGCGTTTCTTGGCCACCCACGGCAGGGGCAAGGAAGCCCTCGATGTGCTCGCGCGCATGAATATCGCCGGGCCGAAAGAGGCCCTGACAACCGACGCGGCGAGCAATACCAAATCGGACCCTTTCGCTCTCGTCTTCAAAATGTTTCCAAAGCGCGTCATCGCCGGCATGATCTGTTTCTCGGCGTTCTTCGGGGTCGCGATCGGCTTGGGCAACTGGCTGCCCAACATGATGCACGACAAGGGCTTCACCATCACCAAATCGCTCACCTTCATCCTGGGCATGAATCTGGCGGTACCTTGCGCCAGCCTGTTCATGATGTATGCGCTCGATAAATACGGCCGCAAAATCACGGCGGTTTGCTCCTTCATCGGAGCGGGCATCATGGCAATCGTCTTCGCCAATGCCGGAAGCCCGACGCAGCTGCTGATTTTCGGCTTCGTGATGGTGTTCTTCATCCAGGTGTCCGGCAACTCGATGCAAATATTCGCATCGGAGGTATTCCCGACCAATGCGCGAGCGTCGGGCTTCGGCTGGGCAGCGGGTGTCGGACGGCTGTCCACCGCGGGCATCGTGGTCGCCATCCCGTTCATCCAGAACAACTGGGGCATGACCGCGGTATTCGTCTGCATCGCCATCGTGCTGGTAATCGCCGCGATTTCGGTAACCCAAATGGGTCCCGAAGCCCGGCAGAAAGGTCTCGACGAGGTCGCCGCGCCGACCGGCTGATCGTTTCGCGGGATTGAAAGATACGAGGCCCGGTCCGGCGCGCTGCCGGCCGGGCCTCGGCATGTTAAGTTGGCGCGTGATTACGGAAAGGCCCGCGCGTGGCGGCATCGTCCAGGAACGTTCGTTTGCTGTCGCGCTGCGACCAAGGCGGCAAGCTCGACGGCGTGCAGATCATGGTTCACAAGGGCCACGCCTATATCGGCCACATGTTCAGCGACGGCATTAGCGTCGTCGACGTGCGCGACGCGCTCAAGCCGAAGACGCTCGCCTTCGTCGCCGCGCCGGAAAACACGCGCTCGCATCATATTCAGGTGCACGACGATCTGCTGCTGGCGGTGAACGGGCCCAATGTCTGGGCCATGCAGCAATACGCCAAGCAGCAGGATTATTACGCCAAGTCGCTGGCGGACTCATTCCAGAACAAGTCGCAGCCTTTCGCCGCGGGCTTGCGCATCTTCGACATCTCGAAACCGGCGAGCCCGCGCGAGATTTCGTTCCTGTCGCTGCCCGGCTTCGGCGCGCATCGCATCTGGTACACCGGCGGACGCTACGCCTATGTGTCCGTGCATTTCGAGGGCTTCATCGACCACGCGCTGGCGGTGATCGACATTTCGAATCCGGAAAAGCCCGAGCTCGCCGGCAAATGGTGGCTGCCCGGCATGTGGCGCGCCGGCGGCGAGACGCCATCGTGGCCGTCGGGCAAACGCTACGCGCTGCATCATGTCATCGTCGCGGATAATCTGGCCTATGGCGCCTGGCGCGACGGCGGCCTCACCGTGCATGACGTCAGCGATCCGCCGAACCCGACATTGCTGAGCCAGCGCATTACCTCGCCGCCCTTCGCCGGCGGCGCGCATACGCCGCTGCCTTTGCCCGGCCGCAAGCTGGTCGCGCTCGCCGACGAGGCGACGTCGGTCAATTGCGCCAACGGGCTTGCCTATACCTGGCTCTACGACGTGCGCGACCCGGCAAATCCGGTGTCGAACGCGACGCTGCCGACGCCCACGGAAGAAAACTTCTGCGCCAAAGGCGGGAAATTCGGCCCGCACAACCTGCACGAAAACCGGCCGGGCTCGTTCCAGAGCGAGGACCTGATTTTCGCCACCTACCACAATGCCGGCCTGCGCGTGTTCGACCTGTCCAATCCGTTCGCGCCCAAGCAGCAGGGCTATTTCGTGCCCCCGCCGCCCGAACAACTCATGGATATCCGGCCCGGCGCGGTGAAGGTGATCCAGTCCTGCGACGTGTTCGTCGACAGGCAAGCCCGCATGTATCTCACCGATACCAATGCGGGCCTCTATGTCCTGCAATACGAAGGCTGAGCGCGCCGTCTTATTTCAGCGGCGGCAGCACCAGCGAGAAGCGCGGATCGGCCGCGAGGCATTCCGCCACCGGCAATCCCAGTTCCTTGCGCACGATGTTGGTGCCCTGCACCAGCGACACGATCTTGTAGAACGCATGCCGCCGGCTCATGCCCTCGCGCCCCATGCCGCAATCTGACGACAGCACCAGCCGCTCCGGCGGAATGTGCTTCAACGCGCGGCGGATGTGATCGGCGATCTCCTCCGGCCGCTCGACCTGTAGCGTGTGATGGTCGATGACGCCAATCGCGATCTTCTTGTCGGTGATGATCTTGCCGAAGCTTTCGAGATCCGCCCCGCCCGCGCTCACCGACTCGAACGTGATCACGTCGGCATCGACCTTGTTGAGCATCTCGAGCGCGTTCTTGTAGCTCTGCACCTGCGCGAACATGCGTTGCTGCGACGGGTTGCCCCAGCAGGTGTGGCACCACACTTCGGTCTTGGCGCGCAGGCCCTTTACGGTGTTGTTGAACACGTCGACGGAAAACGCCGGATTGATCACCGCATCCACGATGTTGCGCACCGCCAGCAGGTGAATCTGCGGCTCCTCGAACTGGATCGCCTGGCAGCCGGCATCGGCGAGCTCGTTCAATTCCTCGTTCAACGCGTCGCTGATCGCCATGATGCGGTCGCGGATACTCTTGTAATGCTTGTCCGGCACCGCGAAGGCGACCAGCTCCGGCCCGATAGTGCCGAACTTCACCGGCTTCCTGGTGAGCCGCTGCGCCGATTTCCACATCGCCGTGTATTGCAGGTCGCCGCGCGTCACCGGCCCGACGATCGCCGACATCACGCGCGCTTCCAGATAATCGTGCAGGATGTGTCCGGGCGGAAACCCGAGGCCGCCCTGTCCCGCGCGGATCGGCTGCGGATTGCCGCGGTCGAAGCCGCCCATGTGGCGCGTCGGATAATTGGTCCAGCTTTGGCCGCCGACGTCGGAATCGAAATGCGCGTCACCGTCGGTGACGATGTCGAGGCCTGCGACTTCCTGTTCGTGCAGATAGACGGAGATCGCGTCGACGTATTGCTCGCGGAAACGGTTGTTCACCATCGCGTCCATGAAGCTGCGATGCCCGAGTTGCTCGGTGTACCAGTTCGGACGCGGCAGCGAGCCGGTGATGGTGGTTGGAAGCGTAATGTCCTTGGTCGCACGCAACATGTCCGGCTACCTCCCTGGCACGACCGCCGTCGTTGTCGCATCCCTTTAGTGGACGCGCCGTCCGGCCGTCTGTTTGACGGCTTGCTTCGCATATTAGAGCGCGGCGGAAAAGCCTTCGCCGGCGGCCGCGTTACCGCCAT
>JBAUHH010000468.1:0-2565 GCA_049680165.1 Pseudolabrys sp.
CAGAACTGCCTTAATTGCAGCACGCCACCCAGCCACTATCTATCGCACCATGCGCCGCCGGCTGGTTCGTTCACTCTGGGTTACCCTCGCGCTGCTGTTTCTGCTGGAAACGTGGCTGTGGGACCATCTCGAGCCGCTCGTTGCCCGCGCGGTCAACGTCGTCCCTTGGGGAAGACTCAAGGATTTACTGAAACGCCTGATCGAGAAGCTGCCGCCGTGGGCGGCGCTGATCGTGTTCGTGATCCCGTTCATCGTCCTGTTGCCGCTGAAATTCCTCGAAGTGTATTTTCTGGCGACCCATAATTGGCTTGGCGCTGCGCTCATCATCATCCTGGCAAAACTGCTCGGCCTCGGCGTCACCGCCTTCGTGTTCGACGCAACGCGCGAAAAGCTCTTGCAGATGGCGTGGTTCCAGCGCTTTTACGATTGGATGCTGTGGCTGCGCGGCCGGGCGCATGAGATCGTCGATCCGGTGCGCGAGCGCATGCGGCAATACGTGTGGCTGTTGCGGCCGCAACGCGCGGGGCGCTTTCTCAAGCGGCTGATGCGGATTCGCCGGCGCGTGATGCGCGCGTGATTTTCAGAACAGATGCACCGCGTGCGGCGCCCACAGGCCGAGGCCGGTAAAGCCAAGCCCGATCACGCCGAGCAGCCCCGATAACCAGCCAAGCACGACCATGCTCGTGATGACTTGCGCCGAAGCGAGCACGATGCCGATCTGGAACGCCGCCGAAGCGATTTCATAATTGTGATAACGCGCCATCGCCAGCTCGCGCCGGTGTTCGGCCTCTCGGGCGCGTGCGGTTAGTTGCTTGCGGCCTTCATTGGAGGGCGGATCGTCGTCGTAGCGCGCGACCAGCTTTTTCCAGGTGTCGACGGTTTTCGCCAGCTTGGCCTTGAGCTCGGGATCGGTGGCGCGATCGGTTTCGATCTGCAATTGCTCCGATGCCGTATTCAGCACGGTCATGCGGATGGTCTTGGCCTGGAAAAACGCCCACAGGTCATTGGCGGTGACGTTATAGGTGATGGCCGCGGTCTGCGCGCTCTTGCCGAGCGTTTCGGAGAACGCAAGGAACAGCGCCAGCACCGAAATCAGCAGCGCGATTTTTTTATTTCCGCCATGCGAGGCGTGCTCGGCATGTTCGGCGTGTTCGAGATTTTCGTGTGCGCTCATCACCCCCTCCGGCATGAACTGCGCGGCGACGTTGATATGAAAACGCGCGCCGCGCAAGGGGCGTTACGGCGTAACTGTGATGATTATTTTTACGCGCGCGGGTGCGCGCTGCGATAAACTTCGAGTAAACGCTCGGTATCCACGGCAGTGTAGATCTGCGTCGTCGACAGCGATGCGTGGCCGAGCAGCTCTTGGATCGCGCGCAGGTCGCCGCCGCGCGCCAGCAAGTGCGTCGCAAAGGAGTGCCGCAGCGCATGCGGCGTGGCGGTGTCGGGCAGGCCGAGCGCACCGCGCAGGCGCGCCATCGCAAATTGCACGATGCGCGGCGACAGCGGGCCGCCGCGCGCGCCGAGGAACAGCGGCCCGTCCGCGGGCAAGTCGAACGGGCAAAGCGCAACGTAGTCGGCAATCGACGTGAGCACGGATTTGAGCACCGGCACCATGCGCCGCTTGTTGCCCTTGCCGGTAACGGTGATGACGTCGCCTTTGCCGGGCGCGGGGACATCATGGCGGCGCAGGCCGAGCGCTTCCGAGATGCGTAAGCCCGAGCCGTAAAGCAAAGCGAGCACGGCGGCGTCGCGCGCGAGCACCCAAGGCTCGCGCTCCTCGCCGGCGCGCAAATCGGTGTCGGTGATGCGCTTGGCAGCGCCGATCGCCAGCGGTTTTGGCAGGGTCTTGGCGACCTTAGGCGCGCGCACGGCGGACAGCGCGCCGACCTTGCCCTTGCCGTTGCGTTCGAGGAAACGCGCGAACGAGCGTGCGCCGGCAAGCGCACGCATTAGCGAGCGGCTGCCGATGCCGGCCGCGCGCCGCGAGGCCATGAAGGCACGCACGTCCTGCGGCGTCAGTTTGGCGAGCTGCTTGAGCGAGGGCGCGCCGCCGAGATGCTCCGCGAGGAAACCGAGGAACTGGCCGGCGTCGCGGTGGTAGGCTTCCAGTGTCCTGGGCGACATGCGCCGCTCGGCGCCGAGATAGCCGAGCCAGCGGCCGATTTCGGCGGCAACGTCGGGGGCGAGCGCGGTTTCGGCCATGGCGGCCGAGAGTGGCAGGCCTTGCTTGACCCTTCCTTAAGCGGCCGGAATCGGCCAGACCTGCACCCATGAATGCGCGTGTTGTCGATATTCTCGTGCCTGTGGCGCTCGACCAGACCTATTCCTACCGAGTGCCGGCGGGTCTTGAGCTTGCGCCCGGCGACCTTGTGACGGTGCCGCTGGGCGCGCGCGGCGACACCACGGGGGTGGTCTGGGCGGACAACCCAGCGCCCAATCCGCGTCTGCACAACCGCATGAAGGACGTCGAGGAAAAGCTCGACGTACCGCCGCTCAAGGGCGAGCTGCGCAAGTTCATCGATTGGGTCGCGGATTACACGTTGTCGTCGCGCGGCATGGTGC
>JBAUHH010000469.1:0-4221 GCA_049680165.1 Pseudolabrys sp.
GGTCGCGGTCGTCCTGCGAGAAGCTCTTGAGCATGGCCTCGACATTGTCGCGCGAGCACGAGCATTCCGCGCGCACGTCGCTGCCGCGGAACACGCGCACGCCGCGCTCGTGGAACAGGCGATAGACCAGCCGCTCGCT
This sequence comes from Pseudolabrys sp., assembly GCA_049680165.1. Taxonomy (GTDB): domain Bacteria; phylum Pseudomonadota; class Alphaproteobacteria; order Rhizobiales; family Xanthobacteraceae; genus Pseudolabrys. The sequence continues at coordinate 140 of JBAUHH010000469.1, forward strand.
CGACAGTGACGGGTCGATCAACTCGACGTCCTCGACCGTTTCGATCAAGGCGCGGCCCTCGACCCAGGCATCGTCCTCTTTCACCGCATGTGGCACGGTGCCTTCCGGGGCATCGCCCGGATCGAGATCGGCGATACGCGCGCGCTCGGGCGACTTGGGCAGGAATTGCAGCATGATGCCGCCCGCGCGCCAGCGATGGCTCGCGCCGCCGCCATTGCCCGCGCGCAATTCCTCCGCCACCGCGAGCCGCACCCGCGTCGGGATCTGCTCGGAGCGATGAAAATATTCGTGTGCCGCCTGTTCGAGCCCGCCGCCTTCGAGCGCCACCAGACCCTGATAGCGGCTCATGTCGGGACCCTGATCGATAGTCATGGCGAGATGGCCGCGGCCGAGCAGCGCGCCGCCCGACGCCTTGTTCTCGGCGATCGCCGTCGCGACGCGATCCTTGTCGAAGCGCGCGCAAGCGCGAACCTTGTCGGGCGCGGTGAAATCGACCACCAACATCCGCACCGGCCCGTCGCTTTGGGTTTGCAGGATGAAGCGCCCGTCAATCTTCAGCGACGAGCCGAGCATGATGGTGAGCACCACGGCCTCGCCCAGCAGCTTCGCCACCGGCGCCGGATAGGCGTGCCGTTCCAGGATCTCGTCGATAACCGGGCCGAGCCGCACCACGCGCCCACGCACATCGAGCGCCGCGACTTCAAACGGCATGACGGTATCGTCGGCCGACGTCGCCGCCGGCGCGCGCGTGGGGATAGCAACATCCGGATTGGTCATTGGAGTTATTTAGCGCAATCCGGCCGGATTGCTACCGTCCGTCGGCGTGCAGGCACCAGGCCAGAATACCCTTTTGGGCATGCAGGCGATTTTCCGCCTCGTCGAACACGACCGACTGCGGCCCGTCGATCACCTCGTCGGTGACCTCCTGGCCGCGGTGCGCCGGCAGGCAGTGCATGAACAGCGCCTCGGGCTTGGCCTTCGACATCAAGCGGGCATTGACCTGATAGCGCTTGAGCAGATTGTGCCGCCGGTTGCCGTCGCGGTCGCCCATCGACACCCAGGTGTCGGTGACGACGCAATCGGCGTCCCTGACCGCCTGTTCCGGATCGACGGTGAAGCTGATGTCGGCGCCAGACGATTTCACCCAGTCGAGCAGCCATTTCTTCGGCTTGAGTTCGGCCGGGGTCGCAATCCGCATCTGGAACTCGAACCGCTCGGCGGCATGCATCCATGACGCCAGCACGTTGTTGGAGTCGCCCGTCCAGGCGATCTTGCGGCCGCGGATGGAACCGCGCTTTTCCTCGAAGGTCATCACGTCCGCCATGATCTGGCAGGGATGCGAGCGCCGCGTCAGCCCGTTGATCACCGGCACGGTCGCGTATTTGGCGAGTTCTGTCATCGCATTGTGGTCGAGGATGCGGATCATGATGGCATCGACGTAGCGCGAGAGCACGCGCGCGGTGTCGGCCAGCGTTTCGCCGCGGCCGAGCTGCATTTCCTGCGCGGTCAACAACATGGCCTCGCCGCCGAGCTGGCGCATGGCGACGTCGAACGACACGCGTGTGCGCGTTGAGGGTTTCTCAAAAATCATCGCCAGCGTCTTGCCGGCGAGCGGGCTCTCGTCGTCGCCGCGCTTGCGCCGCGCCTTCATCTCACGGCTGTTCTCGATCATGCCCGTCAGAGCGTTCTTCGGGATCTCAGTGAGATCGAGGAAATGCCGCACGCCATTCGTACTCATGACGCGGCCCCTTGCTTGGCCGGCCGCGCATGCGTTTGCGCAAGCCGCGCGCAGGCGCGGTCGATGCGCGCCACCGCTTCGGCGATCTCCTGCTCGCTGACGGTCAGCGGCGGCAGCAGCCGCACGACATTGTCGCCGGCGCCAAGCGCGATCATTTTTTCCGCGCGCAGTTCGTCGACCAGCTCAGATGCCGGCGGCACCATGCGCAGGCCGATCAGCAGGCCTTCGCCGCGCACCTCCGCGACCACCGAAGCGTGCCGATCCTTGATTTCCGCGAGCCGCTGCTTGAGCAGCAGCGCGTTCTTGCGCACGCGGTCGAGAAAGCCGTCTGCGAGAATGACGTCGAGCACGGCGTTCGCGGTCGCCGTCGCCAGCGGATTGCCGCCGAAAGTCGAGCCGTGCGTGCCCGCCGTCATGCCCTTCGACGCTTCAGCGGTGGCGAGGCACGCGCCGATCGGGAAGCCGCCGGCGAGCGCCTTTGCCAGCGTCATGATGTCGGGCGTCACGCCACAGTGCTCGTAAGCGAACATGTCGCCGGTGCGGCCGATGCCGGTCTGGATCTCGTCGAAGATCAGCAGCAAACCGTGCTGGTCGCAAAGCTGCCGCAGCGAGCGCAAGAATGCATGCGGCACCATGCGCACGCCGCCCTCACCCATGATCGGCTCGATCATGATCGCGGCGGTCGCCGGCCCGATCGCATTCTTGGTCGCCTTGAAATCGGCGAACGGCACCTGGTCGAAGCCATCGACCGCGGGGCCGAAGCCTTCGAGATATTTCTTGTTTCCGGTCGCGGCGATCGCGGCCAGCGTGCGGCCGTGGAAAGCGCCCTCGAACGTGATGATGCGGTAGCGTTCCGGCTTGCCCGACGCGGACTGGAATTTGCGCGCCATCTTGATCGCGCACTCGATCGCCTCGGCGCCGGAGTTCTGGAAAAACACCGTGTCGGCAAAACTGATCGCGCACAGCCGGTCGGCGAGCGTCTCGGCTTCTGGAATGCGGTAGAGATTGGAGACGTGCCAGACCTTGTGCGCCTGCTTGGTCAGCGCGTCGACCACGTGCGGATGACAATGGCCAAGCGCGTTGACCGCGACACCGGAGGTGAAGTCGAGATAGCGGTCACCGTTCGCCGTGACCAGCCAAGCGCCCTCGCCCCGCTCGAAGGCAAGGTCGACGCGGGTATATGTCGGCAGAAGATGCGAACTCTCGGCCTGTGTCATCCATCGTCCATTTTTCGCGCGCGCATAATCTTGCCGAAAACCGGCGCCCATTTTTCGGGATCATACGCGTGCCGAAAATAAAATATGCCGCCTCGCCGGGCGGCACGTTTTTGCATTTTATTGCCGGGCCTTGGCCTGTCAACACGACGCCCGCCCGGCGCCTTTTGACTCATTTATGCCGCAACTGCGGATTCTAAAGGAAAACCTGTTGGAAGTTGGGGATGCGGGGCTGCGGACTCTTGCAAAACTAACCGCATATTGTAGCGTTTCTGTCAGCCGGTACGACATCTCGTGCGGCTGGGGATTTCGGTTCAATTCAGACGCGTACGCGCTGGGTGCCCTTATGGGCGCCCCGCAAACAGGGGTGGATTCCAATTAACGCCTTGAATGCCCATGGAGAAAACCCGATGAGCTGGACCGATGAGCGGGTCGAGCTCCTGAAGAAGTTGTGGGCCGACGGACTCTCGGCCAGCCAGATCGCCGCCGAGCTTGGCGGCATCACCCGCAACGCCGTCATCGGCAAGGTTCACCGCCTCGGCCTCTCGGGGCGCGCCAAGAGCCCGTCCTCATCCTCGCCGCGGCCGCGCAAGGCGCGCTCGTCCGGCATGTTGCGGGTGTCGCGGCCGTCGATGCGCGGCAACACGGCGCTCGCCTACGAATACGAGCTGGAGCCGGAACCGGAGCTGTTCGAAATCCCGGTAGAACAGCGAAAGACACTGCTGGAACTGACCGAGAAGACCTGCCGATGGCCGGTAGGAGATCCGGGAAGTTCGGACTTCTTCTTCTGCGGCGGCGAGACGGTGACCGATCTGCCCTACTGCACCCATCACTCCCGCGTCGCCTTCCAGCCGGCCAATGACCGCCGGCGCGACAAGCGGCCGTTCCGCGCCTAAGCGACCTTTCCGAACTTGTCGTCGAGCGCATAGCCCGATCCGCGCACGGTGCGGATCGGATCGGCCGTGTGGCCGCGGTTGATCGCCTTGCGCAGGCGGCCGACATGCACGTCGACGGTGCGCTCGTCGATATAGATCTCGTTGCCCCAGACGCCATCGAGCAGTTGCTCGCGCGAAAACACGCGGCCGGGGCGCTCCATCAGGAACTCGAGCAACCGGTACTCGGTCGGCCCG
>JBAUHH010000470.1:0-1639 GCA_049680165.1 Pseudolabrys sp.
CGGCGCCGATTTCGACGTCGTCCTGAATGATGACGCGGCCGACTTGGGGAATCTTGAGATGTCCCTTTACGCCCATCACGAAGCCGAAGCCGTCCTGCCCGATCTTGCAGCCCGGATGAACGATGACGCGGTCGCCGAGGAGCGCATGCGTGAGGACCGCGCCGGCGCCGATCGCGCAGTCGCGCCCAATGCGCACCTCGGGGCCGATTACCGCATTGGCGGCGATGACGGTGCCGGAGCCGATTTCCGCGCGCGGGCCGATGACCGCACCGGGATCGACGGTGACGCCGCTTTCCAGCCGCGCCGACGGATGCACGGACGCGCCCGCCGCGTCGTGCACCTCATAGAGCGAAGACGGCCGCAACGAATCCGGAAACAGCGCGCGTCCGACAGCGACGAAAGCCTTGTAGGGATCGCGCACGTGCAGCGCGACCGTGTGCTTGGGAACACGATCCGCCAGCGCCTTGCCGACAAAACATGCGCCGGCATGGGTCGCGGCGAGCTGACCGGCGTAATGGCCGCTTTCGCAGAACGCGATGTCGGCGGGCCCCGCGCGGTCGAGCGGCGCGATGTCGGCGATACGCCGCTCGGCCGCCTTGCCTGTTACCGGCTCGGCGGCGGTCATGGCGACGATCTCATCCACGGTGAGACCGCGCGAGTGCCTCAAGAATACCGGCTCGGTCATATCGCCAGCGCTGTGCCCGAATGCGCGGGCAAAATCAGAATGTCGTGCCACCGCTGAAGCGAAACCACTGCGTATGATCGTAGGGCTCCTTCGTGAGCGGGAAGCCGAAGTCGAACCGCAGCGGGCCCAGGGGCGAATCCCAGATCAGGCCGACACCGACCGAGGAGCGGACCGATTGGGAGTCGCCCACAGTCAACCGTTCGCCGGTGCGGCTCCAGAAAGTCGGCCCCGTATAGTCCCAAAGCGAACCGGCGTCGGCGAAGACCGCCATTTTTATACCGACTTCCTTCGGAAGGAAGTAAAGCGGCGTCTGCAATTCGAGTGTGCCGCCCCAGTACATCGTGCCGCCGAGCGAGTCTTGCGTGGGCGAAGTCAGGTCGCGCGGACCAAAGCCCGCGGGCGCAAAGCCGCGAACAAGGTTGGGGCCCATCTGGAACATGTCGAGCGCGCGCACGTCCTTGCCGCCCCAGCCTGAGAGGTTGCCGGCCTGGAAACGCACCAGGCTGACAATGTCCGGGAACACTTCGTAGTAGTTGCGCAGGTCGGTGGTGGTGCGGATGAAGTTCACGTCGCCGCCGAGGCCAGCGAAATCCTGGTTGAGCTCGGCGTAGAAGCCGCTGGTCGGGTTCTTGTTGTCGTCGAGGGTGTTGTAGGCGACCGTGTAGCCGACCAGCGAGGTCAGCGTCGGACCTTTCGACAATTCGATACGGATCGGCAGCGACGACTCACCATCCAGGAAGCAATCGTTGCTCGGCTTAACGCCCGGGCCGATGCCCTTCTGGAATTGGTTCGCCGCCTGCGTTTCGATACAATTATTCAGGATTTCGGGCAGCGAGATTTCCTGCCGGTAGATCGAATAACGCGGCGTGAACGACAACTCTTCCGTGATCGGGATGCCCACCTTGAGCGTCGTGCCGATCGTCTTCGTGTTGTACGAGAGGTACGAGTTCGCCA
>JBAUHH010000471.1:0-8158 GCA_049680165.1 Pseudolabrys sp.
GAAATCGCCGACACGCTGGTGCGCTCCGGCGCGGTCGACGTGCTGGTGGTCGATTCGGTCGCAGCGCTGGTGCCGCGCTCCGAGCTCGAAGGCGAGATGGGCGACGTGCAGCCGGGTAGCCAGGCGCGCCTGATGAGCCAGGCGCTGCGCAAGCTCACCGCCTCGATCTCAAAGTCGCGCACCATGGTCATTTTCATCAACCAGATCCGCATGAAGATCGGCGTGATGTACGGCTCGCCGGAGACGACCTCGGGCGGCAATGCGCTGAAGTTTTATGCCTCGGTGCGCCTCGATATCCGCCGCATCGGCGCCATCAAGGAGCGCGACGAGGTGGTCGGCAACCAGACCCGCGTCAAGGTGGTCAAGAACAAGCTGGCGCCGCCGTTCAAGCAAGTCGAGTTCGACATCATGTACGGCGAGGGCGTCTCCAAGGTCGGCGAATTGGTCGATCTCGGCGTTAAAGCGGGCGTTGTGGAGAAGTCGGGCGCCTGGTTCTCCTACGACAGTACGCGCATCGGGCAAGGCCGGGAGAACGCCAAGCAGTTCCTTAAGGACAATCCCGACGTCGCCAACAAGATCGAAGCGTCCGTGCGCCAGAACGCAGGCCTGATCGCGGAAGCGATCCTCGCCGGCGAGAAGGAAGATGATGACGACGACGCTGAGGCCGCGGAGGCTTGAGCTGGCCATCCGTTCGTCCCCGCACCCGCCTGCGCGGGTGCAGGCTCCAGCGGGGACCCAACGCAAAGGATGACGATAGCAATTGTGGCCCTGGATTCCCGCTTGCGCGGGAATGAACGGAAGAAGGGCCAACAACCAAAGTGTGAGGCGCTGCGGCGGCGCCGGTTCTAACGCCGCACCATTTCGGTCGAAGCGTCAATCGCCCCCGTCGGCACCCGGCTGCGTAAAGCGGCCGCCACCGAGGACGGGGGCGATGTGCGTTTTAGGATATTATCTCACGCCACCCGGTGAAGCGCCGACATAAGCGGCGTCAGCGATTTCATGGTCTCTAACCTGGCAACGAACTCCACTACTTTTTTTGCCTGAGCCGATCCGATTGTCGGGCCGGCAAGGTCGTGGAATTTCTCCGTGACCGTTTCGTCGTCGAACGGGCGCGCTGCGTCTCCTAGCGGAATCTCCACTTCTGCGCGGTGTTGCGTGCCATCGGCGAGTTCGATTTCGATCCGGGCAGGGCGGCCGCGCGGAAAACGCCGGTCAAGGTCCTCGTCGCCGGCGGCTTTGATCTTGCCGAGCAGGGCAACGACGTCAGCATCACGGAAGCGATTGCGCGCGAACTGATCCTCGGTCAGCGTGCCGTCGGCGAGGGCCATGGCGACGCACGCCGGCAGGCTGTGATCGGCCGTCTCGCGGTTGGCCGGCCGGAATTTTGCCGGGTCGGCGACACGTGCGAGCTGGCCCGGTTTCATTGTCGTAACGATGCGGACGACCCGGTCAAGCTTGCCTTTAAGTTCGGCGTGCAGTGTGACGGCGGCCTCCACAGGGGCTTGCAGCGCATATTGAACAGGATAGCGCTTGAAGCTGACCCGTTCCGTGCGCCAATCTTTCGGCTCCAGGTCGAGCGAAATTGACGGCGTCTTTTGTTGCGAGACTTTTGTGAACAGCCATTCCAACGAGGCGAGGGGGCCGGTAAAGCCCTGCCCGGCAAGCCGCGCAGCGGTGATCGCCTCGGCGCCGTTGAGAGAATAGGCAAGCGCTTTGGCCATACTGAGATCGCCCTCGAGCATTGAATTCAGCGTGAGATGCCGGCTGCCGCCGAGTGCGCAACCATGGGCCATGTTTTTCGGGCTCTGCCGCCATGCCTTGCCGGCGACCAACGGCACGACAAATCCGGCAGCGCTACCGTGATGGAACGCGATCGCCGGAAAAGCGAATGCATCGCACAGCCGCAACTGCGCTTCGTAGCCGACGACGATGGCCTCGATCAGATCTCGTCCTGAGCCGTTCGCCTCCTCCACGCAGGCAATCGCCGGTGGAATATTCTCGCTCGGATGGCAGACGTCTTTTGTCCAATACACGTCCAGAAAATCGAGATAACGGACCAAGGTCCCGTTTACGAAAGCCGCGCCTGCCGCGGTTGTGCGGCGGCCGCTGCCGATGATCGTCGCGCCGGGTTCGCCGCCGGCGATGGTTGGCGCGGTGCGTTCGGCGATCTTTGCCGGCTCGCAGCCGAGGGCTCCGAGGGCACAGCCCAGGGTATCCAGGACGAGCCGCTTCACGGCGGCGATGGTGCTCGGCGGCAACTTGTCGAACGAAATCTCCGCGGCGAATTTCGCCAGCCGCTCCGCTTCGGTGATCAATCCTGGATCGGAGGCGTCCGTTGGCGCACCAATCGCCACCGGAATAGCGAAAGGGCTTGGCGCGAAGGAGAGCGCGAGCCATCCGAGCGCGGTGCCGCCGACCAGTTTGCGGCGCGATATTCCGGCAGCGGAGTGATTGGAGATTTGGGCGCTATTCACGGGCTGTCCTCGATAAAGGGCTAGAATGCAAAAACTGGAAATGGATAGCGCGCGGGATGCCAAACAACTATGATCGGTGAAAGGCAAAATCGATACTTTTAAGGTATGACAATGGAATTGCGTCAGTTCCGCTATTTCCTGGCGGTCGCGGAGGAAGGGCACATTACGCGTGCCGCCGAACGGCTCGGTATCGAGCAGCCGCCGCTAAGCCGCCAGATCAAGGCCATGGAGCGCGAACTCGCCGTACAGCTGGTGCGTCGCAAGGCGCGTGGTGTCGAATTGACCGAAGCTGGCCGGGCGTTCCGCGACCGGGCGCAGCTCGTTCTCGCCAATGTCGAAGAGGCATGTGACGCCGCGCGCCGGACCGGACGAGGCGAGCAGGGTCGAATACATATCGGCGTCACGCCGACCGGGCCTCTTCATCCGTTTGTGCCCCGTATTATCCGGTCATTTCATGAGGCCTATCCGCTCGTCTCCATAGCGCTCGATGAGGGGCTCAGTAAGGACATCGTCGAACAGTTGCAAGCGGGAGTCCTGGATGTCGCTTTCGCCTGGACCCCGCCGGCGGAAGGGATCGTCGTCACCCCGTTGCTTGATGATGAGCTTGTGCTGGCGCTGTCGAGCCGACATGCCCTCGCCAAAAAGCGGGGCAATTCTGGCATCCCGCTAAAGGCGTTAGCGGAGGAAACGTTCGTCGCTTACGGCCGCAAGGACGGTTTCGGTCTGTTCGCCGCCACGATTTCCGCCTGCCGCAATGCTGGCTTCAGTCCACGCTTCGGTCCGGAAGCCCTACGGCTCGCATCGGCGCTCAGTCTTGCCGCTGCCGGGTTCGGCATGTTCTTCGTACCGTCGTCCATTCAGCGGGTGCGTGTGGATGGTGTAGCGTTCCGCCGGCTCAAAGGTCCGGTGAGGCCAAAGTCGACTTTGAGTCTGGCTTGCCGCCGCAACGACCCGTCGGCGGCCGTCCAGCGTTTCGTTCAAACGGTCAAAAGAGCTGCGAAGGACTTCGTCGGAGACTGATGCTTGCGCGTTGCGGCCCGTTGGCCCCGCCGATTCTGGACTTACCCCACCCCCGCCGCTACATAGGGCGGTGAAAACATCAAGCCGGACGGGGATTTAGGCCCGTGTGGGGCAGGGGGCTAGCGCAAGCGTTCCGATGAGCGGCGTCAACGAGATCCGCCAGAGCTTCATCGATTTCTTCGCGCGCAACGGCCATCAGCCGGTGGCGTCGTCGCCGCTCGTGCCGCGCAACGACCCGACGCTGATGTTCACCAATGCCGGCATGGTGCAATTCAAGAACGTCTTCACCGGGCTGGAAAAGCGCCCCTACAGCCGCGCGGTGACCGCGCAGAAATGCGTGCGCGCCGGCGGCAAGCACAACGACCTCGACAATGTCGGCTACACCGCGCGCCACCACACCTTCTTCGAGATGCTCGGCAACTTCTCGTTCGGCGACTACTTCAAGGAGCGCGCGATCGAGCTTGCCTGGGATTTGTGCACCAAGGAATTTGCGCTGCCCAAGGAGCGCCTGCTGATCACCGTCTATATCGACGACGACGACGCGTTCAATCTCTGGAAGAAGATCGCCGGCTTGCCGGAAAGCAAGATCCTGCGCATCGCCGGCGCCGACAATTTCTGGGCGATGGGCGACACAGGTCCGTGCGGGCCGTGCTCGGAAATCTTCTACGACCACGGGCCGCATATTCCCGGCGGCCCGCCCGGCTCGCCCGACCAGGAAGGCGACCGCTTCATCGAGATATGGAATCTCGTGTTCATGCAGTTCGAGCAGCAGGCCGGCGGCAAGCGCTTGGCCCTGCCGCGGCCATCGATCGACACGGGCATGGGGCTCGAGCGCATCGCCGCGGTGCTGCAAGGCACGCACGACAATTACGCCATCGACCTGTTCGCCACGCTGATCCGCGCCATCGCCGATCTGACCGGCGTCGATTCCGACGGCCCACAGAAGGCTTCGCACCGGGTGATCGCTGATCACCTGCGCGCCTCATCGTTCCTGATCGCGGACGGTGTGCTGCCGTCGAACGAAGGGCGCGGCTACGTGCTGCGCCGCATCATGCGCCGCGCCATGCGCCACGCCGAACTGCTTGGCGCCAAGGATCCGCTGATGTGGAGACTTGTGCCGTCGCTCACGCGCGAGATGGGCCAGGCCTATCCGGAACTGCTGCGCGCCGAGGCGTTGATCACCGAAACGCTCAAGCTCGAAGAAACGCGCTTCCGCCGCACGCTCGAGCGCGGCCTTTCGATCCTCGACACCGAGAGCAAGGGCCTGACGCAGGGCGGGCGGCTCAAGGGCGAAACCGCCTTCACGCTTTACGACACCTATGGCTTTCCGCTGGATCTGACGCAGGACGCGCTGCGCGCGCGCGGTATTTCGGTCGACGTCGAGGGCTTCAACACTGCCATGGAGCGCCAGCGCGAGAAGGCGCGCGCGTCGTGGGCCGGGTCGGGCGACACCGCGAGCGACGCGATCTGGTTCGGTCTGCGCGAGAAGGTCGGCGCCACCGAATTTCTGGGCTACGAGACCGAAAGCGCCGAAGGCGTGGTTTCCGCGCTGGTGCGCGACGGCAAGCAAGTTGCCGAACTGAAAAAGGGCGAGACTGGCGCGGTCGTGCTCAACCAGACGCCGTTCTACGGCGAGAGCGGCGGCCAGGTCGGCGACACCGGCGAAATGCGGCGCGACGGCGTGCGCTTCAAGGTGACCGATACGCAGAAGAATGCTGGCGATCTCTTCGTGCATCACGGCACGGTGGAAGAGGGCACGCTCAAGGTCGGCGATCCGCTGCTGCTCGAAGTCGATCATACGCGGCGCGGCGATATCCGGCGCAACCATTCCGCGACTCATCTCCTGCACGAGGCGCTGCGCCAGGTGCTCGGCGACCACGTCGCGCAGAAAGGCTCGCTGGTTGCGCCCGACCGGCTGCGCTTCGACATTTCGCACCCCAAGCCGATCACCGCAGCCGAACTCGAAAAGGTCGAGGACATCGCCAACGACATGGTGCTGCAGAATTCGCCCGTGACCACGCGGCTGATGGCGCTCGACGACGCGCGCGCGTCCGGCGCCCGCGCGCTGTTCGGCGAGAAATACGGCGACGAGGTGCGCGTGGTCGCGATGGGCAATACCGAGAACTTGGGCGGCGGCAATACCCTCGGCTGGTCGGTGGAGCTGTGCGGCGGCACGCATGTGAAGCGCACTGGCGACATCGGGTTGATTTCCATTCTCGGCGACAGTGGGGTCGCCGCCGGCGTGCGCCGCATCGAGGCGCTGACCGGCAAGGGCGCGCGGCAGGCCGCCAACAAGCAGCTTCAATCCGCCAAAGCGGCGTCTTCGGAGCTTAAAGTGTCGCTTGAGGACATGCCGGCGCGTGTCGCCGCGCTGCTCGAGGAAAGAAAGAAGCTCGAGCGCGATCTCTCGGATGCGCGCAAGAAATTGGCCATGGGTGGCGGGGCGAAAGCCGACGGCGCGCAGGACTTGCGCGAAGTCGCCGGCGTCAAGCTGATCGCGCGCGCGGTCTCAGGCATCGACCTGAAGGACCTGCGCAGTCTCGCTGACGAGGGCAAGAAGCAGGTCGGCTCCGGCGTGGTCGCCATCGTCGGCGTTACCGACGACGGCAAGGCCGGGCTGGTGGTGGGCGTCACCGACGATCTCACCAAGCGGTTTTCCGCGGTCGACCTGGTGCGCAAGGGTGCCGAGGCGCTCGGCGGCAAAGGCGGCGGCGGGCGGCCCGACATGGCGCAGGCCGGCGGCCCGGACGGCTCCAGGGCCGACGCCGCGCTCAAGGCGGTCGAAGCCGCGCTGGGTGGATAAAGTTTTCTACGCGCGTGCGGCCGGCAGGCTTTCCCTCTCCCCTTGCGGGAGAGGGTGGCGAGTGCGGAGCGATAGCAAGCACGAGCCGGGTGAGGGGTCAGCATCATTGAAGTGCCGACCTCTCACCGGCCCTCGCTCGGCTTCGCCTCCGCTCGGGCACCCACTCCCACAAGGGGAGAGGGAAGCGCGGTTGTGTAAACCGAGACGCCGATGAACTACTCCGTCCGCCGCTGGACTGCGCCCGAACGGCTCGACGAGTTGCTCGCCGTCGTGCACAGCGCGTTCCGCGAATTCGAGCCGCCGTCGGGCGTGCTCAAGGAAACGCTCGATCATCTGACCGCGCGATTTCACAACGAGACTTTTCTGGTCGCGCTCGCGGGCAACGACATCATCGGCAGCGTGTTCTGCGCGCGCAAGGACGACGCGCTCTATCTCACGCGTATGGCGGTGGTGCCGGCCTGGCGCAAGCGCGGCGTCGGCCGCGCGCTGATGCAGGGCGCCGAGGAGGAAGCGCGCCGCATCGGTATGAGGCGCCTGACCTTGCGCGTGCGCAAGAATCTGCCGGACAACCGCGCCTATTTCGCGCGCTTTGGTTTCCTCGTGACCGGCGAGGGGCAGGACTCCGGCCGCCCGCCTTATGACGCCATGGAGCGCGCGCTGACGTGACGTTCGCCGCAACGCGCGCCGCGGAGTTCGGCAAATTGGGCAAGGCCGGCGACGGCGTTCAATGACGCTGCCTCAAGCCCCTCTTATTGCAGCGTCACGGGCTGGTAGCCGTCGACCGTGAAATGGGCGAGGGGAAAGCGCGCCGGCGAAACGACCGTTTTCGTCGTCACGTCGATATAGACCTGCCGGCCGGTATAGGGATCGTCGGCGATGACGCGGCTTTTCGCGCCGGGCACGTACATCGTACCGAGCATGTAGTGCGTCGCGGTCGTCGTTTTCCCCGTCTTGTACGTGCCGCGCAGGATGACGAGACGCCCCGCATTCAGCTGGCCGACGACGTTCGCCCGGCCAAGCGGCGTGGCGGCCGGAATGGTGGCGAGCGTGCCCAGCGTCGCGTGCGCCGTCACCGGGCCGGCATAGGTCGTCGTTCTGGTGTGGTCGTGCCAGAAGTACTTGTTGATTTTCACATTCGCCAGTGACGCAACATCGTCGCTGATGCTCACCGCGCGCGCGATCATGGTGTAGACCGTAGCGAGCGAGGCCTGGTCGGTGTGCGTGGGCTTGCCGATGTAGTTCGAGGGATCGAGCTGGCCGATCGGCAGGAACGTGAAAAGCGTGTTGTTGTGCACGAGCGTCGCCAGCGGCGCGTTAAAGTCGATTTGCGGATCGGTGAGGAACGGGAAGCTGCGCATCGTCGCGATGCTCCAGCTGTTTCCGAAACCAGGCGACAGATGGGCGCGCAACTGCCCGGTCGTCCTGCCGACTCCGCCGACGCTCGTCGTCTGGCCGGACGTCTGAGTGTCCCAGTACGAATTGGTGACGGTCGATCCTGTAAGCTGAGAGCCGATCAGGCCGCCGGCAGCTGCGCCGCCGCTGCTGCCGACGGAGCCCGCGGCGTAAGTTTGGTCGGTGGTCGACGCGAAAGACTGTCCGGCGAGTCCGCCGGCAGCGCCGTGGATGCCGCTTGCGGTGAACACCCGGCCAAGCGCGAAGGACTGGTGGGTCGGTCCGGCGCCGGTGTTGGAATCATATCCGATCAGGCCGCCGGCAAAGTTAAAGTCCGAGCCGCTGCTAACGACCGACCCGGTCGCAAAGGAAAAGGCGACGACGCCGTTGTCGTTGCCGACGAGCCGCCAGCGTAGCAGGCATCGCCGCCGCAATTGACGTTGCCGGTAGCATAGCTGCGGGTGACGAC
>JBAUHH010000472.1:0-6937 GCA_049680165.1 Pseudolabrys sp.
GGCTTGGGCCGCCTGTCGGCCGCCGCCGGCGCCGGCACGTGGCAGGGGCAAGGCAATGCGGGCGCCTGCTCCGGGCACTGGGAGGCCGAGCGCCGCTGAAAAAAAGCGCCGCCCCTTCGGGCGGCGCGTTATCCGGAATTGATTGACGATACTCAGCGCGGCGCCAGCACCATGATCATCTGGCGGCCCTCGAAGCGCGGCTCCGATTCGACCTTGGCCATCGGGCCGGTGTCGGTCTTCACCCTATTGAGCAGCCGGAAGCCGAGCTCCTGGTGCGCCATTTCACGGCCCCGGAAACGCAAGGTCACCTTCACCTTGTCGCCTTCCTCGAAGAAGCGCTTCATCGAACGCATCTTCACGTCGTAATCGTGATCGTCGATCATCGGCCGGAGCTTGATCTCCTTGATGTCGACGACTTTCTGCTTTTTGCGGGCTTCGGCCGCCTTCTTCTGCGCCTGGTATTTGTACTTGCCGAAATCCAGGATCTTGCAGACCGGCGGTGTGGTGTTGGGGGAAATCTCGACCAGATCCAGCCCGGCGGCTTCGGCCATGCCCATGGCGGTCTGGAAATCGACGACACCTTTGTTGTCGCCGGTATTATCGATCAACTGTACTTCGCGAGCTCGGATCTCCTCGTTGATGCGCGGGCCGTCCTTCTGAACGGGCTGCGCGGACTTCATCGGACGACGAATGGCTTTCTTCTCCTTGTGCTGTTGCGACAGTCCTTTCGCGGTCGACCGCTACTCGGACGGCTAAAGATTGGTAGAAACCGCGGATAAGTCAACGCCGATCCGCTTCCGGCTGTCCACAAGCACAACCGGAGGAACCGCAAATTGTTCAAATTGCTCCGATTTTAACCTGCACGGTGCGAGCGCCCGGCGATTTCACCGTACAGCTTCAGGGTTTGGTCGGCGATTGCCGTGGCGTTGAAGTGGCCAAGAACCCAGTCACGGCCGCGCGCGCCGATAGCCCGCCGGGTAGGTTCGGGCATGGAAAACAGCCGTAACAGCGCGGCCGCCAGCGCCGCATCGTCGCCGGTGGTAAAGCGCAAGCCGGTGATGCGGTTGTCCGGCACCGCCGGGGGCGTCAGCACCACTTCAGGGCCGGCGCCGAGATCGGAAACGATCACCGGCCGCGCCATTGCCTGTGCCTCCAGCACCGCGCGCTGCACGCCTTCCGGCTGGACGGCGGCCGACACGACGACCGAGGCGGTCGCGAATGCGGCGGGCATGTCGCTCACCGGCGCGGCCATGCGGATAACGTCGACGGTATTGGTCGCCAGCACCAGATCCCACAGCTCGCCGGTGTAATGGGTGCGGCCGCGGTCCTCGCCGATGAAGACGCAGAGGAAGTTTTTCAGCCCCATGTCCTTGAGTCGCTGCACCGCGCGCACCGCGACGTGATGGCCCTTGCGGCGCAGGATGCGCCCGACGACGAGGATCACCTTGGTATCGCGTCTGATGCCCCAGGCCGCGCGCACCGTCTCGATGCGGTCGCGCGCGACGTTCGCCGGATCGAACTCCTCAAGATCGATGGTCGCGGGCACGACCGCGATGCGCTCCCACGGCGTGCGGTAGCGTTCGTGGATCAATTGCGCGATCTGCTCGCTGCCGGCAATCACGCGTTCGCCGCGCGCCATGATGCCGTTGTAATAGCGCTTGAAAATGTTCTGCTCGCGAAAGCCTTTGTACCAGCTGGTCACGAACGGAATGCCGGCAAGGCGCGCGGCAAGATACGCGCTCCACGCCGCGGCGCGGCCATGCGCATGGATCACGTCGCACTGGCGTTCGCGCGCGAGCCGCATCAGCGCCAGTGTGTTGCGCAGGATGACGGCGGGATTTTTGCTCTCCATGTCGCGCGAGATGAATTCGCCACCGGCGGCCGTTACTTCGGCGACCAGCCGTCCGGCGCGCGCGACGACGATCGCATGATGCCCGGCATTGCCGAGCGTGCGCACCAGCGACACTACGCCGGCATCGGCGGCGCCGACGTCGAGCGTCGGCGCGACCATCAGCGCGACGATCGGATCGCGCAACGGCGTTTTTTCGCTGGAGCGTTCTTGCGTGGTATCTTTGAGAGCGCGGGCGCGCGATTTCGGTCGCGACGAGGTATTCAGATCAGGTGCAGAAAAACTCGACATTACCACCGACCTCGACGAGAGCGGCCACCGGCATTGCGCCGAAGACCGTACACACGAACTTTGCCCCCGAATTCCCGCGCGGCGCGGACAACTTTAGCTGTCTTTTATGATCCGCCTGAAGCTCAGGCGTCGCGCGCCAGAAGCGACGTATAAACGCCGCGGATGGCTTCGGCAACGCTTTGGCGCGAGAAAACGAATTCGGCGTATTGGCGCGCGCGGGCGCCCAGCGCCTCGTATGCGACATGATCGAGCGCGAGCGCGGCGGCCATCGCCTGTGCAAGTTCGCCAATATTGCCGGGTCGCACCACCCAGCCGGTGCGCAGGTTGTCCGGCATGCGCGGCGGCGCCAGCACGTTTTCCGGCAGCACGCCGACCGCGTGCGTGACGACCGGGCGGCCCATCGCCTGCGCCTCCGCGACCGCGCGGCCCGACAAAGGCGGCTCCATCGCCGGCACCACGACGACATCGGCGGCCGCCAGCGCTGCCGGCATGTCGGCGATATAGCCGGTCATGCGGAACAGCGTGTCGACGCGCTGCATGTGCGCGCGCCGCCTGAATGCGCGCACATAACGCGGTTGCGAACGATCGTCGCCGGCGAACACGAAGGCGACGTTGCGCTCGCCGCCGCCGACCAGCAGCCGTGCCGCGTCGGCCATTACCAGTTGCCCGTTC
The DNA here is from genome assembly GCA_049680165.1 of Pseudolabrys sp. Lineage (GTDB taxonomy): Bacteria > Pseudomonadota > Alphaproteobacteria > Rhizobiales > Xanthobacteraceae > Pseudolabrys. The sequence goes on from JBAUHH010000472.1 coordinate 2,813, forward strand.
CACGGCGCGATGCGGCCGGGGATCAGCACGACGCGGAATTGCGGCAGCACGCCCCAGGCGCGGCGCATCGCGGCGATCCGCTCCGGCGTCATGCGCGCAGGATTGAACGCGCCGGTGTCGACGCTGCGCGGAATGACGCTGATGCGCTCCGGCATGATCTTGTAGCGCTCCATCATCGCCTGCGCGATGAAGCTCGACGGCGCGATCACGCGGTCGCCGCGCGCGAGCGACCGGCGGAACATGGTGCCGAGCCGCGTATCGGCGGCGAGCTGGTCCGGGAACGACGTGACAAGGCGCACCGGCAAACGAGACTTGGCGGACAGCGCGCTCCACGCCGCGCCCGCGCTTTGCGCATGAACGATGTCGACGCGCTCGGCCGCGATCATGTTTTCGAGCGTGCGCGCATTTTTCTTCAAGCGCAGCGGATTGACCGTGTCGCTCACCATCGGCAGCCATTCGCCGCCGAGCGCGCGCAATTCGCCGACCAGCGGCCCGCCTTCACCCGCGATGACGGCGCGCGCGCCCGATTGCAATAGCGCGAGCGCAATGTCGACAGCGGCATGTCCGGCCGGCTCGTCGCGCAGCGCCGGCACGATTTGCAGAATGGTCGCGCCGGAGAGCGTGCGTGGCCTTGCGCGCGGCGGCGCGGGCCGCAGTGGCGCGAAGTTTCCCTTGCGCTGAGGCCCGCGTTGCGGCGACAAGGTTCCCGGATTTCGGCTTCCGTGAGTCGAGCGCATGGTTGAGTCTTGCCTGAAAACGCTGACGATAGGAACGGGCGGAAATGCGCGCCCCATCGCCATGCGGGTGCGCGAGGGCAACGGCCCCGGCCTGTTCTGGCTCGGCGGTTTCAAGTCCGACATGAAGGGCACCAAGGCCGAGGCGCTCGACCGCTGGGCGGAGGCGCAGGGGCGGGCCTGCACGCGCTTCGACTATTCCGGCCACGGCGAATCCGGCGGCCAATTCAACGATGGCACTATCGGCCGCTGGCTGGAGGAAAGCGTCGCGGTGTTCTGCCAGGAATGCCGCGGCCCGCAGATCGTGATCGGCTCGTCGATGGGCGGCTGGCTGGCGCTGCTCATGGCGCGCGCGCTCAAGGACAAGAAAGGCGCGGCGCCGATCGCCGGCATGGTGCTGATCGCGCCAGCCGTCGATTTCACCGAGGAACTGATGTGGAAGCAGTTTTCGCCGGCGATCCGGTCTGAGATCGAAAGCAAGGGCGTGTGGGTAAGACCATCGGACTACGACGAGGGCGGCTATCCGATCACGCGCGGACTGATCGAGGACGGGCGCAAGCACCTTCTGCTCGGCGGCCTGATCGAGACCGGTTGCCCGGTGCGCATCCTGCAAGGCGTGCAGGATGCGGACGTGCCGTGGGACCACGCGGTAGAGTTGGTCTCGCGCTTTGCGCGCGACGACGTGGTGCTGACGTTGATCAAGGACGGCGACCACCGGCTGTCGCGTCCGGAGGACATTGAGCGGCTGATCGCGGCGGTGGCGGAGCTTTAAGTCAGCGCTGCTTTGGCCCCGTGACCATTAGCGGTTCAGGGAAATTTGGCAGGCACGGAGAACGGCTTGGTCGCATCCACGAAAAACATGACCAACTGATCGAGATCGACAGTGCCCGCGCTGAATACCTCCATCGGCATTCCCGGACCATGTCCTGTCATCGACTGGCCCGCGTCAGCGTAACTCACGCCATGCGGCGTCTTTTGTCCAAGCCGGCCCTTTAACACGTAAAAGGTCTCGGAGCCGGGATGCGAATGCACCGGTGTCTTGGCGCCCGGCGAACCTTTTGCATGGTTGATGCGCAAGAGATATTCCGGCGCTGTAATGCGAGGCACAGGGCCGATCTCTGTAACGTGAGTTCCTCCGTGTCCGGCTGCGCCCTTGGCACCGAGCGTGAACAGCCAAATCTTCCCAGAGACCTCGGCGGCCAATGATGTCGGTCCCGCCGCAGCCTGTGCCTGCGCCAGAGTAGGGAAGGTTTCGATTTGCCAGAACAGCGGACCAGGGGGCAGCTCCGCGATCTTCTTTTCGGCGATTGGCGTCACCACGAATTTCTCCGCCAATGCCGCCGAGGGCATCACCGCTGCCGCTAGAGCTATGGTCAGCCAAAATGCTATCGCGGCACTCTTGAATAACATCGTCATCGGCTCCCCTAATTGCGGTTTGCGCTTTGCGCGGCCACGGCTGGTTCGATTTGGCGCCGATGATGGCCGATGTTGCGCCGCCAAGCCTTCAGGAGACCTTATCTTTCGGTCAAGAATTTCTTGATTTTCCGCAAAGCGTGCTGTGCTAGCCTGCGCCGGGGTTTCCCGGTCGGAATGCAACGTGCGCTACCTGTTCGATGATTATGCGCTGGATGCAGATCGCCGCGAACTGTTTCGCGGAGCACGGCCGGTTCCGGTTGAACCCCAGGTCTTCGACCTGTTGCTCTATCTCATACGAAACCGCGATCGCGTTGTCGGCAAGGACGATATCCTCACTTCGGTGTGGCAGGGCCGCATTGTTTCCGAATCGGCCCTGAGCACACGCATCAACGCCGCGCGGTCCGCGCTGAGCGACAGCGGCAGCGAGCAGCGGCTCATCAAAACGTTGCACCGCAAGGGTGTGCGGTTCGTTGGAATCGTTCGCGAAGAGCAAGACAAATCCGTCCCTGGCGCCGAGGTATACGCCAGTGCCGGCAATCGCCCATCGATTGCAGTGCTGCCGTTCTGGAGCCTGAGCAAAGCTCCGGATCAGGACTATTTTGCCGACGGCGTCGTCGAAGACATCATCACCGCGCTGTCGCGCAATCGCGCGCTGTTTGTCATCGCCCGGAATTCGTCCTTCGCCTATAAAGGGCAGCAGGTCGATCTCGGGCGGGTCGCGCGTGAGCTCAAAGTGCAATACGTGCTCGAAGGCAGCGTGCGCCGCTCTGACGCCCGCATGCGCTTTAGCGCACAATTGATCGAAGCGGCATCGGGCCGTCACTTGTGGGCCGACAAGTTCGACGTTGACGTTTCCGATGTGTTTGCCGTGCAGGATCAAATCGTCGCGCGCGTGGTTGGAGCCATCGCACCGCAAGTCGAGAAGGCCGAGATCGAGCGCGCCAAGCTGCGCGCGACCGGGGATCTCGCGGCCTACGATCTCTATCTTCGCGGACTAGCGAACTGGAACCGCTGGAGCAAGGACGATAATGCGGAGGCATTGCGGCACTTCTACGCCGCGATGCAAAAGGCTCCCGATTTTTCGACTCCTTACGGACTCGCCGCTTCCTGTTATCAGTTTGCCAAAGCCAATGGCTGGGCAACGACGTTCGACGAAAAGGAAATTGCGCGCCTGATCGAACGGGCGGCGGAAATCGGCAATGACGATGCCGTGGCGTTGTGCTGGGCTGGGCACGTTCATGCCTATTTTTTCAGGGACGTCGATCGCGCACTGTCGCTGATCGACCGCGCCCTCGAACTGGACGTCAACTTGGCAGTTGCCTGGCAACGAAGCGGTTGGGTTCGCGGCTACGCCGGCGATCCCGAGGGTGCCATCGAAAGTCTGAACAAGGCGATTCTGCTCAATCCGCTCGATACCCGCGTTTTTCTCACCCAAAGCGCCATGGCATTTGCGCACTTCATGGCCGGCCGTGATGAAGAGTCGGCTCGCTGGGCGGCGCTGGCGCTGCGACTGAAACCCAACTGGTTGCCGGCATTGCGAATGGCGATTGTCTCAAATGCGATGCTGGGGCGGCGCGGGGAGGCAAAGCACGCGCTCGCGGCCTATTTTCGTGTCGATCCCGAAGTCAGCATCGATAAACTGCGCGACTATTATCCTTTGCGCCGTAAGCAGGACCGGGAGCGGCTGCTAGCCGGATTGCGCAAGGCCGAGTTGCCTGAATGAGCTGACACATACGTAATCGGCCAAATCCATCGCGGCTCAGACCAATGCGGTTTCCCACTCCTCATTAACTTCCGGGTCGGCATCTTCCCGCCTCATTGCCGCAAGTTCATCCTTTCCCACCAGCCGCGACAACGCCCACACCGCAGCGCCGCGCACCAGCGGCGAGGCGTCGTCGAGCAGGCGTTGCGCTTCGCTCGCGAGCGTTGCGTCGGCGGAGTTGCCGATGGCAACGAGCACGTTGCGCACGAAGCG
>JBAUHH010000473.1:0-2313 GCA_049680165.1 Pseudolabrys sp.
GACCTGCTGGAGCTGCGCCTGCCGCATCAGAATCTGTGTCAGCGCAGTGCGCTCGTTCATATAGCGTTGCCAGAACGTCTGCTCGCGGCCGAACACACGTACTTCCTTGATGCCGTCGAGGCTCTGCCGCGCGTGCATGATCGCGTCGCGGCTCAGGGCTTGCACGCGCTGGCCCCAGAACAGCAGCCGCTTGTGGAAGAACGAATAGAAGCCGAACATCAATCCGCACGCGACCGCGCCGATGATGATGCTTTCGACCGGCGCGGTGACGATCAGCAGCGCCAGCATGGCGGCGACCGTCACCGATTCCGAGAAGATCGCCAGCGCCGACGGCGCCACCACACGATAAAGCGCATCGACCGATGAATTCAGGTTGCGGATCGTCTCGGCGGAATTGCGCCGCAGATGGAATTCATAGGGCGCGAGCAAATAAAGCCTGAACAGGCGGCCGGCGAGATCGTTGCCTGCCGTGAGCGGCAGGCGGATTTGCAGCACGGCGATGAAGCACGCGACCGCGTACTTGACCGCAAAGATCGCCGCCAGCGCCAGGCACAGCCGCAGCACGCCCGATTGCGATTGCAGGTCGAGCGCCTGCATCACGCCGCGTGCTGCGCCCATCTTCGGGATCGCGCTGCCGGCGAGATGCGCCATCAGAATGACCATCGCCAGCGCCGCGACGATCTCCAGCGCCGCATTGACGACGCTGAACAGCACCAGTACCCACCACGTCCGCCGCATGCGCGGCGGCGCGAGTTGCCAGCATCGTTTCAGGGTTTCGAGCACGGTATTCGGTTTGTTCAGAGCGCCGGCGATAATTGCGACGGCTTGAATTGCGTGCGGTCGAGAAACGCGAGAAAGCCGTCGAGCGCGCGGGCGAGATTGGGCCCGGCGTCTTCCGGGCGCGGCCACGGATCGCCCTTTTGCGGCTTGCCGAAGACGAAGGTCGCTTCCGCCATCGCCGCAAGGAAGGCGCGGCGCTCATCGCGCATCGCTTCCGGCTTCCACGACGGGTCGGCGAGATGCATGAAAATCTCTTCCGGCGCATCGAGTTTGCGCGCGCCCTCAAACACGTCGTAGGACGGGCGTCCGAGAATGCCGACTTTCTTGCCGAGCGCGATGCCTTCGATGCCGACCGTGCCGGTGATCGACAGGATCGCGCTGGCGTTGCGGATTAGCTTCTCGTTCGGCACCAGCGGATGAAGAAGATCGACGTTCTGGAAATCCTTCAGCGGCGCAAAATAGTCTTTCCCGCGCAGTCCGAACTTGCGCGGGTTTTCCTTCACCGCGATGCGAATGCCGGCGGGCGCGTTGATGGCAAGTTGCTCGACGATCTTGTCCTGGTCGACCCAGCGCGGCGCGGCGAGACACGTCGACGCCTCCGGCTGGTAATGCAGCGATACCAGGACATAAGGCCCGGCGGGAATTTCCCGCTTGAGATGGCGGTTGAGCCACCGCCTGTTGCGTGATGCCACCAGCGCGCGCTTTCCTGCAAGCACGAGCTCCCAGACGCCCAGCGCCGACGACACGCGGGCGGCCACGCGCTTGAGCGCGCCGGCGCGCTGCCCGCCGATAGTCTGCTTGTATTCGCGGATATAGCCGGCCTCGTGCACCTGCCCGCGCGCGAGCCTTTCCGCTAGCTTATCGGCCTTCGCGCGTGCGGCGTCCGAAATCTCGCTGGCGTTGCGATAGAAATATTCCAGCACCGGATTGCGGTAGTTGCAGCCGAAGGTGAAATTAACGAGCCCGTCGCCGAAGAGGTTGTTGAACGCAAAGCCGAGCGTGAACACGCCGTGCTGGAGCGCGACCGCCTGCGCCACGCGATGCGAAATCAGGTCCGGTGTCTCGCAGAAGACGAGGTCCGGTCTGTGCTTCTCGAAAATCTCGGCGATCAGCGAATGCGAGCCGACGAACTCCTCCAGAATTTCCCGCTCGCTGTCGTAGAGCCCGCTCCATGTGCCGAAGTAGTCCCTGGAGAAGCGCCGGTAGAGCAGATAATTCGCCGCGCTCTGACAGGCGGTCAGATTGATTTTCCTTTCGATCTCCTGCGCGCGCGCCTTGAGGTCGCCGGTCGCGCGCCTCTTCGTCTCTTCGCGAAGATCGTAGGAGACGAGATTATCGATGCCGACCCAGTCCGCCGGATCGTGCGCGGTCGCCTCGTTCCAGATGCGGAACACGACGATCACGCGATGCTTCCTGCCGAGCTCGCGCGCGAGATGCCCGAACGTGGCCGAGAGCCGCGCACCGCGCGACAGAATGAGAACCGTTTTCATTAGGAAGTGCCGCTCTGATCGCTAGGCTTGCTTTGCCTTATGC
>JBAUHH010000474.1:0-8058 GCA_049680165.1 Pseudolabrys sp.
TTGTTTCTTGACCGTGTTGAGGCTGGCGGTCAGCGTCTCCAGCCTGTCGCCCGCCACCTTGGCGTCATTGTCGAGTTGCGCCGTGAGGCGCCCACCCTCGACGCGGATCGCCCCTTCGACTTCGGCGATTTGCGCCTTGAGTTCCTTGATGCGCGGATGCTGGTCGAGCAAGGTCGACGATTGCTCGGCGAGCTGCCCGCGCAGCGCTGCGCGCTGTTCGACCAGTCTGCGGATGGTGTCGGAATTGGCGATGTCGGACGATTCGATCGTGGTGCCGGTACGCAGCATGGAGCGAAGCTGCTGCGCCCTCGCCTCCAGATCCGCCTTCTGGCCGCGCGCGGTCGCGATCTGCGAATTGATTTCGGTGAGCTGCTGGCTCGACAGCGATGAATTGTTGGAGCCGGCAAACAAATTCGACTTCGACCGGTACGCCTCGATCTTCGCCTCGGCGTCCGCCACCTTGCTGCGCATATTGTTGATCTCGCCGGCGAGCCACTGGCTGGCGGCGCGGGTCTGATCCTGCTTCGCCGATTGCTGCATGTTGAGGTAAGTTTCGGCGATTGTGTTGGCGATGCGCGCGGCGAGATCGGGGTTGGCGGAATTAAAGTCGATCGCGATCACCCGCGATTTGTCCACCGCGTAGGCGTTGAGCCGGTCGTAATAGGATTCGAGCGTGCGCTCTTCCTGCGACATGCTCGCCGGATCGCGCCCGATTCCGAACAGCCCGAGCACCGCCTTGAGCGGCGCCATGCCGCCGATGGTCGGATCGAATTCCGGCAGGTCTGCGAGTTTTTCCTTCTTGATCACCGCACGCGCGAGATCGCGCGACAGCACGAGCTGGAGCTGGCTGGTCACCGCTTCCGGATCGAGCGCGGTGCGGTCGCCGTTCTTGTCGGCCTCCGCGCGCAGGAAAACGTTTTCCCGCGCCTCAAGCAGGATGCGCGCTTCCGAGCGGTAGCGCGGCGCCATGGCGTTGACCACTGCGAACGTGGCAAGCGTGACGAGCAGCGTGAAGGTGAGAATCCGGCGCTTCTTCTGCCACACAACACGGCCGAGCCCGCGCATGTCGGGTTCGCCGTCCGCCGCAAATGGCGTCGCCACAGGCGCCACCACCGGCGCGCTTTTCGACCTTCTCCGAAACACCATTCGCGACTCCAACGCACGACCCTGTGACGCCAGTGCGATGACAAACCATTATGGTTGCTTCTGCGTTAACTTTTCGCGCTTTGGCCGCCCCGGTCAGGTTTTGTTAACCACGAGGCCGCCTAATCCGCCTGAAGCTTAGTCATCGGCGCCGGGCAGCAGCAACACGTGCCACCGCTCAAAATCCTGCACGTCCTTCGCGCGCCGGTCGGCGGGCTGTTCCGGCATGTCGTCGATCTCACGCAGGAGCAGATCGCGCGCGGCCACCGCGTCGGCCTGATCGCCGACAGCAGCACCGGCGGGGCGCGCGCCAACGAGGTTTTCCGCGATCTCGCGCCCAGGCTCGCGCTTGGCCTCACCCGCATTGCGATGCCGCGCCACGCCGGACCGGGCGATTTCAGCGCCGCGGCGCACGTGAAAGGCCGCGTGCGGGAGACCGCCGCCGATATCGTGCACGGCCACGGCGCCAAGGGCGGCGCCTACGCGCGCCTCACCTCGGGCAAAAGCGCCGTGCGCGCCTATACCCCGCATGGCGGCACGCTCGTCTTTGGCGATCAATCACTTGCGGGAAAGTTCTACCTCTTTACTGAACGTCTCCTGATGCCGCGCGGCGATCTCTTCCTGTTCGAAAGCCAGTTCAGCGCCGACAAATTCCGCGCCACCATCGGCGAGCCGCGCGGCATCGTCCGCGTCGTCCATAACGGCGTATCGCCATCGGAATTCGAGCCGGTCAGCCTGGCGCCGGACGCCAGCGACGTCGTTTTCATGGGCGAATTGCGGATCCTCAAGGGCATCGACGTCCTGATCGACGCGCTCGCACTGCTGCGCCAGCAGGGCCGCGCTTTAACCGCAACCTTGATTGGCGACGGCGCGGACCGCCAACTTTTCGTCGACCAGGTCGCCCGCCTCGGCCTGACCGCTAGCGTCCGCTTCATGCCGGCGATGCCGGCGCGCCAGGCGCAGGCGCAGGGCCGCGTCATGGTGGTGCCGTCGCGTGCGGAATCCCTGCCCTACGTGGTGCTGGAAGCCGCGGCAGCCGCCAAACCGCTGATCGCAACCCGCGTCGGCGGAATCCCTGAAATTTTCGGACCTTATACCGATACCCTGGTACCGCCCGGCGACGCGAATGCCTTGGCAGCCGCCCTGACGCACACGTTGGACGATCCTGCCGCCGCATCGGAGCGGGCGCGCAAGCTCCAGGAGCGCGTCGCCGCCTCGTTCACTGTCAAGGCGATGGTCGATGGCGTGCTCGAAGCCTATGCGGTTGCCGTGGAGGCATTTCACGTGAAAAACCCGCGCCGTTAAGCACTCCTTGAGCATCCCGATAAGCATTTCTTGAGGTTCTTTACCTAGAAATTACCTCGGCATCAGGGTCAGAACCGCCGCGCGGGGCGCGTGAGCGGTTGTAGTTGGCGTACACGATGATCGACACGGAAGTTCCCGCAACGGTGAGCGCTTCGGCCGCGACCGCGGTCATCGATCGCTTGCGCGCCGGCAGCCGCAGCGCGCAGGGCGCGCGCAAGCCCATCACTCTGTCGCCCGAAGCGCTCGAAGTCGCGGCGACGCATGCGGCGCCGCCGATGTCGCCGATCGTGCTCGCCGGCTTCGTGCGCATGATCGAGCTTGCCCTGATCGCCGTTGTCGGCCTCACCGTCTACGCCGTCTATCTATTTCCCACTTACGGCATTGACTGGCTTTACATCGGCGCCATCGCAGCCGTCGCCGCGCTCTCGATGCTGGCGTTTCAGGTCGCCGACATTTACCAGGTGCAGGCCTTCCGCGGCCACGAGAAGCAATACATGCGGCTTGCTTCGGCCTGGTCGGTGGTATTCCTGATCGTCATCGGCGCGTCGTTCTTTGCAAAATTCGGCGATCATTTTTCGCGCATCTGGCTCGGCAGCTTTTACGCGCTCGGCCTCATCAGCCTGATTGTCTCGCGCCGCATCCTGTTCCTGCTGGTGCGGCGCTGGACGCGCGAAGGCCGCCTCGCCCGGCGTACCGTGATCGTCGGCGGCGGCGATGCCGGCACCAGCGTCATCGAGGCCTTGCGCCGTCAGAAGGATACCGGCGTCGAAATCATCGGCGTGTTCGATGATCGCGGCGACGCGCGCGCCAATGCCGACTGCGCCGGCCACCGCAAGCTCGGCAGCGTCGACGATCTGGTCGAGTTCGGCCGCCGCACGCGCGTCGATCTCGTCATCTTTTCGCTGCCGATCGCGGCCGAAACGCGCATCCTGCAAATGCTCAAGAAGCTGTGGGTGCTGCCGCTTGATATTCGTCTTGCCGCGCACGCCAACAAGCTCCAGTTCCGTCCGCGCTCTTACTCCTACATCGGCAGCGTGCCGGTGCTCGACGTGTTCGACCGCCCGATCGCGGATTGGGACGTCGTGATGAAATGGCTATTCGACAAGATCATCGGCGGGCTGATGCTGCTCGCCGCCGCACCGCTGATGCTGCTGATCGCGCTCGCCATCAAGCTCGACAGCCGCGGCCCCGTTTTCTTCAAGCAGAAGCGCTACGGCTTCAACAACGACTTGATCGAAGTCTTCAAGTTCCGCTCGATGTATGTCGACAAGACCGACGCCACCGCGAGCAAGCTCGTCACCAAGGATGACCCGCGCGTCACCCGCGTCGGCCGTTTCATCCGCAAAGCAAGCCTCGACGAGCTGCCGCAGCTCTTCAACGTGGTGTTCAAGGGCAACCTGTCGCTGGTCGGCCCGCGCCCGCATGCGGTCAACGCCAAGGCGGAAGCGCGGCTCTACGACGAGGCGGTCGACGGCTACTACGCGCGTCATCGCGTGAAGCCCGGCATCACCGGCTGGGCGCAGATCAACGGCTGGCGCGGCGAAACCGACACGCATGAGAAAATCCAGCGCCGCGTCGAGCACGACCTTTATTACATCGAGAACTGGTCGGTTCTGTTCGACCTCTACATTGTCGCGACCACTCCGCTGGCGCTGCTCAAGACCGAGAATGCCTATTGATCACCGCCCGGGACATCGCGCTTAGCGGCCCGGCTCACATGCCGCCGGCGGCCGCGCCGGCGCAAGCCGCGCCATTTGCCGAACGCCTCCTGCTGATCGTCCTGTTCGTGACCATGCTGACGAGCTCGGTTGCGTTCATCGAGCCGTCGCCGCACGACTTCCTGATCGCTCCGCTTGCCGTCACCTGCCTGATCGCCGGCGTGCGCTTCGAGCGCAGAATCGTGCCGCTCTTCCTGTTGCTGCTGGTCTGGAACGTCGCCGGCCTGATGGCCCTGCTAAACGTGCCGGAACAAGATCTGACGATCCAATACGCCGCGACCTCGGTCTATCTCTTCTTCGCCGCGGTGGTCTTCGCCTGCCTGTTCGCGCAAAATTCGATGCCGCGGCTTGCGGCCATGCGCGCCGCCTATATTGCGAGCGCCGTCGTCACCGCTTTATGCGGCATCGCCGGCTACTTCCACCTATTCCCGCACGCCTACGACTTGTTCACCCAGAACGACCGCGCGATGGGTATGTTCAAGGATCCGAACGTCTACGCGCCCTACCTGATCTGGCCGGCGCTCATCATCATGACGCGCATCGTCTACCGCGGCATTCGCGTGTTCGATCTCGGCCTGCTCGGCATTTTGCTCATCGGCCTGCTGTTGAGTTTTTCGCGCGGTGCCTGGTTCAGCTTTTCGGTCGCCACCCTCATCAGCTTCGCTATTTTCATCGCCAGCGCGCCGACGCCGCAGGTGCGGTTCCGCATCCTCAGCTATTGCCTCATCGGCTTGTTCGTGCTCGCCGTGCTGGTCGTGTTCCTGCTGTCGCTAAGCTCGGTGCACCAGATGTTCGAAATCCGTGCACATGCGATCCAGTCCTATGACGTCGGCCAGGGCGGCCGTTTCCGGTTGCAGGAACTGGCGCTCGCCGCGCTGCTGAAATTTCCGAACGGCATGGGCCCGTTCGGATTTTCGCGCGCGCATGGACTGCAGCAGCACAACGTCTATCTGCAAGGCTTTCTGGTTTACGGCTGGGTCGGCGGCATGAGCTATATTCTTTTGGTGCTGACCACGCTCGCCGTCGCGCTCCGCAGCGCCTTTATCCGCACGCCCTGGCAGCCTTATCTGGTGACCGCATTCGCCGCCTTCACCGGCAACGTGCTGGAAGGCGCCGTGATCGACACCGATCACTGGCGGCACTTCTTCCTTTTGATGGGTATCGTATGGGGCCTGTTCGCGGCGACCGCGAACTACCGGCGCCAGCAGCTCACCCTATCCAGGACTTAGCGGACGACCGTCTTCCTCGCCTTGGGATCGCGCACCGACACGCTCGACTGCGCGCCTAGCGAGACCGCCGCCGGCTCTAGATAAGACTTGGTCAGATCAAGCGGATGCCAGCGCACCTTCGATGAGAACAGCCCGAAAATATCGCCGGTGGTGAACGCCGGCGGCCGCGCATCCTTCTCGAGCAGCGACTCGCCGTAAATCTTCTCGATGTCCTCGTGGCCGTAGCCGAGCAGCTCCAGCACCGTCGGCACAATCGAAAAATGGCTGGCGTGTCCCATGCTCGCCTTCGCCGCATCGGCAAACCGGGATTTGAGTTCCTTGTTGTCGGTGGTGACGAACAACGGCACCAGGCCCTCGCGCGGATCCGGGTCCTCGACTGTGCAATGCGTGAGCCGCTCGGGATTGAAATTCTGCCCGTGATCGGACGTGTAAATGATGACCGTGTCCTTGAGCACGCCCTCGTCGAACAGCCGCTTGAAGAAGCGGTCGACCGACCATTTCACGACGTTGCGGAAGGAGTTCACGCGGCTTTGCGTCTCGTCCTTGTGCGCCTCGCTCATGGTCGGGCGGAACTGGCGGGCGGACAGCGGATAGCCGTTATCGTAAGGGAAATGCGCCCCGTTCTTGTTGGCGTAGATGAACACCGGCTTGTCGGATTTGAGCTCCTTGAGCACGATGTCGAGCAGGCGGTCGTCGAGATCAGGCGACGCGATCTTCTCGTCGAGCGCGTTGAAGCCGTTGATGTCGCGCGTCTCCTCCGCGGTCATGAAGTTCTGTAGCTTGCCGGGATTGCGGTTGAACGCCGCCTGCGCGTCGATGTAGACGGTGCGGAAGCCGGCTTTCTTGGCGTATTGCCAGATCGTCGGGCTGGTCAGCACCGGGCGGCCAAGCGCCGTGCGCGAGGCGCCGAAGCGCAAGATCGCGTTGGAGTAATGGCTGCAATTGCCGCCCGAGACCGCCGGCCCGAAATTCACGAAGTTGGATTTGAGCCGCGCGAGCTCCGGCGTGTAGGGGTTGCCGGGCGTCCAGTCGATGTAATCGCCGCGCACGCTTTCATCGATAAGCATCACGATGTGGCGTACCTGAGCGGCGCGGATGACCGGCGCGCGCGGCGGGCGCACTTCGGCGCGCGGTGCTGCGACCGCAAAGGGGCCGCGCCAGGTCCAGGCCACCGCGCGGCGTTTCGGCAGCGGATTGATCGTTACCTTCGACACGACCACCGCGCCGACCGACAGCGGCGCGAATTGCGTCGGAAGGACTTCCGATCCGCCGCCTTCCTTGAACAGAATGATTGCCGCGATGGCGACGACCGGCACCGCCGGCAACCACATCAGCCGCGCGAGCCAGCGTTTCACGAATCCTACACTTGGCGCCGGCGGAACCACGATCGCGGCAATTCCCGCGGCAAAGACTAGCGCGAACCAATAAAGATCGGTGGCATAGAACGCCGCCGCGCGCGCCGCCTCGTGCCGCGCGTTCCACAAAGACAGCGCATCGAATATGCCGAGCTCGGAGCCACTGGCGTGCCGGTAGGTGAAGCCAGCAGCGGTCGTGAGCGCGATGACGATCGCCCAACCGCATCTTACCCAGATATTGCGTTGAAACGCCGCGATCAGCAGCGCGGCGAGCGACAGGCTCCAAATTCCGAGAAAGCCCACGAGCGTGACCCAGCGGCCCTGGTCGTGCAGCAACGCGATCCGCTGCACGAAGCCTTCGTTCGTCAGTACGATGAAGGCCGCAAGCGCTAGCAGCCGCGCGGCATAGGCGGCCATTCGCATCGAGCCGGCATTGTTCATGTTGTTTTCCTAAGCGGGTGCGCCGTCACAAGAAGTCGAAGCGGACCGCCGCCGCCGCGATCCAGATCAGGCCGGCGACGCAGAGCGCGCAGAACACCGCCGCCGATCCGAGATCCTTCGCCACGCGGATTTTGGCGTCGCGTTTCGTCGTCACGCGATCGGCCAGTTTTTCAATCGCTGTGTTGAGCAATTCGACCGCAAGCGTCACCAGCAGCGATGCGATCATCGCCACGTACCACGCGACGCCCGGCGCGATCAGCATGCCGCAGGGAAGCGCAACGGCAAGGATCGCCATCTCCTGGCGCGGCGCGCGCTCGGACTTCGCGGCGTAGGCGAGCCCACGCATCGTGTTGAGGGTCGCGTTGTAAATTCGCATAACGGCGGCCGGCGGCTGGTGGAAACCACCGCAAAATCTAGGCGAGCGCGATTAACCGCCCGTTACCCCGAACAAGACTGTTCTGGTGCTGGAAGAAAGACTGGAAGAAAGAGATGTTCGGCCCTGCTCCCTGCCGACCAACAGCCCGACCAACCGGAAGAAGACGACCGATAAGCGCCGAACATTGCGCCTTTTCGGCCTCGCCCCTATAGTCCGCGCCGTCCGGTCGGGGCGTAGCGCAGCCCGGTTAGCGCACCAGTCTGGGTGACTGGTGGTCGCGAGTTCAAATCTCGCCGCCCCGACCAATTTCACAAAAAATCAGGCCACCAGCGTCCCTTACCGGACCCAATCAAACCGGTAATTGAACTTCGCCATCAAAAGATGCACGTCTCGCGCAGCGACATTCCACGCGTAGCTGCCGGTGCCACCGCCGAGTTGGTAACCGCCTGAATCAAGGCGGATGTAATCGTACTCGACCCCCAGGCTCAGCT
>JBAUHH010000475.1:0-9707 GCA_049680165.1 Pseudolabrys sp.
TCATCGGCGGGCTGGTGCGCCCGGCGTTCTGGCAACTGCGGCTCGATTTCAAGACACTGACGTTGCTGCCGCAGATCGCGCGAGCGTTTCGCGGGGGCGACAACCATCTGCTGTCGGGCGTCGGCGCTATTTTCGAGCAACACGGGTTCCGCTTGCTCGGCGCCCACGAAGTCGCACCGGAGATTCTCGTTCCCGAAGGCGCGATCGGAAGCGTCAAGCCGTCCGACCGCGACCGCAGCGATATCGACGCCGGTCTTGCTTATCTCCACGCGGCCGGTCCGCATGACGTGGGACAAGCGGTCGTCGTGTCCGACCGGCACGTGCTGGCGGTTGAAGCCATCGAAGGCACCGATCGCATGCTCGCGCGCGTCGCCGAATTGCGCGCGGCATGCAGCATTCGCACGCCCGTGGGAAGCGGCGTGCTTATCAAGGCGCCCAAGCCCGGACAGGATCGCCGCTTCGATCTGCCGTCGATCGGCCCGCAAACCGTCGAAGGCGTCGCGCGCGCCGGTCTCGCCGGCATCGCGGTTGCCGCCGGCGAAACGATCATCGCGGAGCCGCAGCGCGTGATTGCCGCCGCCGACGATGCGAAAATCTTCGTCGCCGGCGTGAGCGCCGGACCCGTGCGATGACGCTGCATGTCTTTCTGGTGGCGGGCGAGGAATCAGGCGACCGGCTTGGCGCGGCGCTGATGCGCGCGCTCAAGGCGCGCACCGCCGGCGGCGTGAAATTTTCTGGCGTTGGCGGCCGTCACATGGCGGAGCAGGGGCTCGCGAGCCTGTTTCCGCTCGGCGAGCTTGCCATCATGGGCTTTGGCGCGATCCCCGCGCGTCTAATGAAAATTTTTTGGCGCATCCGCCAGACCGCCGATGCCGCGGTCGCGGCGCAACCCGACGTGCTGGTGATCATCGACAGCCCCGAATTCACGCATCGCGTTGCGCGCCGGGTGCGGCGGCAGGCGCCGCAGATCCCGATCGTCGATTACGTCTGCCCGTCGGTGTGGGCGTGGCGGCCCGGACGCGCGCGCGCCATGCGCGGCTACATCGATCATGTGCTGGCGCTGCTGCCGTTCGAGCCCGCGGTGTTGCGCCAGCTTGGCGGCCCGCCCTCGAATTACGTCGGCCATCCGCTGGGCGAGCGCGTACAGGAGCTGCGGCCGAACGTCGAGGAAATGCAGCGGCGGGAATCCGATCCGCCGTTGCTTCTGGTGCTGCCCGGCTCGCGTACCGGCGAAATCAGCCGGATGAAGGGCGTGTTCGGCGAGGCCCTTGCGCGCATGCGCGAAAAACTGGGCGAACTGGAGGTTGTCGTGCCGACGGTGCAGCATGTGGCGGAAGTGGCGAGAGCGGCGGTCGCCCAATGGAGCATTCCAGCCCGCGTGGTGTCCGACCCTGGCGTGAAGAATGCCGCCTTTCGCAGGGCGCGGGCGGCGCTGACCAAGTCCGGAACGTCGACGCTTGAATTGGCGCTCGCCGGGGTGCCGATGGTCGCGGCCTATAAAGTATCGACACTGGAAGCCGTGGTCGGGCAACTGATGATCACCGCGCCGTCGGCGATCCTCGCCAATCTGGTGCTGGGCGAGAACATCGTGCCGGAATTCCTGCAATGGCATTGCACGGCCGAGCGGCTTGCCGAGTCGCTGTTACCGCTGTTCGGCGACACCCCCGAGCGGCGGCGGCAGCTTTCGGCCTTCGCCCGCCTCGACGATGTCATGGAAATTGGCGGTGTTTCGGCCAGCGACCGCGCCGCCACAATCGTGCTAGAATGTGCTGGTGGTCTTAACCAAGCGGCGCCGGGAGCAGTAGCGCCGGAGCTGCCAAGGGCGTAATTTGGAGTGTGAATCTGGCCTCATGGCCGTTTCGCCATCGCTGGAAACTGGAACCGCCCGTTGACCCCCCAAACCCGCGCCGCGATCACCGCCGTTCACGGCTACCTGCCGCCTGATGTGCTGACCAACGCCGACCTCGCGCGCATGGTCGATACCACCGACGCCTGGATCACCGAGCGCACAGGCATCAAGCAGCGCCACATCCTCAAGGGCGAGGGGCTCGGCACCTCGCATATGGGCGCGGAGGCCGTGCGCGGGCTGCTCGCCAAAACAAAAACCAAGCCGGAAGACATTGAGCTTTTGATCTGCGCCACCACGACGCCGGACTTCGTGCATCCCTGCACCGCCAATCTGATCTGCGACATGGTCGGCATCCGCTCGGTCGGCAGCTTCGACGTGCAGGCGGCGTGCTCGGGTTTCCTCTACGCGCTGACGGCGGCGCAGCAGTTCATCGTCGCCGGCACCTACAAGAAGGTGATCGTGGTCGGCGCCGACAAGATGTCAGCCATTGTCGACTACACCGATCGCGCGACCTGCGTGCTGTTCGGCGACGGCGCGGCGGCGGTGCTGCTGGAGCCGAGCCCGAACGGCAACGGCATCATGGACACGGTTTTGCGTTCCGATGGTTCCGGCGCCAAGCATTTGCATCAGAAGGCCGGCGGCAGCCGCATGCCGCCGACCGCGGAGACGGTCGCCAAGCGCCTGCATTACATCCATCAGGAAGGTCCGCAGGTCTACAAGTTCGCCGTTGCCGGCATGTCGGAAGTGACGACCGAACTCATGGCACGCAACAATCTGCGCGCCGACATGATCGACTGGGTCGTCCCGCACCAGGCCAACCGCCGCATCATCGAGACGACCGCCGAGCGTCTCGGCCTGCCGCTCGACAAGGTGATGTTCACCATCCAGAAATACGGCAACACCACCACCGCGACGATCCCTCTCTGCTTGTGGGATTACGAGAGCAAGCTCAAGACCGGCGATCGCCTGCTGCTCGCCGCGTTCGGCGGCGGCTTTAGCTGGGGCGGCGCCTATGTGACGTGGGCCTATGACGGCGCCAGCGCGCCGAAGCTCAACGGCAACGCGCCGAACGGCAAGCTCACCAAGTCCGCCTGGCTCTGAAAGATTATTTCCGCCGCGAGATCGGAATGTAATCGCGCCGCGTCGCGCCCGTATAAAGCTGGCGCGGGCGGCCGATCTTCTGCTTCGGATCCTCGATCATTTCCTTCCACTGCGCGATCCAGCCGACCGTGCGCGCGACCGCGAACAGCACTGTGAACATGGTGGTGGGGAAGCCCATCGCCTTGAGCGTGATGCCCGAATAGAAGTCGATGTTCGGGTAGAGCTTTTTCTCGAGGAAATACTCGTCGTGCAGCGCGACTTTCTCGAGCTCCATGGCGACGTCGAGCAGCGGATCGTCCTTGATGCCGAGCTCGGTCAGGACCTCGTGGCAAGTTTTCTGCATGATCTTCGCGCGCGGGTCGTAGTTCTTGTACACGCGATGGCCGAAGCCCATGAGGCGGAAAGAGTCGGTCTTGTCTTTCGCGCGCTTGATGAATTCGGGGATGCGCTCGGGCCGGCCGATCTCGGCCAGCATGTTGAGCGCGGCCTCGTTGGCGCCGCCATGCGCCGGGCCCCACAGGCACGCGCAGCCGGCCGCGATGCAGGCGAACGGATTGGCGCCGGATGAGCCGGCAAGCCGCACGGTCGAGGTCGAGGCGTTCTGCTCGTGGTCGGCGTGCAGGATGAAGATGCGGTCCATCGCGCGCGCCAGCACCGGGTTAGCCTTGAAGTCCTCGGTCGGCACCGCGTAGCACATGCGCAGGAAATTCGAGGCGTAGTCGAGGTCGTTCCGCGGATACATGAACGGCTGGCCGATCGAATATTTGTAGGCCATCGCGGCGAGCGTCGGCATTTTCGCGATCATGCGGATCGAGGCGATCATGCGCTGATGCGGGTCCGAGATGTCGGTGGAGTCGTGATAGAACGCCGACAGCGCGCCGACGCAGCCGGTCATCACCGCCATCGGATGCGCGTCGCGGCGGAAACCCTGGAAGAACCGCATCATCTGCTCGTGCACCATGGTGTGCCGGTTGACGCGGTAGTCGAAGTCGACTTTTTGCGCGGGCGTCGGCAGTTCGCCGTAGAGCAGCAGGTAGCAGGTCTCGAGGAAGTCGCCGTGCTCGGCGAGCTGTTCGATCGGATAGCCGCGGTACTGCAGGATGCCTTGGTCGCCGTCGATGTAGGTGATCTTGGATTCACAGCTCGCGGTCGAGGTGAATCCGGGGTCGTAGGTGAACAGGCCGGTCTCGCTGTAGAGCTTGGCGATGTCGACCACGTCCGGGCCGATCGTGCCGGAGTAAACCGGGAAGTCCCAGTTCTTGTTGCCGACCGTCAGCGTGCCGGTCTTTGCCTTGGCATCCGTTTTGGCGTCCATGGTCGAACCCTCGAATTGGGAGCGGAGCGGACTTCGCGAACTGGGCTGCCGGGACGGCGGGGAGGCCTGCGTGGCCTAGCGAATGTCCGCGGCTGCTTTGGGTAACCCATTCAACTGTGCGCTGCAAGATATGGAACTGCGCAACGCTGCCAAGCAGATAGGTCGGGTTCCGCCGAATAACAGGAGGTGTGGCGAGGCGAATCGCGTCAGCCGGTCTGGTCGCGCAGCCGCGCTAGACTTTCGTCGCGTCCGAGCACGGTGAGGACGTCGAAGATCGGCGGCGAAGTGCTCCGCCCGGTGAGCGCGGCGCGCAGCGGCTGCGCCACGGCGCCGAGCTTGAGGCCCGCCTGCTCGGCGAAACTGCGCACGGCCGCCTCGATCGCCGTGGCGCTCCAGTCGCCGAGCGCCTCGAAGCTGGGTAGGGCCTTGCCGATCACAGCCTTGGCGTCCGGGGTCAGCAAAGCGCTCGCTTTATCGTCCATCGCAAGCGGCCGCACTGCCCAAATAAATCGTGATGTGTCAAATAGTTCGACCAAGGTCTTGGCGCGCTCCTTGAGCCCCGGCATGGCCGATACCAGCTTGGCGCGCAGCGCAGGCGTCATGTTGCCGGCGAGTTCCGCGCCGCCCGCAATGTGCGGCAGGAGCCCCTCGAGCGCGGCCACCAGGTCGGCGTCGGCCATGGCGCGGATGTAGTGGCCGTTGAGGCTTTCGAGCTTGGCGAAATCGAAGCGCGCCGGCGAGCGGCCGATCTGCGGCAGGTCGAATGCCGCGATCATTTCTTCGGTCGAGAAGATTTCCTGGTCGCCATGGCTCCAGCCGAGCCGCACCAGATAATTCCGCAGCGCCACCGGCAGGTAGCCCATGGCGCGATAGGCATCGACACCGAGCGCGCCGTGGCGCTTCGAGAGCTTGGAGCCGTCCGGCCCATGGATGAGCGGAATATGCGCCATCACCGGCACGTGCCAGCCGAGCGCGTCGTAGATGTGTTTCTGCCGCGCGCCGTTGGTGAGGTGATCGTCGCCGCGGATGATGTGGGTGACGTTCATGTCGTGGTCGTCGACCACGACCGCGAGCATGTAGGTCGGCGTGCCGTCGGAGCGCAGCAGCACCAGGTCGTCGAGGTCGGAATTCTGCCAAGTGACGCGGCCCTGCACCTGGTCCTCGATCACGGTCTCGCCGGTCTGCGGCGCCTTCAGGCGGATCACCGGCTTGACGCCGGGCGGCGCTTCGGACGGATCGCGGTCGCGCCAGCGGCCGTCATAGAACTTGGAGCGGCCGGCAGCGCGGGCCGCCTCGCGCATCGCGACTAACTCCTCCTGGCTGGCATAGCAATGATAGGCCTTACCCTCGGCCAAAAGCTGTTCGGCGATCTGCCGGTGGCGCGCCGCGCGCGAAAACTGGAAGACGATGTCGCCGTCCCAGGTGAGACCCAGCCAGGTCAGCCCGTCGATGATGGCGTTGATCGCCGCCGCGGTCGAGCGCTCGCGGTCGGTATCCTCGATGCGCAGCAGCATCTTGCCGCCGCGCCCGCGCGAATAGAGCCAGTTGAACAGCGCCGTGCGCGCCCCACCGATGTGGAGGAAGCCGGTGGGGGATGGGGCGAAGCGGGTGATAACGGGATCGCTCATCGCGGCCCCTGTACCATACCTGCCGAACAAATTGTCAGCGCATTTGGCATTGAGGAATGCCGCTCATCGTGTCATAGGCCGCGCGGTATCAACGCAAGGCCCCTTTAAGGTTCGATATGGCGGCAGAAGAAAAAACGGTCGCGAACGCGGCAGGGGACGGGGCCGGTCGCGATTTCATCCGCGACATCATCAAGGCCGACCTCGACGCCGGCCGGGTGAAGACGGTGGTGACCCGCTTTCCGCCCGAGCCGAACGGCTATTTGCACATTGGGCACGCCAAGTCGATTTGCCTGAATTTCGGCGTGGCAGAGGAATTCGGCGGCCGCTGCAACCTGCGTTTCGACGACACCAATCCGACCAAGGAAGAGCAGGAATATATCGACGCCATCGAGCGCGACGTGCGCTGGCTCGGCTACGATTGGGACAAGGGCCTCCATCACGCGTCGGATTACTTCGAGCGGCTGTACGGCTGGGCAGAGGGTCTGATCCGCGACGGCAAGGCTTACGTCGACGACCAGACGCAGGAAGAAATGCGCGCGCGGCGCGGCACGCTGACGGAGCCCGGCAGGAACAGCCCGTTCCGCGACCGCGGCGTGGAGGAAAACCTCGATCTCTTCCGTCGCATGAAGGCCGGCGAATTCCCGAACGGCGCGCGCGTGCTGCGCGCCAAGATCGATATGACCTCCGGCAACATCAATCTGCGCGATCCGGTGCTCTACCGGATCCTGAACGCGCCGCACCCGCGCACCGGCACCACCTGGCACATCTATCCGAGCTACGATTTCGCGCACGGCCAGTCCGATGCGATCGAGGGCATCACGCATTCGCTGTGCACGCTCGAATTCGAAGACCATCGGCCGCTCTACGACTGGTTCATCGAGAACCTCAACGTGCCGTCGCGGCCGCGCCAGTACGAATTCGCGCGGCTCAATCTGAGCTACACGGTGCTGTCCAAGCGCGTGCTGACCGAGTTGGTGCGCGGCGGTCATGTGACCGGCTGGGACGATCCGCGCATGCCGACGCTCGCCGGCTTGCGCCGGCGCGGCGTGCCGCCGGCGGCGATCCGCGATTTCATCAAGCGCATCGGCGTCGCCAAGGCCAACAGCGTTGTCGAGCCGGGCATGTTCGAATTTTCCGTGCGCGAGGCGCTCAACAAGACCGCGTTGCGGCGCATGGCGGTGCTGCGCCCGCTGAAAGTGGTGATCGAGAATTATCCGGAAGGCAAAACCGAGGAGCTCGACGCGGTCAACCATCCCGACGATCCGGCGGCCGGCTCGCGCAAGATCAAATTCTCGCGCGAGCTTTTCATCGAGCAGGACGACTTCATGGAGAGCCCGCCGAAGAAATTCTTCCGGCTTTCTCCCGGGAACGAAGTGCGGCTGCGCTACGCCTATTTCATTACCTGCAAAGAGGTGAAGAAAAACGCCGCGGGCGAAATCGTTGAGCTGCGCTGCACCTACGATCCTGCCACCAAAGGCGGCAACGCGCCCGACGGCCGCAAGGTGAAGGCGACCATGCACTGGCTGCCGGCGGTGGATTCAATTGCTGCGGAAGTTCGGCTCTACAATCCGCTGTTCACAAATCCAAATCCGAACACCGATAATTTTGCTGCCGAGCTCAATCCGAATTCGATCGAAGTCCTGAAGGACGCCCGGATCGAGCCGGCGTTGCTCGACGCCAAGCCGGAAGTGCCGGTGCAGTTCGAGCGTCAGGGCTATTTCGCCCGCGACCGGGACTCGACACCCGAGAAGCCCGTTTTCATCCGCACCATCGGCCTGCGCGATACTTTCGCCAGGGACGTGGCCAAAGAGAAGGCCGCGGGCTGACCTGTCTCGGTTGACGTTCACAACCGTTCTCCTAGCCACAACCGGTAGCTGACGTAGCATGAGCCTCGCGCTTAGGGCGTGAGGACGGTATGGCGTTCGGCGGGGACAGGGACGCGCGGGCGAAAGCGTGGGCGGCGGAGATCGGCGCTGCGCGCCGCCGTGCCGGCCTGCTGCTGCCGGAGCCGTTGGCGGACGCGCTGCGCCGGTTGCGGGCTTCCGTCGAGCAATGGGCGGTGTCGGAAGTCGCGCCCGGACGGCTGGCGCCGTGGCTGCCGGTCGGGTTCGGCTTCGGCATTGTTCTCTACTTCACAGCCGATCACGAGCCAGCCTGGTGGGCGGCGCTGCCCTTGGCGCTCGCCGGCGTGGCGGTCGCCTACGTTTCGCGCCACCGGGCTTATGGATTTCCGCTCGCGCTCGCCTTTGCCGCGCTCGCGGCTGGCTTTGCCACGGCCACGCTGAGGACCGTGACCATCGCTCACCCTGTGTTGCTCTATCCGGCGTCGAGCGTATCGCTGTCCGGATTTGTCGAGAAGCGCGAGGAGCGCGAGCGCAGCGACCGCATCGTGCTGCGCGTGTCGCATATCGAGGGCAGGCGGCTCGACGCAGCGCCCGACCGCGTGCGGCTCGCGGTGCGTAAGGGCACGGCGCCGCTGGTCGGCGCTTTCGTGGAGCTGAAAGCACGCCTCACTCCGCCGCTCCCGCCGTTACGGCCGGGCGGCTACGACTTTGCGCGCGACATGTATTTCCAGGGCATCGGCGCGTCCGGCTATGCGCTTGGCGCCATCAAGGCCGCGACACCGCCGGAGTCGCCGGGCTTGTGGCTGCGCTACGTCGCGTTCCTCGACAACCTGCGCGAAACGATCGACCGGCGCATCCGCGCCGCCATTCCGGGCGACGAAGGCGCGATCGCCTCCGCGCTGATCACCGGAAAGCGCGACGCCATTTCGTTGCCGGTCAACGACGCGATGTATATTTCGAGTCTCGCACACGTGCTGTCGATCTCCGGCTTTCACATGGCGGTGGTGGCCGGAATCGTGTTCTTCTTTTTGCGCGCGGGCCTCGCACTGATCCCGTCGTTCGCCGTGCGCCACCCGATCAAGAAATGGGCTGCCGCCGCCGCGTTCGTAGCCGCGCTGTTCTATCTGCTGCTGTCCGGCAACGAAGTCGCGACCCAGCGTTCCTTCATCATGATCGGCATCGTGTTGATCGGCATCATGGTCGATCGTCCGACGCTGACTTTCCGCACCATCGCGGTCGCGGCCTTCGTGGTGCTGCTATTCGCGCCGGAAGCAGCCGTACATCCGAGCTTCCAGATGTCGTTCGCCGCGACGCTCGCGCTCATCGCCGGCTATCAACACGGCCTGCCGTTCCACGGCAATGCCGACACCTCGTTCGGCGCGCGCATCGCGCTCTGGGGTGTGCGCGAAATCGTAGGCCTGATTCTCGCCTCGCTGGTGGCGGGGCTCGCGACCACGCCGTATGCCGCCTATCATTTTCATCGGCTCGCGCCTTACGGCGTGATCGCCAATCTGCTCGCTATGCCGGTGGTTTCGGGCTTCGTGATGCCGATGGGAATTCTCGGGGTGCTGGCCCTGCCGTTCGGTTTCGACGCGCCGTTCTGGCACCTGATGGGCGCCGGCATCGACTGGATGGACAATGTCGCGCTCTGGGTCGCAAGCCTGCCCGGCGCGGTCGGCCACATCCATGCCTTTGGCATCGGGCCGCTGCTGCTCGGCACCGCCGGCATGTTGCTGATCTGCCTCTTGCGCACGCCGTTGCGCTGGAGCGGTGCGGCGATCGCGGCGGCCGCCTGCGTGTGGGCGCTCGCCACGCCGCGGCCCGATGTTCTGATCGCGACCGACGGACAGACGGCGGCCTACCGCGGCGGCGACGGACGGCTCGCGGTGTTGCGCAGCGGCCGTGACACCTTCGCGATCAAGGAGTGGCTTGCCGCCGACGCCGATGCGCGCACGCCGAAGGACAAAAGC
>JBAUHH010000476.1:0-8782 GCA_049680165.1 Pseudolabrys sp.
TCGTCGATGCCGCCCTGCGGCATCTGCCAGACATGCGTGGCGTCGATGTGCTCCGGCCCGCTTGACCGGCGCCCGATGAACACGAGGCCGTCACGGTTGAGCACCATCATGCCGGCACAGGGCCGATAGGGCAGGGATTCGTAGGGAGGCATCTGCTTTGCCACTCCGGCCGCGCAATTGCGGCCGAGCGACTTTACGATGACTTCGCCTTGAGCGCGACCATTGTAATAGGCACCAGCACGACGCCGCGCTTCTCGACCTGCTTCGCCCAACTGGCGATGCGGTCGATGGTGGCTGGCAGCGCGGTAGCGATGCCGACGGCGCTGCCGCGCTCGCGCGCGATCATCTCAAGCCGTGCCAGCGCGTGATCGACCTCGGCCGGCGTCGGAACCGCGTCGAGCACGATGTCGGTCTTGGCAAAAGGAAGATTACGTCCGCCGGCGATCTGGGACGCGACGCTGCGTTGCGAGGCACCGTCATCCACATAGATCAGGCCGCGCTTGGCGGTTTCGTTCAGCACCGGCGCCAGGGCCGTCTCGGAAGCGGTGAAGCGCGCACCCATGAAGCTGACGATGCCGACGTAACCCTGGAAGCGGCTCATCAGCCAGTGCAGGCGGTCGATGTTCTGGTCGGGCGTGAGCGACGTCAGCAATGTCTCGGGGCCGGGATCGTTGTCCGGATAGTCGAATGGCTCCATTGGCGCTTGCAGCAGCACTTCATGATTTTCAGCGCGTGCGCGCTCGGCCAGCTTTTCAAGATCGGCGCCGTAGGGCGCGACCGCAAAAGTTACCGGCGCCGGCAATTTGGTGAACGCGTCGGCGGTGCCGGACGCGCTGATGCCTAGGCCGCCGACCACGATGGCGATTTGCGGCGTGTCCTTCTTGTTAGCCGGCAACTGGCGCGGATGCGCGTAGATCATCGCTGCGCGTTCGCCGTGGGGACCTACTCTCGGAATATTTCCATGCCGGGTTTTATCCAGCAGATCGCGATTGACCGGCAGCGCCGGTGTCTTGGCGTCCTTGGCCTCGACGTTGCCCGGAATGACGACGTCCTTGCTCTTGCCGCTGGAGCCGTCGATGACGGTGATGATCTTGCTGCCCGGCGGCGGCGAGACGGCAGCTTCTTTGGGTGCGGCGGGCTTGTCCGCCGCGGGCTTGCCACCGATCGGTCCGTCATAGCGAGAATGCTGGTCGCCGCCCGGAGTATCGGCGCCGATCGTCTTTACTCCCGGCAGCGCGGTGGCGACCACCGCGACCGGTTCGCCGCCCAAGGGGTCGCTGACGAAAATCGCCCACCCAACCACCGCGAGCCCGGAAAGGCCAAGCACGCCAGCCACCAATTGCGGCATGGCGACCGCAAATTTAGGCCGTGGTTTTCGCTTTTTGCGGCCGAGAGGGGCACTCAGATCATCGTCCGCCACGGCCTCGATCCTCGCGAATCATCGCGGGAGTCTAGCACGGGCGGTCAAACTGACCGGTTGCCAGAAGGCCCGACAAAAGCAAACGGGGCGGCCACTTGGACCGCCCCGCTGTAGGTCGAATGTTTTGCCCGATCAGTTCGGGATCGGCGTCTTTGGGTTCGGCGGGAACGCCGAGTTCACCTTGACACCGCGCAGCAACTCGTCCGCCATGATCAGCGCCTTGTCGTCCTTCGGATCTGGCGGGATGTAGGCCTGCGAGCCGGTCTGCTCCTTGCCGGCGTCGCCCTTGAGATGGCCACGCAGCGAAGCCTCGCCCTTGGTGTCGGTCGTCTTCGCCTTCATGTCCTCGGGTACGTCTTGCAGCACCTCGATGTCCGGCGTGATGCCCTTGGCCTGGATCGACCGGCCCGACGGCGTGAAGTAACGCGCCGTGGTCAGCCGCAGCGCGCCGTTGCCGGAGCCGAGCGGGATGATGGTCTGCACCGAGCCTTTGCCGAACGAGCGGGTGCCGAGCAGCGTCGCCCGCTTGTGGTCTTGCAGCGCGCCGGCGACGATTTCAGACGCGGACGCCGAACCACCGTTGATCAGCACGATCACCGGCTTGCCGTCGGTGAGATCTCCGGCCCGCGCGTTGAAGCGTTGGGTCTCCTCGGCATTGCGGCCGCGGGTGGAGACGATCTCGCCCTTTTGCAGGAACGCATCGGACACCGAGATCGCCTGGTCAAGCAGGCCGCCCGGATTGTTGCGCAAGTCGATGATGTAACCCTTGAGCTTGTCGTTGCTCACCTTGGCCTTGATGTCGGCGATCGCCTTCTTCATGCCCTCGGTGGTCTGCTCGTTGAACTGGGTGAGACGGATATAGCCGACGTCATCGCCTTCCATATGCGAGCGCACCGAACGCACGCGAATGACGTCGCGCGTGATCGAAACCTCAACCGGCTTGTCCTGGCCCTTGCGCATGATGGTGAGTTTGATCTTGGTGTTCACAGGCCCGCGCATTTTCTCGACGGCCTGGTTCAGCGTCATGCCCTGAACCTGATCGTCGTCGAGCTTGACGATGATGTCGTTGGCCATGACGCCGGCCTTGGCGGCGGGCGTCTCGTCGATCGGCGCGACCACCTTGATCAACCCATCTTCCATGGTGACCTCGATGCCGAGCCCGCCGAATTCGCCGCGGGTCTGCACCTGCATGTCACGGAAGCTTTTCGGATCCATGTAGCTCGAATGCGGATCGAGCCCGGCCAGCATGCCGTTGATCGCCGTTTCGATCAGCTTTGAGTCGTCCGGCTTCTCGACGTAGTCGGCACGCACGCGCTCGAACACGTCGCCGAACAAATTGAGCTGCCGGTAAGTGTCGGCCACCGCAGCTTTCGCGGTAGATCCGATCAGCATCACGTGCGGTTGGGTAGCGACCAGAGTCATGGCCGCACCTGCTGCCGCGCCGAGAAGAAGGAGTGTGGTCTTGCGCATCATCCGCGAACCTTTTCGCCTTGGCTTGTGACCCACCATGGGCCTGGATCGACGGGAGTCCCGTCTTTACGGAACTCGACGTAGAGTACCGGTTGGCTGGAACCTGTCGCGAGAATTGCGGCAATTTGGGAGCCGCTTCCCATTACAGCAACTGGCTCGCCGGTAAGCACGAATTGTCCGACATCCACCGAAATTCGTTCCATCCCGGCCAGTAACACATGATACCCGCCGCCAGCATTAAGGATCAAGAGTTGGCCGTAGGATCTGAACGACCCCGCGTAAACGACCCACCCGTCCGCCGGCGCGGTTACCTGTGCACCGGCGCGTGTCGCAATAGATAGGCCTTTCTCGATGCCGCCGGCACCATCGGGCGCCCCGAAGTCGCGAATTTTCACGCCGTTTACGGGTATTGGCAGGTGGCCGCGCAGGGAGGCGAAGGCCACGGCCGGCGCCAGGCGGCCCGGATCGCGGAATGCGGACATTGCCGGGCGGGTGTCGCTGCGGGCCGCGTCACGCGCCGCGCGGGTTGCGGGATCGAGGCCCTGCTCGAGCCTTGCGATCAAATCTTTGAGATCGCTCGCCTGACGGGCGAGCTCGCCGGCCCGGGCCCGTTCGGTATCGAGCGCCTTCTCGCGTTCGAGCTCCTGCTTGTGGCGCTCATCAAGGAGCGCGGCCAGCCGCTTGCGCTCGTCGCCTAGCGAGGCGACCTCACCCTTGAGTCGCGCGCTTTCGTCCGCGATGTCTTTCCGGACACGCACCAGGTCGCTGAGGTCACGCGCGAGCGCTTCGACTTCCTGCCGCAATTCCGGCACCACCGCACCGAGCAGGATGGCGCTGCGAACGGATTGCAGCGCGTCCTCCGGGCTGACCATCAGCGCCGGCGGCGGGCGGCGGCCGACGCGCTGCAAGGCAGCGAGCACTTGCGCCGTCACCGCGCGGCGAGCATCGAGCGACCTGTGGATCGCGCGCTCTTTTTCATCGAGCGGCTTCAGCTTGGCTTCGGTCGTGGTGATTTTTCTTTCAACGCCGCGCACGCGGCCCGCGGTGTCGATCAAATCCTGATTGAGCTTGCGCCGGTCGGCGCCGATCTGCTCGATCTCGCGCTTGAGGGAGGCCTCGCTGTCGGCGGCCTTCTTCTGCTCGTCGCGAACGGCGCCGAGTTCCTGGTCGTGCTGCCTGAGCGTCTCGAGCCTTTCCGTTTTGGCGGTCTGCGCCTGGCCTGGTGTAGAGAGCGCGAACGGCAACACGAGGCCGAGCCCTGCAATCAGTGCGGAGCGCGGGTCAAAGCGGCGGCAGGCCGCGCGGCAAATCATCGGGATCAAATTACGCCCCCAGCGGGCGACGGCAAGTGCATTTGTGCGGGGACTTATTGGGCGAATTGGTACCGCATTAAGACCGAAACCCGGCTAAATCCGCCATGCCTCACGCGCGGTGATAGGGATGGCCCGCCAGGATCGTGGCGGCTCGGTAGATCTGCTCCAGCAGCATCACCCGCACGAGCTGATGCGGCCAGGTCGCGGCGCCGAACGACAGCCGCAGTTCGGCCTTCTCACGCAACGATGGCGCCAGCCCGTCGGCGCCGCCGATCAGGAAGACAGCCGCTGGGCGGTCATTGGCGCGCCACTTGGCGATCAATGCGGCAAAACTCGCGCTGTTGATATTCTCGCCGCGTTCGTCGAGCACGGCGGTAACCGCGCCGTCCGGAATGATATTCGCAAGCGCGATCGATTCTTCCAGCATGCGCTTGCCGGGCTCGGCCGCTCTGCTTTCGCGGATTTCGACGATTTCGACGTCGCGCAGGCCGAGGCTCCGGCCGGTCTGCTCCGAGCGCTTTCGGTAGCGCTCGGCCAATTCCGTTTCCGGGCCCTTCTTCAGTCGGCCAACAGCAGCAACGAGGATGCGCATCGCGCCGTTGAGACTATCAGGTCGGACGCCGTGCGTCGCCGCGGCCGGACGCCCACATCTTTTCCAGATTGTAGAACGAGCGCACTTCCGGCCGGAATACGTGAACGATGACGTCGCCGGCGTCGATCAGCACCCAATCGCACTGCCGCATGCCCTCGATGCGCACGCCGCGCACGCCGGCTGCTTCAATGTCCTTGACCACCTGATCGGCCATTGCGCCGACGTGGCGCTGCGACCGTCCGGAGGTCACGACCATAAAATCGCCGATCGAGGATTTGCCGGTGAGATCGATGGAAACGCTGTCCTCGGCCTTCATGTCTTCGAGACTTGCGAGGACGATGCGGAGCGTCTCCTTGGCGTCAGGACGCCGGGAGGCGCGTTCGGGCGCATGACGCGTCGCCCGAGAGAGTGCAGGTGTGGACAGGGGTCCTTATCCTTTCAGCTCGTTGCACTCACCTCGGCAAGGCGCCGAGGTTCGAGCAAAAAGATAGCTACTTCCTTGCCTTCTTACCACGCTTGCCTGTGCTTTTCTTTTTGACCGGTTCCGTCTTGCGCGGTTTTGCCGATGGACGCTGGTTTCGCCGCAACGCACGCAATGCGGTGGACGACAGTGGCGACTTGAGGCCGTGAAGGTAAATCCATGCCGGCGGCTTGCGGGTTGCAATCGAGCGGGCGGCTGATTCGCGCAGGCGGAAGCGGGAAAGCGCCTGGCCGGCGGGGCCGGCGTTCGCATAGAGGCTTGGTCCAAGCCGGTCCACGACCGCCATCGGGACCATGTTTGCGATGCCGCGCCAACGTTGCCAGCGGTGGAAACTCCGCAAATTGTCCGCACCCATGATCCAGACGAAATGCACGCCCGGGCAGCGGCGCACCAGCCACTTGACGGTATCGTAAGTGTATCTCGTTTTGATGACGGCCTCGATGCCGCTGACATCGATGCCCGGATGATGCGTCACGGCGCGCGCCGCGGCGATGCGCGTCGCCAGCGGCGCAAGGCCGTGCGCATTTTTGAGCGGGTTGCCCGGTGTTACCAGCCACCACACGCGGTCGAGGTTGAGCCGCTTCATCGCCAGCACGCTGGCGGCAAAATGCGCGCGGTGCGGCGGATCGAAAGTGCCCCCGAACAGCCCGATCTTCATGCCGCGCGCATGAGGCGGGAGCAGACGCTCACTACTCATTGCCGCCCCTGCC
The DNA here is from genome assembly GCA_049680165.1 of Pseudolabrys sp. Taxonomy (GTDB): domain Bacteria; phylum Pseudomonadota; class Alphaproteobacteria; order Rhizobiales; family Xanthobacteraceae; genus Pseudolabrys. The sequence goes on from JBAUHH010000476.1 coordinate 5,987, forward strand.
GCCTAGCCCGAGAAGGGAATGTCGAAACCCGATTGCGTGATCACGGCCTGATCTGCCCCGAGCCTCGGATGCGATACTTGAAACTGGTGAGTTGTTCGACGCCGACCGGCCCGCGCGCATGCAGGCGGCCGGTGGCGATGCCGATCTCGGCGCCGAAACCGAATTCGCCGCCGTCGGCGAATTGCGTCGAGGCGTTGTGCAGGACGATCGCGGAATCGACTTGCGCCAGAAATTTTTCAGCGTCGGCGCGGTCGTCGGTGACGATCGCGTCGGTGTGGTGCGAGCCGTAGCGCTCGATGTGATCGATCGCGACGTCGATGCCGTCCACCACTTTGGCGGCGATGATGGCGTCGAGATATTCGGTCGACCAATCCTCGTCGCTCGCGGGCTTCACGCGGACGTCAACGGCTTGCGTCGCCTTGTCGCCGCGGATTTCGCAGCCGGCGTCGATCAGCATTTCGACCAGCGGCTTGAGATGCGTCGCCGCAACCGCGCGATCGACCAGCAGCGTCTCGGCTGCGCCGCACACGCCGGTGCGGCGCATCTTGGCGTTGAGCACGATCTTCTTCGCCATGTCGAGCGAGGCGCCCTTGTCGATGAAGACGTGGCAGACGCCTTCGAGATGCGCGAACACAGGAACGCGTGCCTCGGCCTGAACGCGGCCGACCAGGCCTTTGCCGCCGCGCGGGACGATGACATCGATGGTTCCATCGAGCCCGGTGAGCATCATGCCGACGGCATCGCGGTCCCGCGTGGGAACGAGTTGAATGGCGTCTTCCGGCAACCCGGCGTCGCGCAATCCGCGCGTCAACGCCGCCTGGATCGCGCGCGAGGAACGGAAACCGTCCGAACCGCCGCGCAAAATGCAAGCGTTGCCGGCTTTCAGAGACAGCGCGCCGGCGTCGGCGGTCACATTCGGGCGGCTTTCGAAAATGATGCCGATGACGCCGAGCGGAACACGCACGCGCTCGATGGTCATGCCGTTCGGCCGCGTCCAGGATTCCGTAATCGCGCCAACGGGATCCTTGAGCGCACGCACGATTTCAATGCCGGCGGCCATGGCTTCGACGCGCGCGTCGTCGAGAGCGAGACGGTCGAGAAACGCCGGCGTCGCACCCGAGGAACGCGCTTCGGCGATATCCTCGCCGTTGGCGGCGAGAATGTCGGCCTTCTGCTCGCGGATCGCGTCGGCCATGCCCTTGAGCGCGTTGTCTTTTTGCGCGGTGGGCGCAAGCGCCAAAACCCGCGCGGCGGCGCGGGCGCGGCGGCCGATGTCGGCCATGGCAGCGGCGATATCGCCGGTTCCTTCGATCGTTTTCAGCGGTGCGGCCATGGCCGTATCCAACAAGCCCCTGATCGGACTTGATTTCCTACCACGCTTGCGCGGCGGGGGCGAGATCGCGCCGGGAGAGGGTAAATCCGGCCTCATCTGGGGATTACGTGGATAACTCGAAAGGTCCGGGAACGCGTCAACGGACCTACACATTGGGCTGACACGCTCGCCACGTGTTGCAGGAGGTTCGTTATGGCGTACAGCTCGCATCGTCTTCCCAGCCGGTTTCCGGTCGGCACCAAGTTCGTGATCGAGGGCCGCCCCGGCAAGGAAGGCCAGGTCTTTTCGCGCTACCTGGAATTTCCGGACGGCACGTTCATGCCGCTGCCGTCGCGGCCGCCGCGGAAATCGGCTGCGCGCGAGCGCCACGCCCGCCGGTCGCGCCGCCGTCACTGACGGACAATCCGCCGTTTGCCGTTTCCAGTCGCAGGCAGCTTTGAGGCCTGCATCGGCGCCGGTTGGCGGACCCGTCCCTCGCTGCCAATCGCGAGGGCAACGACCGGCGCCGCAGTTCGCGTTTTTGAAAAATCGTTTTTAGCGCTGTGCCACAGGCACTAACGCCACGCACGGATTTAAGCGTGACGGCGTGCGCGCGCCGCGTCAGAAAAATAAAGCCGCAAAAAAAATAAGGCCCCACGCGGGGCCCTTGGGGGTTAGTTCGTCATCACGCTCGCACCATGCATGCGAGGTTTGGCGCAGCGGTCCGGATTGGGGGTGCACGATGTGCCTCGCCGGCCGCCGTCTTATGGCGCAAATGAAAGCGAAAGCGGCGCGCGCGGGCAAGGCTCAAATCGTCGCGTGAGCCAATTCGCCGCAATCATAAATGTTGATTTTGCGCGCGCCCCAAACGAAAGCCCCAGCCTCCGGTGGGCTGGGGCTGACGGGCGATCGGTCAATCGCCTCCATCTCCTGAGTCGCGTCGTGCCGGAACAACACACTCGCGCGGGGATAGTTCCAGGAAAGGTGCGGGGATAGTGCCGGGGATAATGCCGCGAAAAGTGCGCCGCCCGAAACAGGCCGACCGCCCGCCGAACATCTACTTCTTCCGCCGCTGCCGGTACCGAACAAGGGCGGAACGCCGCGTTCTTCTTTTTATTCTCCGCCCAGAACAAGATCGTCGCGGTGGATGATCTCGGTGCGCCCGGTAAAGCCGAGGATCAACAGAACATCGGCCGAGGAACGGCCCTTGATCTTCTCGGCGTCGGCGGCGTCATACGCAATAAGTCCGCGGCCGACCTCGTGGCCGTCCGGCCCGCGCACCAGCACGGCGTCGCCGCGCTCGAACGCGCCGTCGACCTTGATCACGCCCGCCGGCAGCAAACTTTTTCCCGAACGCAATGCGCGCACCGCGCCGGCGTCGATGGTGAGCGTGCCGCGCGGCTCGAGCGAACCGGCGATCCATTTTTTGCGCGCGGTGACCGGATTGGCCGGCGTCAAAAACCACGAGCACGGCGCGCCATCGG
>JBAUHH010000477.1:0-1989 GCA_049680165.1 Pseudolabrys sp.
CAGGAGCACGCCTTCTGCCTCGCGGTCGAGAAACTGCTCGGCATCACGGTGCCGCGGCGCGCGCAATTGATCCGCGTGCTCTATTCCGAGATCGGGCGCCTCCTGTCGCATCTGCTCAACGTCACCACGCAGGCGATGGACGTCGGCGCGCTCACGCCGCCGCTCTGGGGCTTCGAGGAGCGCGAGAAGCTGATGGTATTCTACGAGCGTGTCTCCGGCAGCCGTATGCATGCGGACTATTTCCGGCCGGGCGGCGTGCACCAGGATATGCCGCCAAAGCTTGTCGATGACGTCGATGCCTTTTGCGATCCCTTCCTGAAGGTGTGCGACGACATCGAGGGTCTGCTCACCGATAACCGCATCTTCAAGCAGCGCAACGTTGATATCGGTGTGGTCAAGCTCGAGGACGCCTGGAACTGGGGCTTCTCGGGCGTAATGGTGCGCGGCTCGGGCGCCGCATGGGACCTGCGGCGCGCACAGCCTTACGAATGCTACTCCGAGCTCGATTTCCAGATTCCGGTCGGCAAGAACGGCGACTGCTACGACCGTTACTGCATCCGCATGGAAGAAATGCGCCAGTCCATCAAGATCATGAAGCAATGTCTTGAACGGATGCGCCGCCCGGACGGGCAGGGGCCTGTGACGATTGACGACAACAAGATCGTGCCGCCCAGGCGCGGCGAGATGAAGCGCTCGATGGAAGCGCTCATCCATCACTTCAAACTCTACACCGAGGGCTACCACGTGCCGGAAGGCGAAGTTTACGCCGCGGTCGAGGCGCCCAAGGGCGAATTCGGCGTCTATCTCGTCTCCGACGGCAGCAACAAGCCGTACAAATGCAAGATCCGCGCGCCGGGCTTCGCGCACTTGAGCGCGATGGATTTCCTGACCAAGGGTCACATGCTGGCTGACGTCTCCGCCATTCTCGGCTCGATCGACATCGTGTTCGGCGAGGTGGACCGATGAACCACCATTTGTCATGGCCGGGCTTGTCCCGGCCATCCCGATCAGGGACGCAGGATCGTGCCATCCTAAGCGGGATGCCCGGCACAAGGCCGGGCATGACGACGCGGGAGGTGGACCGATGAGCGTTCGCCGCCTCGCGCCGATCGAACAGCAGCCGAAGGATTTTGCCTTCAGCAAGGAGAATCTTGCCTGGGCGAAAGAGCAACTCGCCAAATATCCGGAAGGCAGACAGCAATCGGCGATCATTCCGCTGCTGTGGCGTGCACAGGAGCAGGCGGGCGGCTGGCTGCCGGAAGCCGCGATCCGGCACGTCGCGGAATTTCTCGGCATGGCGCGCATCCGCGCGCTCGAGGTCGCGACCTTCTACACGATGTTCAATCTGGAGCCGGTCGGCAAATTCCACGTGCAGTTTTGCTGCACCACGCCGTGCCGGCTGCGCGGGGCGGATGATCTGGAAAAAGTCTGCCGCGAACGCATCGGCGAGCAGGGTCACGTAACCAAAGACGGGAAATTCTCCTGGATCGAGGTCGAGTGCCTTGGCGCTTGCGTCAACGCGCCGATGGCGCAGATCAATTACGACTATTACGAAGACCTGACGGCGGAGAGCTTCAACAAGGTTCTCGACGGGCTTGCCGCCGGCAAGAAAGTCAAACCCGGGCCGCAGATCGACCGGCAATTGTCCGCGCCGGTAGGCGGCCCGACGACGCTGAATACGAAAGCCTGAGCGATGCTGGCAGATAAAGACCGCATCTACAAAAATCTCTACGGCCAGCATGACTGGGGCCTCAAGGGCGCGCGTTCGCGCGGATCCTGGGACGGCACCAAGGCGATTTTGGCCAAGAGCCGCGACGAGATCGTCAACGAAGTGAAAGCATCGGGATTGCGTGGACGCGGTGGAGCGGGATTTCCGACAGGCCTGAAATGGTCGTTCATGCCAAAGCAGGTCGGCGACCGTCCGCATTACCTCGTCGTCAACGCCGACGAGTCAGAGCCCGGCACCTGCAAGGACCGCGAGATCATGCG
>JBAUHH010000478.1:0-1567 GCA_049680165.1 Pseudolabrys sp.
GCGATGGCGCGCAAGGTATCCGCCGCGCTCGGCGGCGATCTGCGCGGCAAGACCGTCGCCGTGCTCGGCCTCACGTACAAGCCGAAAACCGACGACATGCGCGAAGCGCCGTCGATCCCGCTCGTCACCGCCTTGCAGGACATGGGCGCCAAGGTGCGCGCCTACGATCCGGTCGGCGTGGCGCAGGCAAAAGTGGTCATGAACAACGTGACGTTTTGCGACGACGCCTATTCCTGCGCCGAGGGCGCGGCCGCGCTGGTGATCGTCACCGAGTGGGAAGAATTCCGCGCGCTCGATTTCGCGCGCCTGAAGACCGCCATGAAGCAGCATGTGGTGGTCGATCTGCGCAATATTTACCGGCCCGACGAGGTCACCCGCCACGGGTTCGTGTATGAAAGCGTCGGACGAGGAAACAAACCGGCATGAGCATCTTCAGATTGCGGTGCCCCGCGTAAAGCGGGGCACATCAGGGAAATCGACATCGTCAGTCGTTTAACTCTGGATCGCCCGCGGGAAGCGGACGATGGCAAAGAAGGTCATGCAAAAGTTCGACACACCGTTACCGATCGACGACGTGCTGGGGCGTTTGACCGGCGCCTTGCGCGCGAACAATGCCGCCGTGCTGGTGGCGCCGCCCGGCGCCGGCAAGACCACGCGCGTGCCGCTCGTGCTGCTCGATGAGCCGTGGGCCAAGGACAAAAAAATCCTGGTGCTGGAGCCGCGCCGGCTTGCAGCGCGCGCGGCGGCCGCGCGCATGGCCTCGACGCTCGGTGAGCAGGTCGGCGACACTGTGGGCCTGCGCGTGCGCTTCGGCTCGAAGATCGGCAAGCGCACACGCCTCGAAGTCGTCACCGAAGGCGTGTTCACGCGGTTGGTGCTCGACGACCCGTCACTCGATGGCATCGCGGCCGTGCTGTTCGACGAATTTCACGAGCGCTCGCTCGATGCAGACCTCGGGCTAGCGCTCGCAAGAGACGTGCAGCAGGGGCTGCGCGAAGACCTGAAAATCCTGGTGATGTCGGCGACGCTCGACGGTGCGCGCGTAGCGGCGCTGCTCGGCAGCGCGCCGGTAGTGGAAAGTCAGGGCCGCAGCTTCAAGGTCGAGACGCGCTACTTAGGCCGCGACGCTCGGGCCCCGATCGAGCGGCAAGTGGCGGATGCGGTCGAGCGCGCGCTGCGCGCCGATGCAGGCTCGCTGCTGGTGTTCTTGCCGGGCGCGGGCGAAATCCGCCGTACCGAGACCCTGCTGAAAGAACGCGTCACCGATAAAGCCGTCGACATCGTCGCGCTTTATGGCGCGCTCGATACGCGCGAGCAGGATCGCGCTATCGCGCCGTCGCCGCCGGGACGGCGCAAGGTGGTGCTGGCGACCTCGATTGCCGAGACCTCGCTCACCATCGACGGCGTGCGCGTCGTCACCGACAGCGGGCTTGCGCGCGTCCCGCGCTACGAGCCGGATGTCGGCCTGACGCGGCTCGAGACCGTGCGCGTGTCACGCGCCGCAGCCGATCAGCGCCGCGGCCGCGCCGGCCGCACCGAGCCGGGCGTCTGCTACCGGCTGTGGGAC
>JBAUHH010000479.1:0-6985 GCA_049680165.1 Pseudolabrys sp.
CCGGAGCTATCGCCCGGCCCGCCGACGACGGCGGTGTTGCCGTCCCCCGACAGCGCGACCGATGTGTCCTGCTTGGCCGCTCCACTGGCGCCGGAGCCGACCAACTTGCTGTTCTGCTGCGTCCAGGTGCCGTTGCTGCGCGTATAGACCCATGCCGCACCAACTTCGGCGTTGTCTTCTGGCCCGCCGACGATAGCCGTGTTGCCGTCGGCCGACAGCGCCGCCGAGGTACCTTGCGCGGCTATTCCACTGACGCCGCTGCCGACGACCTTTGAGCCCTGCTGCGTCCAGGTGCCGTTGCTGCGGGTATAGATCCACGCCGCGCCAACTTCGGCGTGGTCTTGTGGCCCGCCGACGATCGCAGTGTTGCCGTCAGCCGACAGCGCCACCGAGGCGCCTTGTTGGGCCTGTCCACTGGCGCCGCTACCGACCAGCTTGCTGCCCTGCTGCGTCCAGGTACCATTGCTGTCGCGGGTAAAGACCCACGCCGCTCCATCGCCGGTAACACCGAGCTGCGCCGAGGGGATGGTGTTATCGAGCAGACCGCCGACGATGGCCGTGTTGCCGTCGGCCGACAGCGCCACCGACCAACCTTGCTTGGGCGTTCCGCTGGAGCCGCTGCCGATCAGCTTGCTGCCCTGCTGTGTCCAGACGCCGTTGCTGCGCGTATAGACCCACGCCGCGCCGACGTTGGAGTTGTCGCCGGATCCGCCCACGATGGCGGTGTTGCCGTCCGCCGACAGCGCTACCGAGTAGCCTTGTTGAGCATCTCCACTGGCGCCACTGCCGAAGAGCCTACCGCCCTGCTGCGTCCAGTTGCCGTTGCTGTCGCGGACAAAGACCCACGCCCCTTCCCCGCCGATGGAGCATATTCCGACCGCGCCGACGATGGCGGTGTTGCCGTCCGCCGATAGCGCCACGGAGAGGGCCTGCGCCGAAATGCAATTTGCCATGCCGCTGCCGATGAGCTGGCTGCTCTGCGTCCAGGTGCCGTTGCCATCGCGGAGATAGACCAACGCCCCCAGTTGCTGGACGCCGGCGTAGTACGCAGCGGCAGTGGCGGTGTTGCCGTCCGCCGACACCGTCACCGATGCGCCTTGTGAGGCGATTCCGCTGGCGGTGAGCTTGCCGCCCTGCTGGACGAACTGCGCGCTCGCGACCTGCGGAGAGACAACAAGCGCCGCGGCAACCAGCGCCGCAACCGCAACCGCTCGAAATAAATCGACCTCGCGCGGCGCCGCGGCGCGCGCTCCAAAAAAGCGGATGCCCATCACGCTACCCCAGCCCGCTCGCGCGTCGCCCCAGAAAATTGTCTATTCCCAATCGGTTGGGGTCAATGGCGGGCTGGCAGCATTATTGTAATTTGACGGAGAATTTATACGGCCCGAGCAATGTGCTGCGGCAGCTGGGAACTTTTTCGAGGGCGCGGCGGCGCTTTCTGTAACGGCGAACATGAGGCCGACAAGCGCGGTTGAATTTCCGCAACGCTGTGCTGCAAAGTCAGCGCGTTAGCATCTGGCCGTCGATGCCTTGCAGCAAGGTTTTCGGATCGACCGCCGTCCACCCACGCTGCTCGCACAAATTCTTCGGCTCACATCCTTGCGTTAGTCGCGCGCTCCCGCGCGTTGCTCAAACGCCGACCCTTGCGGCCGTCATTCTTTTAACGACGAGCTTATTGCAACGGCAAACCCGCAACAAGCGCGTAAGCGCGGCAAGATTAATGGCGAAAAGCGCCCGGTGCGGCCGCAGAACTTGAGGCTCGTGGCACGGCCCGGCAAAACAAAACCGGGGCCGCGAAGGCCCCGGTTCGCGTATAACTTCCGGTGTCCTACTTCTCGCTCATCCGCACGGAGGCCGGATGGCCGGGAAACTTCACGCGCTTGAGCGGCGTGATCCTGCCGCGCTTGACACGGCAATTTATCTCAACTCCGATCTATCGATCCTGCGCGAGAAATATCGCGATTCAGCGCACAGCCCGGCCGCCGGTTTCACTTCGCCATGCGCTGCGCCGCTATGTCCCGATGACGCACCGGTTTTCACGGAACATGCGCGCGAACGCCGCGTTGTTTCGCCGGGCGACCGTCAAGATACGAGGCGCCCTTGTCCCCACCTCACACGTCCAATTCATGCGGCCGGCAAAGCGACTTGTCCGACCGGCCAAGCAACGCGCGCGCAAGTCAGCCGTCGCGGCGCGATATGATCGTGACGCTGGCCGGTTCGATGGCGATCACCGGCGTGGCCTTGTCGCTCGGCACGGGCGAAGTGGCCGAGGCCCAGTCGAAGACCAGTCAGCAGACCGCGAAATATCAGGATCATCCGAACAACGGCAACAGCTGCTCGATCTGTAACTATTTCCGGCCGCCGCACAGCTGCCAATTGGTCGAGGGCGCTATCAACCCGAACGGCTGGTGCAGCTTCTTTGCCAAGAAGCCGTGAGCCACTTCCGGCGCGATGACAGAGAGGTGGGCGCGGCCCATTCAACTAGATCGAAATCTGCTCTAATAAATTCTGATTCGTCACGCCCCGCGCATCCAGTAACCGCAAACCAAAAATTCCATTCGAGAGACAGCCGTTTACTGGATCGTCGCTGAAGCCTGCCCTCGTGCAGACGTGGGCGGACAATGACAGTGGAAAGTCATCGGTTCGATCCGCCGGTATGACCGCGCACCTGCCGGCGGCACCTGCTTAGCCGGATCGCTCGACCATTGTCGCCAAGAAAACCGGGGCCGAATATAGCCCCGGTCTGCATTTTAGCGATCGGCGAAATCGCTACTTCTCGCTCACGCCCACCGACGCCGGATGGCCGGGCAACTTGAAGCGCTTCACCGGCGTGATCTTGCCGCGGCTGACCCGCAGGATTGACAGGTCGGAGTCGAGATAATTGCCGACGTAGAGATATTTGCCGTCCGGCGTGAACGCTGCGCCTTCCGGCAACCCGCCGACCTCGACCTCCGCGACCTTGCGCACTTTCTTGCCGCGGATGTGCAGGACGGCGAGGAAGCCGTTGCGATGATAGAAATAGGCCGGCTTGTTGTTGGAGCCGGCGAGGATCACCGACACCGCGATGGTGCCCTTCGGCGAGATCGCCAGCCCTTCCGGGCCATCGCCGACGACGACGCGGTCGGTGATGCGCATCGGCTTGGCTTCGAGATCGATCACGCTCGTGGTGTCGACGCTGCCGTCGGAGTTGCCGGCGTTGCCGTTGTCCGAGGTGAGCGCGATACCGCTCGGCGAGACCCTGACGTTGTAGGGCCACGGGCCAGTCGGCAGGTCGAGCTTGCTATAGGTCACCTTGTCGCCGTCGACATCGAGCACCGAGACCTTGCCCTCGTTGAATTTGGTCACCAGCGCGTGCTTGCCATCCGGCGTGAATGCGCAACTGGTGGCGACGCCGCCGAGGTCGATGGTGTCGGTTACCTTCACGTCGGTGCCCTTGATCGACAGCACGCTGACGGTCTTGTCGGCGCGGTTGGTCACCAGCGCCATGCTGCCGGTCTTGTTGAAGCACAAGCCCGAAGGCTGCTTGCCGAGCGTTACGGTATTGGCGAGCTTGGGTGGATTGGCCTTCATGTCGATGACGTAGACCTTGTCATCGGGTCCCATCTTGAGCTTGCCGTCGTCGCTCTTGGTGACGTCAATCGAGTCGGCCACCAGCGCGATCGAATTGGTCGGATCGATCGCCACATTGGTCGGCGGACCGATCACCGAATTTTTCAGCGGCAGCGTCGCGATCGTCTTCGGATTTTCCGGATCGGCCAGATCGAGAATGACCACCGTGTCCTTGCCGGCCGGGTGCACGACCGCCTTGCCCTGGTCGTCCCACAGCAACTTTTCGTCGTTGCCGACGATCAGAAACGGCGCGGCTTGCGCCGATCTGGCGTTGGCCGCCGCAAACAGCGCGGCAGCGCAAAGCGAAAGCATAAGCAGCTTCTTGGTTTGCATGGTTCCCCCCGCAGTTGGTGACTTGAGACGCCGCCTTGGCGTCGATGATCACTCTTTCAGCGCTGCCCCGCAACGGGGGCAATCACCGTAGGCCGAGCTGGGCGGTCTGCACGCCCGCGATATGGAGGGCACAAGCAGGAAAACGCATCTGCAATCCGTTTGCTCAAATGGCACGGTGCTGCATGATGGCGCCGCTTGGGGGAACCGGTGGACCAAACGATCGGCGTGCTGATCGCGATTGTGTCGAGCTCGCTCGGCGGTTCGGCCGCGGCGGTGACGCGCTATCTCACCGTCAACGCCGATCCGATCACGCTCGCCATCCTGCGCTGGGGCATCGGCTTTATCTGCGTGCTGCCGGTCGCATTGCTCACGCGCGCCAAATGGCCGCCGCGCGCCGACTGGCCCGCGGTCGTCCTTCTCGGCGTCTGCTTCTTCGGGCTGTTCTTCATCCTCTACAACATCGCCATCGGCTACACGACCGCCGCGCGCGCCAGCCTCGCGCTCTCCACCCTGCCCTTGCAGACCATGCTGGTCGGCGCCCTGCTCGGCATCGAGCGGATGACCGCGCGCAAGACGCTCGGCGTCGCCATCGCCATGCTCGGGGTGTTCGGCGCGCTCGCCTCGGGCCTGACCGCGGCGCCGGAAGGCGCCTGGCGCGGCGAGCTGATCATGGCCGGCGCCGTGCTGTGCATGTCATTCTATAATGTGCTGTCGCGGCAATTCATCCAGCGTTCGAGCGCGCTCGGATTTCTTTCGGTCGGCATGGGCGCGGGCGCGGCGGTGCTGATCCTGCTCGGCGTTGCGACCGGCCGCGTCGCGGCGCTCGCGAGCTTCGGCCCGCATCAATGGATCGCCGGCGTCTATCTCGGCGTCGGCGGCGGCGCGCTCGCCTTCATCCTGTGGGTGATGGCGCTGCAACGCACGACACCGACGCTCGTCGCCAACACCATGACCGTCAACCCGATCGCCGCGGGCTTGCTGGCGGCCGTGCTTGTCGGCGAGCCGATCACGCTCAACCTCGTCGCCGGACTGATTGCGGTCTTTGCCGGGATCTGGATCGCGACCGCGCAAACGAAAGCGGCGCCGGTGACCGCGCCGTCAGTTCGCGAAAAGATCTGAAAATTACGCCGGCGTCGTGTTGTGGAAGCGCATCGCGCCGATGCGGTCGAGCTCGGTCTGCTCGCGCGCATTGGCCTCGGCGCGTTCGCGCGCCTGGTCGCGCTCGTCGAGCATCTCGACCTTCTTCAATTCCTCGAACGCCTCGCCCAGCGTCGCCTTGGCGTCGTCGAGCTGCGTCTTGAGCTCGCCGGCCGAGCGCCGCAGGTTCTCGCGCCGCGTGATCGCGGCCTTGGCATAGGTCGGATAGGCGAAATGCGCCGGATCGTGGATACCGGCGCGATCCTGTTCGGTCTTGATCTCGCGGTCGAGATCGCCCGCGATGCGGTCGAACTCGGCGATCATCGCTTCGATCTGCGCGACCTTGCGGCGTCTCTCGTCGACCTGAAACTTTTTCAGGCGGATAAGGGTTTCGCGTGACTTCATCGACTCATACTCCCCCGAAGCCCCGAACTTTCGCCCGCGCGCGCCAATACAGACGGTAGCCGCGCGGACGGCCTGGACCCTTCAGGGGGTCAATGTGATCCAATAACGTTAGTTTTCGGTTTCCAAGCCGCCTAAGATTCGCTCAAGCCGTTGATATCCCTCCGCCATACTGGTTGCTTCTTCCTTACTTTGGGCCAGGAAGGCCTCCAGCGGCTTGTGCAGGCCGATGGCCTCGTCCACGTCCGCGCTCGAGCCCGGGCGGTAGGCGCCGAGCCGGATCAGCTCCTCCATGTCGGCGTAGGTCGCCATCACCTGGCGCGCCCGGTTGATAAACGGGAGGAAGGCGGGGTCGGCCGCCCGCGGCATGGTGCGGGAAATCGACCGCAGGATGTTGATGGCCGGGTAGCGCCCGCGCTCGGCGATGGCGCGCTCCATCACGATATGGCCGTCGAGGATGCTGCGCACGGCGTCCGCCACCGGCTCGTTGTGGTCGTCGCCGTCGACCAGCACGCTGAAGATGCCGGTGATGGTGCCCTGCTCGGTGCCCGGGCCGGCGCGCTCCAAAAGCCGCGGCAGCTCGGTGAAAACGGTCGGCGTATAGCCCTTGGCGGTCGGCGGCTCGCCGGCGGAGAGCCCGATTTCGCGCTGGGCCATGGCGAAGCGGGTGACCGAGTCCATCAACACCAGCACGTCCTTGCCGGCATCGCGGAAGAACTCGGCGATCGCCATGGTCAGGTAGGCCGCCTGGCGGCGCTTGAGCGCCGGCTCGTCGGAGGTCGAGACCACCACCACCGAGCGCGCCAGGCCAGCGGGACCGAGGTCGTCCTGAAGGAATTCCTGCACCTCGCGGCCGCGCTCGCCGACCAGGCCGATGACCGAGATGTCGGCGGCGACGTTGCGGGCAAGCATCGACAGCAGCACCGACTTGCCGACGCCCGAGCCGGAGAAGATGCCCATGCGCTGGCCGCGGCAGACGGTGATGAAGGTATTGAGCGCCCGCACCCCGAGATCGAGCGGCTCCCCCACCCGGCGGCGGGCATGCGCCGGCGGCGGCGATGACCGGAAGGCGTAAGGCGCGGGGCCCATAGGCAGCGGGCCGCCATCGTCGATCGGCTCGCCCATGGCGTTGATCACGCGCCCGAGCCAGGCCTCGGACGGCCGGATGGTGCCTGCGCCTGAGGCGACCACGGCGCGGCAGCCGCGCCGCACGCCGTCGAGCGCGGCAAAGGGCATGACCAGCGCATTGCCGTCGGAGAAGCCGACCACCTCGCAGGGGATCGTCAGCCCGGGCGCGGTCTCGATATTGAGGCGTGAGCCGACCGACATGGCGTGGATCGGCCCCGCCACTTCCACCATCAGGCCGCGCACGCCGACCACGCGGCCGTAGATTTCGACCGCGTCGAGATCGTTGATCTGCTCGGCGAGCGCTTTCAAATCGGTACTCCCGCCGGCGCAGCAAACGCAGGCGCGCTCCCTCTCCCCTCGGGGGAGAGGGTTGGGG
>JBAUHH010000480.1:0-3311 GCA_049680165.1 Pseudolabrys sp.
GATCAGACCCGCGCCGCCAGCACCTGGCTTGCCAGCGAAATCGAGAAGATGCGTACCAAGGTCGCCGACTCGGAAGCCAAGGTCGAAGCTTATCGTTCGCGCTCCAATCTGTTCGTCGGCTCCAACAATACGTCGCTGCCCAATCAGCAACTCACCGAGATCAATTCGCAGATCGCCGCCGCGCGTGGACAGAAGGCCGACCTTGAGGCGAGGGCGCGGCAACTGCGCGAGCTCGTGCGGTCCGGCAAGCCGGTCGACTCGTCCGACATCGCCAATTCGGAGTCCATGCGCCGGCTGACCGACCAAAGCTCGGCTTTGCGCTCGCAACTCGCCGAACAGTCGACCACGCTGATGGACCAGCATCCGCGCATCAAGGAATTGAAGGCGCAGATCGGCGAACTCGACCGCGAGATCAGGAGCGAAGGCGAGCGGCTGGCCAAGCAACTCGACTACGACGCCAAGGTCGCCGGCACCCGGCTTGAGACGCTGACGGCGAGCCTCGATCAGGTAAAAAGGATGGCCTCGACAACGAACGAGCAGGACGTGCAATTGCGTTCGCTCGAGCGCGAAGCCAAGACCGAGCGCGACCTGCTGGAGTCTTATCTCGCGAAATATCGCGAGGCGTCCGCGCGCGACAACATCAACGCCGCGCCGCCGGAAGCGCGCATCATTTCGCGCGCCAGCCCGGCGATCAAACCGGATTTCCCCAAGAAGCTGCCGATGGTGCTGATCGCGGCCTTTGCGGCCTTTGCGCTGTCGGCCGGATTTACGGTCACCGGTGCGCTGCTCGGGCCCGCCGGCGGCGGCTATTCCTATCCGACGCCGGCTTATGCGCCCGCGCCCTATGCGCCGCCACCGATGCCGCAGATGCCCGTCACGGCCGCGTTGCCACGCGTGGTGGCGCCGCCGATTCAACCGGCGCGGCCGGTCAACGTCGCGCCGGCAGCAACGCGCATGAGCACGGTCGATCAAATCGCGCTGGGCATCCGGCAGGCGGGCGACAACGCCCGCCGCATCGCGGTTGCGGGCGCCGCGCGCAATGTCGGCACCACGTTTTCGGCGATCGCGCTGGCGCGCGTACTGGCGAAAGACGGACCGGTGGTGCTGGTCGATCTCGCCTTCGGCGCGCCCAATCTGTCGGTGGTTTCAACCGATCCGCAGGCGCCTGGCATCGCCGAGCTTATCCATGGCACGGCGTCATTCGGCGACGTCATCACGCGCGATCAGTTTTCCGACGTGCACATTATCGCGACCGGCGAGGTCGGCGCCGACGCGCAGGCTTTGGCCGCGTCGCCGTCACTGGCCGAGGCGATCGAGGCGCTCACGCGCAGTTATGCACGGGTGGTGCTCGACATCGGCGCGGTGGACGAGGCCGCGGTCGAATACTTCGCACCGCTTGCCCAGCGCGCCGTGCTGGTCGCGGCGGATGCGACCAGTCCCGCCACGCGCAGCGCGCGCGAACGCTTGAGCCACGCCGGATTTTCCAGCGTCAGCCTGCTGCACGGCGGCGCGCAAGCCGCGGCCGCTTGATCCGAACGGAATCTTAGTTTGTGACGCTGAATCCGGCGCGCACGCGGCGACCGAGGCGCACGAGCGACCACAGCACGGGCGTGCGCTTGATCACGCGCTTGGCCAGCGCCGCGGACCTTGCCGCCATCGTCAGCATCGCGCCGGCATTGCTCAACGGCAGGAAGCTGTCGAACAGCGGATCGGCATTGCCGCAGAACAGGCTCTTGTAATGCGCCTCGCCGATGCCGAGATCGAAGGTGGCGAGGCCGCGTTCGCAACAATCGCGCACGAGGTGGCGCAGCAGCAGCTCGCCGGGGCTCTCGTGGGCGAGCATGCCCAGGATCATCGAATTGAACATGCCGCAGAAGCGGTCGGCATCGCTGGTGCCGCCGAACGTCGCCACGACGACGCCACCGACCGACAAGGTAAAAAGCTCGATGACCGGCTTGCCGTTGGCAGTGCGCTCGGTCGCGGCCGCCTCGATGAAGCGGCGCACTTCCGGCGCGGCAAACACGTCGGCGATGCCGAGCGCGTGCATGCGCTCGCTCTTCTGCTTGAAGAACGTATCCAGCACGCGCCTGATCGCCGCCGTGTCGGTGGCGCGCTCGAAATGAATGGCGCCGTGCTCGGCGAGCGCGCGTTCCTTCTTGCGCATCTTCTTGCGCGTGGCGCTGTTGGTGCGCGCGCGCAGCAGGTTTTCGAAATCGGGAACGAGCGGGCCGGAAAAGCCGAAGTTCGCCGAACGCTGATGCGGCAACAAGGCGAACGGATTGGTGGCGCCTTGCCAGGTCAGCGGCTGGTTGCAAAGGAAGAGGGCGTCGGCGCGGCGGCCGAGGCGGGCGAGCGTGGCGCGGATATCGGCGTCGCCGATGGTGGCCGCGACGTCGCGGCGCCAAAGCGCCATATTGAAGTTGGCGTGCTTGCCGCCCAGAAACTCGACGACGCGGAGTTGCGCGACCGTGCGCCGTCCGAGCGGCCACAGGAACAGGGGAGTGCCCGCGCTATCGAAGCCGACCACGATAAAGGGCGTCACGCCGCCGGCGGCGCCGACATGGCGCTGCCACAGCGCCATGAACTCGTAGCGCTGATAGGGTGTCGCCAGCGCATTCTGGCGCTCGAGCGCGCGCCAATGGGGCTCGGCGACTGCGAAAGAATCGAATACCTCGACGCGCGCGACATGGCCGAGAATGGCCGGTGTGACCGTGCTGTGGCTGGCGGGCTTGCGCAGTGCGACGACGTTCATTTAGTCCTTCGGAGAGGCTGGATTAGCGTGGCCGACAGGGTCGCAAACCTTTGTCAATAAAGAGTTGGAATATTCAAAAGCCTTTCGGCAGGAGCTAGGTCATTGGCGGGCTTGAAGAAAACCATCATCCGGGGCGGGCTGGAGTCGCTCTATTTCAGCGGTATGCACCGTGTCATGCGCCCGCTGTTCGGCGGGGTCGGCGCCATCCTGACCATGCACCACGTCCGCCCGCCGCGCCCGGAAGCCTTCCAGCCCAACCGCCTGCTTGAGATCACGCCGATTTTCCTCGAGCGGCTGCTGCGCCGGCTCAGGAAGTCGCGCATCGACATCATCTCGCTCGACGAGATGCACGAGCGTTTCATCAACGGCAATTTCAAGCGGCGGTTCGTCTGCGTCACCTTCGACGACGGCTACAAGGACGTGCAGCGCTGGGCCTATCCGCTGCTGCGCAAGTACGAGATCCCGTTCGCGATGTACATCGCGACCAGCTTCCCGGACCGCTTGGGCGAGCTGTGGTGGCTGGCGCTCGAAGCGGTAATCGCGCGCAACGACCGCATCG
>JBAUHH010000481.1:0-1525 GCA_049680165.1 Pseudolabrys sp.
GGTCATCGGACGCTCTCCTCTCGGGGCAGGCAGGGTCGTGATATCGGCGCGACTTCATGGTAAGCGTGCCGGCTGGTCGTCTACACGAAAGACCTATTCTGGTTGACGGCACGCCAGGCTTCGGGAGATCCCTTATCCGTGGATGCCTGGCAACAGCAGCGCGACGTCAGCTCCAACTCCCGGAAGGTTGCAGAGCGAGCAGCCATCAAGAGGGATCGTCCGCCGCTTGCCGTCGTAGTAGCCGACGGCCTCCGGCGGGATGTACCCGTCTGCCTGGGCTGCGCAGCCGCAGACCCAGTTCTTCTTGCCAAGTTTGGTGTCGACATCCGAGAGCGCCTGGCAGGCCGCGTCCGCGTCGGCATAGTTGCCGCCTGCGGGTGAGCATGTGAGCCGTCGGCTCACGATGTAGAACTTCGTGGCAGGGAATTGGACGCAGCGTGCGCCTGGCGGGCAGGTTGGCACGGTGTAGGTGATCATCACGTCGGTGCGCGGCTCGGTGGTAGACGTGGTGCTCTGAACACTGTTGGTGCCCGAGCTGGCCGAGCTGCCAGAGCCGAAGCAGCCGGTGGTGGCGAGCGCGATCAGGGCTATCCCGGCAATGCGTCTCATGTCTCTCGGACGTTCGGCGCGCTGGTTCGGTTCCATGTCGTCGGTCCCTTCTTGGCCGGCGCCTAGAAACAGTTCGGCGCTTGGAAGTCTTTCAGCACGTTCAGAACGAGGACGATCGGAAGGCCGAGCACGACGAACGTCACGATCAGCACCCAACGAAAGATCCCTGTCCTGAACACGACGATTGCTTGGATCAGGGCTGCCACCGAGACCACCAGCGCGGCCGTCGCCAGGGCGAGGCTGGTGTGGAGGGCATCGTCCGAACGCTGGAGCGATCCGAGGAAGGGCTCGTAGTATCGAGGCCACGAGCGGCTCACCGGGAGGGGTGTCCAGGTAGCAGTAGCGGCGCGGCTGCCCGGGGCTAGTGGCCGCGCAGCTTGTCGATCAGGTGGCGGAGGCGCGACTTGGTAGTCGGAACCATGTGCATCTCGCTTCCCATGCCCTCCGGGTCACGCGGGGAGTAGCTGATCTTGAGCTCTTGCTCTTCCGCGTCGGGCTCGCGCTGCGTGTGGTCTTCAGGTTCCTCGGGCATCCGGCAAGCCTACACCGCTCCGGAGGACCGGTGCCCTTCACCGAGGCGGGCTCGGCCGGGTGCCGGGGATCGTCGGTAGTTCACCGAAGCTGATTTGGGGGCGCCCTCGGACGCCGCGACGGGCCGCCTCTGCGAATGTCGACACGACTTCGAAGGGAATGGTGGCTCGATGAACAGCCATAGCATTACCCGCCGCTGCGTAAGCATCTTCGCCGGGATGGTGATGCTCGCCCTATTCGGCGCTCCCCCGGCGTCGTCGTTCGCTGCTGCCGGTGACTGGGCTCAGCTCGGCTATGGGCCGGCGCATAACGCCAACCAGCGTGACGAGACGCTGCTCAGCCGCACCACGGTCCGTCACCTCTCGACCGCTTATCGGATCCGGAC
>JBAUHH010000482.1:0-3373 GCA_049680165.1 Pseudolabrys sp.
CGCGCGCACGCGGTGGAGTGGTGTGCGAGTTATGGCGGCGGCACCACCTGCGGCTTTGCCAACCAGCAGCAATGCCTCGCCACCATCAGCGGCAATGGCGGCTATTGCGCGCCGCAGGGCAACGAGAGCGGTTTCTCGATCGGCCTGCCCGGCACCGAAACGCAAAAGGCCGATGCGCCGAAACCGAAGAAGAAATCGAAGAAGAAGGATGCCGCGCCGGCGGGGTGAGCGGGCCACGCGCCGTCAACAGCAAAGCGGCGCGTACCCCTGTGGATAACTAGGAAAAGGCCGTGAAGTCCGGCGGTTGCGGCTTGCGCGCCGGCTTGCCTCAAATTCTCGCACTTTGGGAGCCTATGATGGCGAACCGATTCGGCCATCACCCATGCGCTTCACGCCCCAGTTCCTCGATGAGCTGCGCGCCCGCCTCCCTGTCTCGGAGGTGGTCGGGCGGCGCGTGAAATTGAAGAAGCAGGGCCGCGAGTTCGTCGGCCTCTCGCCGTTCAACAAGGAGAAGACGCCCTCGTTCACGGTCAACGACAACAAGGGCTTCTATCACGATTTTTCCTCCGGCAAGCACGGCGACATTTTCGGCTTCGTGATGGAAACCGAAGGCGTGACGTTTCCGGAAGCGGTCGAGCGTCTCGCCTCGCTCGCCGGCGTGCCGATGCCGGTGGTGTCGCGCGAGGACGAGCAGCGCGACGCGCGGCGCAAGACGCTGCACGACGTCATGGATCTCGCGGCGAAATTCTTCGAGGTGACGCTTGCCTCGAAAGCCGGCGCCCGTGCGCGCGGCTATCTCGCCGACCGCGGGCTCGACGCGGCGACGCAACTGAAATTCCGTCTCGGTTTTGCGGCGAACGACCGCCACGCGCTGAAAGAGCATCTCGGTTCGCACGGCATTCCGGTCGCCGACATGGTGGAAGCCGGGCTGCTCATCACCGGCGACGATATTCCGGTGCCGTTCGACCGCTTCCGCGATCGCGTGATGTTTCCGATCACCGATCTGCGCTCGCGCGTGATCGCGTTCGGCGGCCGCGCCATGGAGAAGGACGCGCAGGCGAAGTATCTCAATTCGCCGGAGACGCCGCTCTTCCACAAGGGCGCGACGCTCTACAATATCGCCACCGCCCGCCAGGCCGCGCATGATGGACAGCCTGTGATCGCGGTCGAAGGCTATGTCGACGTGATCGCGATGGTGACGGTCGGTTTCGGCGCAACGGTTGCCCCGCTCGGCACCGCGCTGACCGAGGACCAGCTCGCGCTGATCTGGAAGATGGCGGACGAGCCCGTGCTCTGTTTCGACGGCGACGGCGCGGGCTTGCGCGCCGCCTATCGCGCGGTCGATCTCGCGATGCCGCGATTGAAACCCGGCAAGAGCCTGAAATTCGCCATGCTGCCCGAGGGACAGGACCCGGACGACCTGGTGCGCTCGGCCGGACGCGAGGCGGTCGCCGAGGTGATAGCCGGCGCGCGTCCGCTGGCGCAGATGCTGTGGGCGCGCGAGACCGAAGGCCGCACCTTCGACACGCCGGAGCGGCGCGCCGCGCTGGAAGCGCGCATCAACGACGTGACCACGACGATCGGCGACGACAGCGTGCGCAAATATTACCGGCAGGATTTCAACGCGCGGCTCGCGCAGTTCTTCGCGCCGGCGCAAGGTCAGCGCTCCTCCCGCAGCGGGTGGAAGGACAGCGGCGGCTGGAAAGACACCTGGCAGAACCGGCGCGGCGGCAACGGCCGCAATCAGCGCGGCCGGGCGGGCGAAGGCCCGCCGCCGATCACGCGCGACGCGCCCTATCTGGTGGTGAGCCAGCAGCTCGCCGCAAGCTCCGTGCATCGCGGCCACCGCACGGCGATGTCGCGCCGCGAAGCTTTGCTGCTGCAAGCGGTGCTCAATCACCCGTGGCTGCTGCACGACCATCTTGAAGACCTGGCGGCGCTCGAATTCCGCCACACCGATGCGGAAAAGCTCAAAGGCGCGATGATCGACATCTTCGCCCATGCCGCCGCCATCGACGCCGAGGGCATGCGGGCGGAGCTCGCCAGCCGCAACCTTGGCGAGGTGGTCGCGCGGGTCACCGCCGCGATCACCACGACGGACGTCTGGGGCGCGCGGGCGGACGCCGCGCCCGAGGACGTTTTGGTGACCTGGCAGCAGCTTGTCGCCTTGCATCGACAGTGGAATTCACTAACTAAGGAGCTCAACGATGCCGAGCAGGCGCTGGGCCAGGACAACACCGAGGGCAATTTCTTGCGCCTGCGGGACGTCAAGGCCCGGCTGTCGCGCATGGACGGAACCGAGGCGCTGATCGAAGGCTTCGGCGCCTCCTCCGGCCGTCCGGCCAGAAGCTTTTGATGGGGCCGGCAGCGGCTCCGTCACGCGGGAATGACGGTTGGTTCCTGCCCTGTTCATAGGGTTAATTGGAGCTTAAGCGGGTTCCGACGAGACTGGCGTCCTGATTCGGGCCAGCGTCGGTGTAGAAGCGGCCGTTTCGGTCATGCGCTCCGGGGCGCATGAGGTGACGACATAGGGTAGGAGCACTTTTTCGATGGCGGCGAAGGTCCAGGAGAGACAGATGGCGAGCAAGGCGAAGGCCGCCCAAGCCAAGGAAGAAGCCCCGGAAAAGGATGCCGAAGGCGCTCCCGAATCCCCGCTGCCGCTGCTCGACCTCAGCGATGCCGGCGTCAAGAAGATGATCAAGGCCGCCAAGAAGCGCGGCTTCGTCACCTACGAACAGCTCAACGCGGTCATGCCCTCGGAGGAAGTCACCTCCGAGCAGATCGAGGACACGCTGGCGATGCTCAACGAGATGGGCATCAACGTGGTCGAGAACGAGGACGCCGACACCGAGGAAGGCGAGGAGAAGGCCGCCGACGAGGCCGCCGACGACGATGACGACGACGATTCCGGCCGCGAGGTCGTCGAGACCAAATCCAAGTCGCTCGCCACCACCGAGAAGAAAGAGCCGTCCGAACGCACCGACGATCCCGTGCGCATGTATCTGCGCGAGATGGGCTCGGTCGAATTGCTGTCGCGCGAGGGCGAAATCGCCATCGCCAAGCGCATCGAGGCCGGCCGCGAGGCCATGATCGCGGGGCTGTGCGAAAGCCCGCTGACGTTCCAGGCCATCATCATCTGGCGCGACGAACTCAACGACGGCAAGGTTTTCCTGCGCGACATCATCGATCTCGAAGCGACCTATGCCGGCCCCGACGCCAAGGCGATGCAGCCGCCGGTGCTCGGCCCCGACGGCCAGCCCATTCCGCAGGTGCCGGGTGTGGCCGGCGTGCCGGTTCCCGGCGCGCCGCATTTGCAGGTCGTGCAGTCCGTCGCGCCGCCCGCCCCTCCGCCGGCAGCGACCCCGTTCAAGGT
>JBAUHH010000483.1:0-13305 GCA_049680165.1 Pseudolabrys sp.
GCCCAGGCCCAATCGGCGGGCGTCCAGTAGCGGTCGCCGTCCACGGGGAACGGATAATGCGGCATCTCGATGCCGGGCAGATGCCCGATCAGGACGCGATGCGCATGCAGCGCGCCTTTCGGCTGGCCGGTCGTGCCCGAGGTGTAGATCATCATCGCCGGATCGTTGGCGGCGGTGTCTTCCGGCGTGAAATCGAGCGAGGCCCGCGAAAGCGCCGCCGCAAAGTCGAGCGCCTTGTCGCCGGCGCCGTCGACCGACAGCACTGCCTTGAGCGCGGGGGCGCCGCCGCGAATTTCTGCAAGGCGCGTGAGCCCCTGCGCGTTTGTCAGCAGCGCCGCCGCGCCGGAATTTTGCAGCCGATAAGCGAGCGCATCCGGCCCGAACAGAATCGCGATCGGCAGCGCGACCGCGCCGAGCTTGTAGATCGCGATATGCGCCGCTGCCACTTCCGGCGCTTGCGGCAGCATGATGGCGACGCGGTCGCCGCGCGCGACGCCATGCGCGCGCAGCACGTTGGCGAGCCGGTTCGAAGTCTCGCGCAGCCAGCCGAAGGTGATGGCGTCCTCGCGGCCGTCAGAGCGCACATTGAGGATGGCGAGCCGGCCCGGATCCTCCGCGGCCCAGCGGTCGCAGACGTCGACGCCGATATTGTAGCGCGCCGGCACCTGCCAGCGGAATTGGCGGTAGATCGTGTCGTAGTCGCGGGCGGAAGGCAGCACCGGCATGGACGCCAACGCTAGTCAGGCGCGCCCCTCAGGTCCAGTGCGGCGTCAGGCTTTGCCGCGCGCCTGCTGGCGCAGCGCCTTGAGCTCCTCAAAGCGCGCGGTGACGTCGCGCATGACCGAGGCAAGGCCGGCGATCCGCCCTTGCGCGTCCTTGATCGGGACGATGGTGAACTCGACCGAGATGCGCGTGCCGTCCTTGCGGTTGCTCGGCACCGAGAGCATGTCGCCGCCGCTGTAGCGGCTCTGGCCGGTGCGCATCATGGTATGGAAGCCGTCCCAATGGCGCGCGCGCAGCCGCTCCGGGATGATGATGTCGAGCGAGCGGCCGGCCGCCTCGTTCTCCTCGAAACCGAAAATGCGCGCGGCGCCCGGATTCCAGAAGCGGATGATGCCTTCGCGGTCGCACACCACGATCGCGTCCGCCGTGCTGTGCATAAGCGAAGCAGCGATAGTATCGACATTGAGCGATTGATCCATCGCGTATTCCTAGAGACGGGCGGCGGCGCGCGCGCCTTTTCGCGCGCTCACCGGCGTAATCGACAGCAGGCCGCGCAAGGGCGTCCGCGGCTTCACCAGGTCGCCGAGGGAATATTCCTCGAGCACGTCGAGGAACGCGGCACTCGCGCGCGCCAGTGCGTGGCGCAACACGCATGACGGCCGGATCGCACAGGGCGCGTCGATTGGCTTGAAGCACGGAACCAGCGCCATGTCCTGCTCGGTGTGGCGCACGACGTCGGCAAGCCCGATCGCCTGCGCTGGCTTTGCCAGCCGCAATCCGCCGCCGCGCCCGCGCACGGTCTCGACGTAGCCGGCCTGCCCGAGCTGATAGGCGACTTTCATCAAATGGTTACGCGAAATGTCGTAGCTTTCGGCGACCTCGGCGATGGTGGCGAGCCCATCGTCGTTGAGCGCGAGGTACATCAGCAGGCGCAGCGCGTAGTCGGTGTAGACGGTCAGACGCATGCAAATTCTCCCGCGTGCCATGACAATAAAGATGTATTCTTGATATTGCTTTTAGGCAAGCGCGTTATAAGATGTATATTCGATACCTTTTATGACCGGACAACTTCCATGGGCAATACCACTTCCGTCGGCGCCGCACTGGCCTGGCTGTTCTTGCTGCCGGGCGATGCCGCGTGTTCCGCGCTCGGCCTCGGACAAAACGAAAAGCGCGACCTCGTGCGCATGCTGTTCAATTCGCTGGTCTGGACGGTGCTCGGCGTCACCGTGGTCGCGCTGGTGACGTGAGCGCCATGGACACGATCACGATGGAATCCTTTGCGGGAACCCGCGAGGTATCCGAGCAGGCGATCCGGCGGCTGGTCGACGATTTCTACGTCAAGGTGCGCGCCGATCCCGCGCTCGGCCCGGTGTTCAACCGCGCCATTCCCGGCGACTGGGGCCCGCATCTGTTGACCATGCGCGACTTCTGGTCGTCGGTCATGCTGACCAGCGGCCGCTACAAGGGCAATCCGGTCGCCGTGCATCGCCGCGTCGAAGGCATCGAACTCGAATTATTTGAGCGCTGGCTGGCGCTGTTCGGCGAGACCTGCCGCGAACTGTTCGACGACGAATTGGCCGACGCCTTCACCAGCAGGGCGGCGCGCATCGCCGAGAGCCTCAAGCTCGCGGTGTTCTACCGCCCCGACCGGCCGTGGCCACCGAGCGCGGCATGACTTTCGTCGTCACCGACAATTGCATCAAATGCAAATACATGGACTGCGTGGAAGTTTGTCCGGTGGACTGCTTCTACGAGGGCGAGAACATGCTCGTCATCCATCCCGACGAGTGCATCGATTGCGGCGTCTGCGAGCCGGAATGTCCGGCGGAAGCGATCGTTCCGGACACGCAAGGCGGCCTCGAAAAATGGTTGAAGCTCAACGCCGAATACGCGCCGAAGTGGCCCAATATCACGATTAAGCGCGACCCGCCGGCCGATGCCAAGGAATTCGACGGCGTGCCGGAAAAACTGGAAAAGTATTTTTCGCCCGCGCCCGGACAGGGCGACTGACGCCCGCTCAACCCTTGCGGTCGTCCGGCGCCGCCAGGATGAGCGACCAGAACACCTTGAACTTCGTCTCCGGCGCATAGATCGCCGCGATCCCCATGCGCGTCGCGCCGCGCAGTAGCATGTTGGCGTTGTGCGCGCTCGACTCGCGCCAGCCGGAGAATGCTTCCGCAATGGTGCCGTAGCCGGCGCCGATATTTTCCGCCGCGGTCTTGGCGTTGAAGCCGGATTCCTTGATGCGCGCGGTAAACGGCTTGATCACATTGTGATCGAGCTTGTTACGCCTGGCCATCGCGCTCGCCTGCGCTTCCGCGAGCTTCATCAGCGCCGGATCGAGCGTGACGGCGTCGAGCCCGTGATTGGCGCGGTAGCCGGAGATCACCGAGGCCGCCGCCGGCGCGTCGAGCGCGGCGCCCGGACGCGCGAGATCGCGGTAGAGGCTCGACTCGCCCTTCGGCAGATAATCCGCCGTGCAAGCCGCGAGCGCACACAGCGCGAAGGCGAGCGCCAGCAGGCGAATTATTCTCATCGTCAATGTTCCCGAATCATCGAGCGGCAAGACCCTGCCCGCCTAGCATGGCCGAATGGTGATTGCGCGCCCGGCGCGCCCTCACCTACCATCCGGGCGAGCCAGGGAAGACCGTCAGGGAGAACACCATGTCCGCTCAACCTGCTGCCGCACGCACGCCGGGCGCCACGCGCGCCGCCGCCGGCGAATACGTCTTCGACCTCGACCGCGTGAACCACATTCTCGGCGGCCCCGCCTACTCGACCGCCAACGGCGCCTGCGTCGAAGGCGACCGCATGATCGTCGGGCTGATGCGCATGCCGGCCGGGACCGGCGCCGAGCCGCATTCGCATCCGAACGAGCAATGGATCTACGTGCTGCAAGGCACCTTCCGCGCCAATATCGACGGCAAGGAATTCGACGTGAGGCCCGGCTCCGTCGTCTACATCCCGGCCAACAAGGTGCATGGCGGCAAGGCGACGGCCGACGGCGACGTGGTGTTCTTCACCTGCAAGGACGCCTCGCACAGCCTGCACGGCATCAAGGCAGCGTGACCATGAAACGTCTCGCCGTTCTCATCGCCGCGCTGATTGCGGTCGCATTTGGCGCATCCGCCGCTGACGCGCAGAAATATCCGGACCGCCCGATCAAGGTGATCGTGCCTTACGCGCCGGGCGGCGCTACCGACATCGTCGCGCGCATCGTCGGCGATGAATTCCAGAAGATCACCGGCCAGGGCTTCGTGGTGCTCAACAAGCCGGGTGCTTTCGGCCTCCTCGCGGTCGAGGAAATGGCGAAGGCCGCGCCGGACGGCTACACGCTGATGATCGGCAACGTCTCGACCAACGCCATTACGCCGATCATCTACGCCAAGAAATTTACCTTCGACTACGAGAAGGGCGTCGTGCCGGTGATGCGGCTCGTCGACGTGCCGGCTTTCCTGGTGGTGACCACCAAGAACTTCGCGCCCAAGACCGTGCCGGAGTTGATCGCCTACGCGAAGGCGCACCCCGGCGGCGTGCGCTACGGCACCGTCGGCGTCGGCTCCTATCCGCATTACGACATGGCGTATTTCGCCAAGCGCGCTGGCAATCTCGACATGGTCGCATTTCCCAACAAGGCCGGCGCCACCGGCGTGATCCAGGACATGTTGCGCGGCGACGTGCACGCGTCGTTCCTCAACGTCGCCAGCACCGCCGGGCTGGTGCAGAGCGGCCAACTGCGCCCGATCGCGCTGGTCAATCACACGCGCCTGCCGGAATACCCGGACATTCCGACGATGAAGGAGGCCGGTTTCCCGGACGTCGGCACGCTGGCGTGGCAGGCGATGTTCGCGCCGGCCGGCACGCCGAAGCCGGTGCTGGAAGCGCTGTTCAAGGCGGTGGCGCAGGCGCTGCAATCGCCCGGCGCGGTGGAGAAATTCGGCAAGCAGCATTTCAACATAGTGCCGAATGCCTCGCTCGACGACGCCAAGACCTGGCTCGCGGACGAGATGAAGCATTGGCGGACCATCACCGAGACGGTGAAGATCGACGTCGGGCAGTAGCGCTCACGCGCGCGATTGCAGCGCCTTCCAGATGCGCTCCGGCGTCGCCGGCATCTCGATGCTGCTGCCTTCCGGCAACGCGTCGATCACCGCGTTGATCAGCGCCGGCGTCGCCGCCGTGGTACCGGATTCGCCGGTGCCCTTTACGCCCAGCGCATTGGTGCGGCACGGTACCGGGAAATGCTCGACCTTCATCGACGGCACCAGGTCGGAGCGCGGCATGGCGTAGTCCATGAACGATGCGCTCAGCAGTTGCCCCTCGGGGTCGTAAACTGCCGCTTCGGTCAGCGCCTGCCCCAATCCTTGCGCAACGCCGCCGTGCACCTGCGCCTCCACGATCACCTCGTCGAGCACGTTGCCGCAATCGCCGACCGCGACGTAATTCGGCACGCTCACCGCGCCGGTCGCCGGATCGATCTCGACTTCCGCGATGTGGCAGCCGTTCGGGAACGTCGACGGCGCCTTGTTGATGGCGCGCGTATCGAGCGTTTCCTTGATGACGTTCTGCCGCACCAGTTCCTTCGCGCGTTCCGCCACCTCGAACAGCGACACGCTGCGGTCGGAATTGCGCACGCTGTAGCGGCCTTCCGCGTAGTCGACCTCGGCCTCGCCCGCCTGCATCAGCATGGCGGCGGCCGGCTTGCCCTTCTCGATCACAAGCTTGGCCACGTTGGCGACCGCATTGCCGACCATCGTCGCCGAGCGCGAGGCGACCGCGCCGAAGCCCGGCACATCACGTGCCGAATCGCCGGATGTCACCGTCACCGCGCTCGCCGGCAGCCCAAGCGCCTGCGCCGCGACGCGCCCGAACACGGTGGCGTGCCCCTGCCCACTCGAGCCCGCGCCGACGCTCACGCTCACTTTCTCGCCGCCGGGAAAGGAAATGCCGGCGCCCTCTTCCGGATAGGCGCCCGCGATCTCCAGATAGCAGCCGACGCCGATGCCGCGCAGCTTGCCGGCTTTCTTCGCCTGCTTGCGGCGCTCGCGGAATCCGTCATAGCCGGCGAGCGTCAGCGCCTTCTCGAACAGCGCGGGAAAATCGCCGCTGTCGTAGGTGTTGCCGAACGGCGTCTTGTAGGGAAGCTGCGCAGGCTTGATCAGGTTGCGACGGCGCAATTCCGCCGCGTCGATGCCGAGCTTGTCGGCGGCGGTGTCGATCACGCGCTCGAGCAGGAAGCTCGCTTCCGGACGCCCGGCGCCGCGATAGGGTCCGATCGGCACGGTGTTGGTAACCACGCAGCGCACGCGCAGGTACGCGTGCGGAATGTCGTAGACCGTCGGCAGGCAGCCGGAGACGTGCAGCGTCGAGCAGAAATGCCCGACGCCGGTCACGTAGGCGCCGACATTGCCGATGCCGTCGACGCGCAGGCCGAGGAATTTTCCGCGCGGGCTCAACGCGAGCTCAACCGCCCAGAACGAGTCGCGCGCGTAATTGTCGCCGAGGAACGCCTCCGTCCGCGTCGCGGCCCAGTGCACCGGCTTGCCGAGCACGCGCGCTGCATGCAACAGCGCGACGTATTCCGGATAGCCGGACTGCTTCATGCCGAAGCCACCGCCGACGTCGTCGGTGAGCACGCGCAATTGTTCCGGCTTGATGTTCATCGCGCCGACGACTTGCATCTTCACCGGGTTGACGCCTTGCGTGCCGCAGCGGAGCGTGAAGGCCTGCTTGCCGGCGTCGTAGCTCGCGGTCGCCGTGCGCGGCTCGAGCGAAGCCACCGCCAGCCGCTGATTGTCGATGTCGATGCGCACGACATGCGCGGCCTTGGCGAACACCTCGTCCACCTTCGCGCGGTTCTTGCTTTCCGGATCGGGCGGCGCCACCCAGTCGAAGGCGACGTTGCCGGGCGCTTCCTTCGGCCACAGCACGGTGGCGCCGTCGGCAAGCGCACTCTGCCCGTCCATCGCCGGTGTCAGCGGCTCGTAGTCGACCGTCACCAGGTCGGCGGCGTCCTGCGCCGCGCCGAGCGTCCGCGCCACCACCAGCACCACCGGCTCGCCGACATAGTTGACGCGCTCGTGCGCAAGCGCCGGACGAAACGGCCCTTCGATCGGCTTGCCGTTGCGGTCGGGAATGGGATGCGGATGCGAGATCGAATGATAATGCTCGGCGGCAAGATCGGCGCCGGTGAACACGCCCGTCACGCCGGGCGCGGCCCCGGCCTTGCCGACGTCGACATTGGCGATGCGCGCCAGCGCGTGCGGCGAACGCACGAAGCAGACGGCGAGTGCGCCCTCGGGCCGGATGTCGTCGCCGAACTTGCCAGCGCCGCGCAGCAGGGCGTCGTCCTCGAGGCGGCCGCCCCAGCCACCCTTCTGCGCGCTACCGTAGCGTTCCATATCCGGCTCCAGGTTTGTCGGCTAAAATCGGCGTGAGAACGACAGTCTATCGAGTTTGGTCAGGCCGCGCCGATCGGCGTTAATGTCTCATTAGGGCTTCGCTCACCCGAAATTAACTGCAAAACAACGGGTCGGGGAATAGGGTTCCGCGGATTCCGGACGGCCCTATGGAGCACGGACCTTATATACGCGCGCCCCGGCGCGCTTGGCGGCTAGTCACGCTGGTCGGGCTCGCCGCCTTTCCGGCTTGCTATGCGCTATTTCACTTTGTGATGCCGCTCCGGCCGTGGCTCGATGCCGAGCCCGAGCCGCTCGCGTCCGCGTTTTGCGCGGTGCTCGGCACCGTGTTCGCCATGGCGGTGACGGAAGCGTTGCTCGCGCGCAAGCTCCGGCTCGACAATCGACGCATGCGGTCGGCGCTCGACAACATGTCGCAAGGCCTGTGCATGTTCGACCGCGGCGAGCGGCTGGTGATTTGCAACGCGCCGTATTTGCAGATGTACAAATTGTCGGCCGACCTCGTGAAGCCGGGCCTCACACTGTCGAAGCTGCTCGAATACCGCATCGCCAAAGGCACGTTCACGCGCGACCCGAACCAATACCGCCAGCAGCTTCTCAGCACGATGGCGAAGGGCGAGGTCACGCACACCGAAGTCAAATCCGCGCACGGGAAAGCGGTCGCCGTGATCAACCGGCCGATGGCCGATGGCGGCTGGGTAGCGACCCACGAAGACATCAGCGCGCGGCGGCAGGCCGAGCAGGACCGCGCCATCATGCAGGAGCAGCAGGAGCGCCGCGCGCGCATCGAGGACGCGATCGCCTCGTTCCGCCGCGGCGTCGAGAGCCACCTGCACACGGTCGCGGATGGCGCGCTGTCCATGCGCTCGACCGCGACCACGCTGCTCGCCAATTCCGACCGCACCACCACGCGCGCCGAGAGCGCGGTGCAGACCTCGAACGAGGCCGCCGCCAACGTCGACACCGCGGCGACCGCCGCCGACGAATTGTCCGGATCTATCGTCGAGATCGGCCGCCAGCTCAACATGACCACCGATATCGTGCGCACCGCCGTCACCGAGGCGCGCGGCACCAACGAGCAGATCAATGCGCTGGCGCATGCGGCGCAGAAGATCGGCGACGTCATCAAGCTCATCCGCGCCATCGCCGGGCAAACCAACCTGCTGGCGCTCAACGCCACCATCGAGGCCGCGCGCGCCGGCGAAGCCGGCAAGGGCTTCGCGGTGGTCGCATCCGAAGTGAAATCGCTGGCGGTGCAGACCGCCAAGGCGACCGAGGACATCGCCAGCCATATTCTCGGCGTGCAGAATTCGACCGCCGGCGCGGTCGACGCGATCCGCCAGATCGCCACCCGCATGACGGAAATCAACGAGTACACGTCGGCGGTCGCGGCGTCGGTCGAGCAGCAAAACGCGGCGACCGGCGAAATCTCGCACAACGTCGCCAGCGCCGCGCAGGGCACCAGCCACGTCGTTGCCGTGCTCAATGAGGTCGCAGGCGCCGCGACCGAAACGCGCTCGTCGGCGGAAATCGTGCTCGGCGCCTCAGAGACCGTCGAGAACGCGGTTTCGAACCTCCGCTCGGAAGTCGAAACCTTCCTTGCCAAAGTCGCGGTTTAAGCCTTACGCCTGACTGGCGGCCGTTTTGCCGAGCGCGGCTTGCGCGGCGGCGAGGCGGGCGATCGGCACGCGGAACGGCGAACACGACACGTAATCGAGCTTGGCCTCGTGGCAGAAGGCGACCGACGCCGGGTCGCCGCCGTGCTCGCCGCAGATGCCGACCTTCAGATCTTTACGGGTTTTTCGTCCGCGCGCGACGCCGATCCTGACCAGTTCTCCCACGCCTTGCTGGTCGATGGAGACGAACGGATCGACCGCAAGAATACCCCGAGCAGTGTATGTTCCGAGGAAGCTCGCCGCATCGTCGCGGCTTATTCCGAAGGTCGTCTGGGTTAGATCGTTTGTTCCGAACGAGAAGAACTCGGCCGTCTTGGCGATTTCGCCGGCGAGCAGGGCGGCGCGCGGCAGCTCGATCATGGTGCCGACCTGGTAGTCGAGCTTCGCCTTCTTCTCCTTGGCGACCGCTTCCGCCATCGCATCGATGCGCGCCTTGACCAGATCGAATTCCATCCGCGTCGCGATCAGCGGCACCATCACCTCGGGCACCACCGGCTTGCCGGTGCGCTTTGCGGCTTCGACCGCGGCCTCGAAAATGGCGCGCGCCTGCATTTCGGCGATTTCCGGGTAGGCGATGGCGATGCGGCAGCCGCGGAAACCGAGCATCGGGTTGAACTCGGCGAGCTCGCGCGCGCGGTCGGCGAGCTTGCGCGGATCGGCGCCCATGGCCTTGGCGACCTCGGCGATTTCTTCCTCGCCATGCGGCAAGAACTCGTGCAGCGGCGGATCGAGCAGGCGGATGGTCACCGGACGTCCGCCCATGATCTCGAACAGCTCGATGAAATCTTCGCGCTGCATCGGCAGCAGCTTGGCGATCGCCGCGCGGCGCGATTTCTCGTCGTCTGCTAAAATCATCTCGCGTACGGCCTGGATACGCGCTTCGTCGAAGAACATGTGCTCGGTGCGGCAAAGCCCAATACCCTCGGCGCCGAAGCGCACCGCGGCGCGCGCGTCGTTCGGCGTATCGGCATTGGCGCGCACGCCGAGCTTGCGCACCTTGTCGGCCCACACGATCAGGGTGGCGAAGTCGCCGGAAAGCTGTGGCTGGATCATGGTGACCTTGCCGGAGAGCACCTGGCCGGTGGAGCCGTCGACGGTAATGAAGTCGCCTTGCTTGAACGTCTTTCCGCCCGCCGTCATGGTCTTGTTGGCGTAGTCGACGCGCAGCGTGCCGGCGCCGGAGACGCAGGGCTTGCCCATGCCGCGCGCGACCACGGCGGCGTGCGAGGTCATGCCGCCGCGCGTCGTCAGGATGCCTTCGGCGGCGTGCATGCCGTGAATGTCTTCCGGCGACGTCTCGACCCGCACCAGAATGACCTTGCGGCCGTCGGCCTTGAGGTCGGCCGCGTCGTCCGGCGAAAACACGATCTCGCCGGTCGCGGCGCCGGGCGAAGCCGGTAACCCGGTCGCGATAACGTGGCGGTGCGCCTTCGGATCGATGGTCGGATGCAGGAGCTGGTCGAGCGTGAGCGGCTCGATCCGCAGCACCGCTTCGTTCTTCGAGATCAGACCTTCGTTGGCAAGCTCGACGGCGATGCGCAGCGCGGCTCTGGCCGTGCGTTTGCCGTTGCGCGTTTGCAGCATCCACAGCTTGCCCTGCTCGACAGTAAATTCGAGGTCCTGCATGTCGCGGTAATGCTTCTCGAGCTTGTTGTAGATGCGCGTGAGCTCTTCGTAGGCCTTGGGCAGCACCTTCTCCATCGACGGCTTGCTGGAGCCGGCTTCCGCGCGCGCCGCCTCGCTGATTTCCTGCGGCGTGCGGATGCCGGCGACCACGTCCTCGCCCTGCGCGTTGACGAGGAATTCGCCGTAAAGCTTTTTCTCGCCGGTCGAGGGATTGCGCGTGAAGGCGACGCCGGTTGCCGACGTCTCGCCCATGTTGCCGAACACCATGGCCTGCACGTTGACCGCGGTGCCCCAGCTTTCCGGAATGTTGTGCAGGCGCCGATAGGTGATCGCGCGCTGGTTCATCCATGAGCCGAACACGGCGCCGATCGCGCCCCATAGCTGCTCATGCGGGTCCTGCGGGAATGGCTGCCCAAGCTCTTCCTGGACGCGCTTCTTGTATTGCTCGACCAGCGCGGCCCAGTCGTCGGCTTTCAGATCGGTGTCGAGCGTGTAGCCTTCGCTTTCCTTCAGGCGGTCGAGCAATTCCTCGAAATGATGATGCTCGATGCCGAGTACGACGTCGGAATACATCGTGATGAAGCGGCGGTAGCTGTCATAGGCGAACCGCTTGTCGCCGGATTTCTTCGCCAGCGCTTCCACGGTCTCGTCGTTGAGGCCGAGGTTGAGCACTGTGTCCATCATGCCGGGCATGGACGCGCGCGCACCGGAGCGCACCGACACCAGCAACGGATTGATCTTGTCGCCGAAGGTCTTGCCGGTGATGCGGCCGACATTCGCTAATGCCTTTTCGACCTGCCCACGCAGGTCTTTCGGATAGCTGTTGTCGTGCGCGTAATAGTAGGTGCAGACCTCGGTGGTGATGGTGAAGCCGGGCGGCACCGGCAGGCCGAGGCTCGCCATTTCCGCCAGCCCCGCGCCCTTGCCGCCGAGCAGATTGCGCATCGACGCCTTGCCTTCGGACTTGCCGCCGCCGAAGGCGTAGACCCATTTGCCACCGCGCGCGGGCACAGCCTTCACCGGGCGTTTCGATGAACGCTTGGCGGCCACATTGCTTTTTTTCGCGCTGACGCGTGGTTTTTTTCGTTTAGCCATGGGTCAAAAATAGGTTGGGCCGGCGGCTCTTAAAAGCACCGCCGGGGTTAGCGGCGCAAGCCCGCCGTTTCGGCTAGCGGATGAATCCGAGGCCGACGATACCGATGAAGATCAGGTAGATCGCGACGATGTAGTTGAGTAGCCGGGGCATGACAAGAATGAGAATGCCCGCTACCAGCGCGACAATAGGCTGAAGATGGGCGACGCCGACGACCATGATGGGGACCCTTTGCGGATGACGGAAGTGAAACGGCTATGTGGCGGCGAGAGTTCCCATCATACGCCGTCAATCCGCTGCGCGGCTGAGGGCCGCGAACCGGCGCGCGGAACCATCCACAGGGATTATGACGGCCGGGGCTAGCTTTCGATCCGCGAAAAATCCGCCACCGCGCGGGTGGCTTCGCGGATTTCGTTGAGCAGCTTCAGCCGGTTTTCGCGCAGCTTCGGCTCGTCAACGTTGACGGTGACCTTGTCGAAGAAGGCATCGACGCGCGGCCGCAATTTCGCCATCGCGCTCATG
This sequence comes from Pseudolabrys sp., assembly GCA_049680165.1. Lineage (GTDB taxonomy): Bacteria > Pseudomonadota > Alphaproteobacteria > Rhizobiales > Xanthobacteraceae > Pseudolabrys. The sequence goes on from JBAUHH010000483.1 coordinate 12,063, forward strand.
GCGGCGGCGAAGTCCTCTTTGGCGACGGCGGCGGAGGCATCCTTCTTGGCGGCGGCGATCGCGTCGGCCAGCGCCTTTTCTTCCGGCTCATTGAGAAGCTTGACGTCCGGCGCACCTGAATAGCTCTTGCTGTCCTTCTTCTCCTCGATGCGAAGGATGTTCGAGGCGCGCTTGACGCCCGCCAGCAGGTTCTTGCCGTCGTCGCTGTCGAGGAATTTGCCCAGCGCCTCGACGCGGCGGACGATCAGCAGGAGATCGTCCTGACCTTTGAACACCAAGGACACGTCTTCTTCGTGCGGACGCGCAAATACGGCGTCAACCAAATCGTGCCTAGCACCAATTTCCTTGAAGTAGTTTTTCAAACGATCTTGAAAAAACACAAGAAGTTGCGAAGCGAGCTTGCGAGCTCGGTGGACTACGTAGTCGTGCTCGACTTCAACAAACTCCTGTGTATCTAGGTCAGCATCAAACTTTTTCAACAAATCTTTGTTGCCAGGAACGTCCGCAGCTTTTGAAACAACTGCTCGCTCAGCATCGATTTTCTTTTTGAACTGCTCTGCAAATATTACGTCAGCTTGTTCGTATGCGACTTTCTGAAGTGATAATCTAGTATTGTTATTGAGAACAATACGAATGACACCCAACGCCGCCCTGCGCAGCGCATAAGGATCTTTGCTTCCCGTCGGCTTCTCGTCGATGGCCCAAAAGCCGACCAGCGTGTCGATCTTGTCGGCAAGCGCGACGGCAATCGAAACCGGATCGGTGGGAACGAGATCGTCCGGCCCTTTCGGCTTGTAGTGGTCCTCGCAGGCATGCGCGACCGCCTCGTCCTCGTTCTGCGCCTCGGCGTAGTAGCGGCCCATCAGGCCTTGCAGCTCGGGAAATTCTCCCACCACTTCGGTCAGCAGGTCGCACTTGCACAATTGCGCGGCGCGCTCGGCTTTCATCGGATCGGCCTTGACCAGCGGCGCGAGTTCCTTGGCAAGCGCCGTGACGCGTGCGATGCGCTCGGCCTGCGTGCCGAGCTTCTCGTGGAAAACGATCTGCTCGAATTTCGGCAGTCGGTCTTCGAGCCGCGTCTTCAAATCCGTTTCGTAGAAAAACTTGGCGTCGGAGAGCCGCGCGCGGATCACGCGCTCGTTGCCGGCGACGATCACCTTGCCGCCGTCGCTCGCTTCCTCGTTCGCGACGAGGATGAATTTATTGGCGAGCTTCGCGGTCTGCGTGTCGCGCAGCACGAAAC
>JBAUHH010000484.1:0-3985 GCA_049680165.1 Pseudolabrys sp.
CCACAGCGACAAGGGGTAATAGCTCAGCGGTCTGAAGTCCGCGTTGAGCACCAGGGCTGGAAAACCGCCGGACGACACGTGCACGTTCAAGGCGACGCTCCTCAACCTCCTTCGGGCGCTGCCGCCACGCAGCGAATGCCTAGTAATAGGCTAGCGTGACGGGAATGTGAAGCCGTTACAGGGGGTTCGTCCACTTGCGCCTCGCCTTGAGACGGCTCAGGAACCTTTCGGCCGATGAGACGTCCAATAGGCGACACGGTAGAAAGCGGCCCATAGAAAGCGCCATGACCAAGCAGGTTTTCGCGACTCCCTTGAACGACGAGCGGGATCTCGTCGCCCGCGCGCGCCGGCACGACAAGGCGGCGCTGCGTACGATCGTCCGGCAGAACAACCTGCGGCTCTTCCGCGTAGCCCGCAGCATCCTGAAGGATGACTGGGAGGCGGAAGATGCGGTGCAGGAGGCTTACGTCCGCGCCTTCACACATCTCGCCGAGTTCGAGGAGAAGTCGAGCTTGAACACCTGGCTCACCCGCATCGTCGTCAACGAAGCTCTGGGCCGCTTGCGCCGCCGCCGGCCGACCGTCGACATCTCCGAGGTCGAATCCGGCGAAGCGGAAATTTCGAACGCCGAGGTGGTGCCGTTTCCCTTGGCTTCCTCACAACCAGACCCCGAACGCGCCATGGCCCAAGGACAAATTCGCGACCTGCTGGAAGAAGCGATCGACGCCCTGCCGGATGCTTTCCGTGTCGTGCTGGTGGCCCGCGTCATCGAACAGATGAGCGTTGAGGAAACCGCCGAACTGTACGGGCTGCGTCCCGAAACGGTGAAGACGCGGCTGCACCGCGCCCGCACGATGCTGCGCAAGGATCTGGAACAGCAGTTCGGCCCGCTGTTGACCGATACGTTTCCGTTCGGCGGCCGCCGCTGCGAGCGCATGGCCGATAACGTCATCGCGCGGCTCGAATCGTTGCGCTGAGGCCGGGAACCTTTTCCGGCAGCCTGCATCCAATCTCCGTGTAACGCGCTCAGGTGGCGTAACCAAACACGGGAGAACGACAATGATGTTCAACAGGCTGGCAACCGCATTTGCGGCGCTGCTGCTGATTTCAGGGGCGGCATCCGCTCAAGGCGCGAAGCCGAACGACGCGCAAATCGCGCACATCGCCTATACGGCGGGCGTGGTCGATATCGAGAACGCCAAGCAGGCTTTGAAGATTTCCAAGAACAAGGATGTGCGCGCGTTCGCACAGGACATGGAACGTGACCACAAGGCGGTCAACGACAAGGCGCTGGCGCTGGTCAAGAAGCTCAAAGTCACGCCGCAGGACAACGACACCAGCAAGTCGATCGCCAAGAGCCAGGCAGATGCGCGCGCGAAGATGGCCAAGCTCAAGGGCGCCGCGTTCGACAAGGCCTACATCGACAACGAAGTCGCTTACCACAAGACGGTCAACGGTGCGCTGCAAAACACGCTCATTCCGTCGGCCAGCAATGCCGAGCTCAAGTCGCTCCTTGAAACCGGCCTGAAGATCTTCCAGGGCCATGAGCAGCACGCCGAGCACGTGGCTTCTGAACTCAAGTAAGCAGGACTTGCACAAGATGAAAACGACGATGCGGGCGGGATTTGTGTTCACCGCGGCTTTAGCCGCTCTGTCGATCTGGAATGCCGCGCCGGTGCGCGCGGCAACGGTCCAGGTTACAATCGACAAAGTGGCTTATGCGCCGGTCGACATTTCCGCCCGCGTCGGCGACACGATCGAATGGTCAAACAAGGACATTGTCGCGCACACCGCGACCGCGCGTGACAAGAAATGGGATTTGATGATCATGCCGGGCAAGAAACAGACACTCGTGGTGAAGCAGGCCGGTGAGATCGACTACTACTGCAAATTTCATCCCAACATGGTCGGGCACATCTCGGTCAAGTAATAAGCGTGATGAGCACTGAGGCATTTTTGCCTCTCCGCTCGTCCCCGCGAAAGCGGGGACCCAGTCTTAAAATGATCGGTGTCGATGTTGCTCTGGATTCCCGCTTGCGCGGGAATGAACGGAGTGCGGCTCTGACCAACAGGCTGCTTAACCCTGCGTCTTGAACGCGCGCGCGAGAAATTCGCCGCCGTGCCGCAAGCCTTCCTGGTCGATGCCGTGGCCGACTCCAGGCGACATGTGCCACTGCACCGGCACCTCCAGCGACGCCAAGCCTTGCGCGCCGTGAAACATCGCCTGCACCGGGATGAGCTCGTCGCTGTCGCCGTGGACTAAAAGCACCGGTGGCTTGCTGCGGATTTCGGCGGCAAACTTTTCCGGATTGGCGTCTTCCGGCACCACGAGCATGCCCGAATAGCCGACAATCGCGAGCGGTTTGACCGCGCGGCGCAAGCCGACATGCAGCGCCATCATGGTGCCTTGGGAAAAGCCGACCAGCGCGAGCGCCGAGGGCGGCAATTGCCGGTGCGCCAGCTCGGCGTCCAGGAAAGCGTTCAGGCCGGGCGCGGCTGCGTTGACGCCGCTCCAGCGCTCGTTCAGGTCGCGGACCGTGAGCGGAAACCATTCGCGCGCGGCCGGCGCCTGGCCGCACGGATTGGGCGCGTGCGGCGACACGAACGCGGCGTCCGGCAGCAAGCCTTGCCAGGCGCGGCCGATGTCGATCAGGTCGTTGCCGTCGGCGCCGTAGCCGTGCAGGAGGACGACAAGCTGCCGGGCCTTGCCAGAGCGCGGCTCAAGTCGCGGTCCATCAAGTTCAGCCGCCATTTTTCTTCGCTTTCATTTTGGATTTCTTCGTGGCCTTCTTTGCTTTCTTGGCGGCTTTCTTTCCCGGCTCGAGCGAAATGCCCTCGCGCCGCTTCACCACATGATAATAGGCCCACAACAAGTGCGCCGCCACGCCGCGCCACGGCCGCCAGGCCTCGGCCATCTTGGTGAACTTCTTCACATCCGGCCGCTTGCGCAGATCGAAGGCGATGCGCGCCGCCTCCTGTAACGCAAGATCGCCGGCCGGCCACGCGTCGGAATGGCCGAGGCAGAATAGAAGATAAATGTCAGCGGTCCACGGGCCGACGCCATGCAGCGCGGTGAGCGCGGCGTGCGCGATGTCGGCGTCCATGTTGCCGACGGCATCGAGATCGATCTGACCCTTCGACACCGCCTTGCCGATTTCACGGATCGACTTGATCTTCGGCGCCGACAGGCCAAGCCGCTTGAGCTTGTCGGTGCGTGCGCCCCGCACCGCATCGTGATGAAACGGATCGAATGCCGCGAACAGCCGGTTGCGGATCGCCGCTGCGCTCGCGGTCGAGAGCTGCTGGCCGCACACGATGGCACACAGGCCGGCAAAGCCGGCCTCGCGGCGGCGCAGCGCGAAGACGCCGGCCTTTTCGGCAACCGGCGCGAGCCGCGGATCGGCGGCGATCAGTTGCTTGAGGCCCGCTTGCAGATCGGCTTCTGTGTGGAGGAAGTGGGTCATTCGTTCTGTTGCGCCGCGCGCCTTATACCCTCTCCCCCTGTGGGAGAAGGTGGCGAGCACCGAGCAAATGCGAGTTGCGAGCCGGGTGAGGGGGCTTCTTTACATCGTAGGGCATCGAAAGCTAACCCCCTCACCCGGTCCCTCGCTTCGCGTGGGACCACCCTCTCCCACAGGGGAAGAGGGATGCGGAGATCGCTGCGATGCCGCCACCCGTTTTCCGCTTCGCGCCGTCGCCCAACGGCTATCTGCATCTCGGCCATGCGTATTCGGCTTTGCTCAATGCCGAGCGGGCGCGCGGGGCGGGCGGGCGGCTGCTGTTGCGCATCGAGGACATCGACGCGTCGCGCTGCCGGCCGGAATACGAAGCGGCGATCTACGAAGACCTCGCCTGGCTCGGCATCGAGTGGGAAAAGCCGGTGCGGCGGCAGTCCGAGCACATCGGCGCTTACCGCGCCGCGCTCGCGAAGCTGGAAAAACTGGGCCTGATCTATCCGAGCTTCGAGAGCCGCGCCGAGATCGCG
>JBAUHH010000485.1:0-1950 GCA_049680165.1 Pseudolabrys sp.
TAAGGCTGCCGCCACGCAGCTTGCCGCTTAGTAATAGGACAGCGTGCCGGGCTTGTGAAGTCGGCACGGACAGTTGCCCGCACCCGCCTTATTTGCGCGCGGTAAACTGCCTGGCCAGAAACTCGCCGCCCTGGCGCAGGCCCTCCTGGTCGATGCCGTGGCCGATGCCGGACGAGATGTGCCACTCGGTCGGGATGTCGAGCGAGGCGAGCTCCTGCGCGGCGTGCATCAGCGCTTGCACCGGAATGAGCTGGTCTTGGTCGCCGTGGATGAGCAGAACCGGCGGCTTGCTGCGAATCTCAGCAGCGAATTTGTCGGCGTCCACATCGTCCGGCACCACCAGCATGCCGGAATAACCGACGATCGCGACCGGCGGCACGGTGCGCCGCAATCCGACATGCAGCGCCATCATGGTGCCTTGAGAGAAACCGACCAGCGCCAGGGCCGGGGGCGCAAGCCGGCGACGCTGCAATTCCAAATCGAGAAAGCTGTTGAGCACGGGCGCCGCGGCGTTGACGCCGGTCCAGCGCTCGCCGGGATCGCGCATGGTGAGCGGGAACCATTCGCGATCGCTGGGGGCCTGTCCACACGGATGCGGCGCGTGCGGCGACGCGAAGGCGGCATCCGGCAGTACGCCCTGCCAGGCACGGCCGATGTCGATCAGGTCGTTGCCGTCGGCGCCGTAGCCGTGCAGGAACACGACCAGTTGTTTGGCCTTGCCGGAGCGCGGTTCGAGGCGCGGGCCGTCGAGTTCAGCCATGCGGCTTTTTCCTTTTTGTCGGTTTTTTTACGGCAGTCTTCTTGGCCGGTTTCTTTTTCGCGGCGGGCTTTTTGCTTTGCGCTCCAACCGGCACCACGTCGCGTTTCTTCACCGCGTGATAGTAGGCCCATAGCAAATGCGCCGCCACGCCGCGCCAGGGCCGCCAGGCTTCGGCGAGCTTGGTCAACGCCTTGGCGTCGGGACGCTTGCGAAGTCCAAGTGCGATGCGGGCGGACTCCTGCACCGCCAGATCGCCGGCCGGAAAGGCGTCGGCATGGCCTAGGCAGAACAGCAGATAAATATCGGCCGTCCAGGGTCCGACTCCGTGCAGCGCGGTGAGCAGGGCGTGCGCGGCATCGGCATCCATCTCGCCGACGGCGGTAAGGTCGATGGCGCCGGTGCCGACCGCCTTGCCGATTTCCTTGATCGATTTGATTTTTGCCGCCGACAGGCCGAGCCGTTTGAGCTTGTCGGTACGCGCGCTCCGCACCGCGTCGTGATGAAATGGATCGAAGGCGTTGAACAACCGGTCGCGGATCGCGGCTGCGCTGGCGACCGACAATTGTTGCCCGCACACGATCGCGCACAGGCCGGCAAAACCGGCCTCGCGCCGGCGCAGCTTGAAGGCGCCGGCGGTCTCGGCCACCGGTACAAGGCGCGGATCGGCGAGGATAAGCTGGGCAAGGCCGGCTTGCAGATCGGCCTCGGTATGGAGGAAGTGGGTCATGCTGGCCTTCTCATCGCACGCAACATATGAGGCTGTCATCGTTCGCGAAAGCGGGCGGTGAGGGACGAGGGTTCATGCCGCCACCCGTTTTCCGTTTTGCTCCATCCCCGAATGGCTATCTGCATCTTGGGCACGCGCTGTCGGCCTTTTTGAATGCGGATCGGGCGCGCGCCGCCCGCGGCCGCCTGCTGCTGCGCATCGAGGATATCGATGGGGCACGTTGCCGGCCGGAATATGAAGCGGCGATTTACGAGGACCTCGCCTGGCTCGGGCTCCCGTGGGAACAGCCGGTGCGCCGCCAGTCCGAGCATTTCGATGTCTATCGGGCGGCGCTGGACAGGCTCAGGGCCATGGGCCTGATCTACGCCAGCTTCGAAAGCCGTGCCGAGATCGCCGCCCTTGTGGCCGAACATGAGGCTCGCGGCTCCTGGCCGCGCGACCCCGATGGCGTACCGCTTTATCC
>JBAUHH010000486.1:0-2450 GCA_049680165.1 Pseudolabrys sp.
CTTCATGGCGAGCGCTTCGTGCGGCCGTTCGGCGGTCCGGTACGACGTGTCACCTATATCTCAGGCCGCTCACATCAGCGCTCTGACAGCAACCCATAGAGACCGCGTCGACCGTATTGTCCGGTCCAGGAGAGATCGTCATGGCGGAGAACGGAAAGCTCGCCGGCCGGGTGGCGCTGGTCACCGGCGGCGGCGGCGAGATTGGCGGCGCCATCGCGCGGCGCTTCGCACGCGACGGCGCGAATGTCGCGGTTGCCGACATCGTCGCAGAGAAGGCGCAGGCGGTCGCCGCTGCGATCGTCGCCGACGGCGGCAAAGCGGTGGCGATCGCCGTGGATATCGCCGACCCGCACAGCGCAGAGGCGGCAGTGGCGCAGGCCGTGAAGGCTTTCGGCAAGTTGACGACGCTGGTCAACGTCGCCGCCGCCACGGTGCGCGCCGAAGGCACGGTGGAGACGGTGCCGCTTGCCGACTGGAACGCCGAGATCGGCACCAATCTCACCGGCACTTTCTTGATGTGCAAATACGCGGTACCGCATCTGCGGCGCGCGGGCGGGGCAACCATTATCAACATCGCCTCGCAGCTCGGTCACCTCGGCGTGCCGAAACGCGCCGCCTATTGCACCAGCAAGGCGGCGATCATCCATTTCACCCGAGTGCTGGCGATGGATCACGCCGGCGACCGCATCCGGGTGAACTCGATCTCGCCGGGCTTCATCCTCACCGAGCGCTCGAGCGCGTCGAGCGGCGGCAAAGAACGCGCCGCCAAGGTGATGGGGCCGAAACATCTCATCGGCCGGCCGGGCACGCCGGACGAAATCGCCGCCGGCGCGCTTTATCTTGCCTCCGAGGATAGTTCGTTCGTAACCGGCACCGATCTTTTGATCGACGGCGGCTATGTGGCGTTCAAGGGAGAACTCGGGCCTGCCGCCGCCCCCGCGGAGGCGGCAGGGGAATCGGGTGAAGGATTTTAAGCAGCGATGAGTCTGGCGAGGTAATCGTCATCCCAGGCGGCGGTTTTCAGACGCAGGCGGACCGAGTCTCGTCCCGGGGCCTTGCGGGCGATGTTTGCGGCCATGTGTTTCAGGGTCACGAAGTTTTCCGGGGCGTGGTCGGTTCGGATGCGGCACTCGTCGTCGCGGAACGTCATGTCCATGACCCAGTGCAGGCTGTTCTCGATGGCCCAATGGCCGCGAACCAAGGGGCCAAGCCGCTCGGCGCGCCCGGTTGACGAGGTCAGATAGTAACGGGTCTCGCGTTCTTCTCTCGGCCCAATCTCTCGCACGCTCTCGACGATGATAAGACCCTTGAGGCCGGGCCAATCATGCCGCTCTTGCAGCCAGGCGACGTCGTGGACGACGGTGACGCGGCGCGTCTCGATGCGGCCGTGATCGCCGTCGACGGTTTTCCCCACGCTGATTGTCGTGTCTGAAAATCCCTTTGCTTTCTGTTCGTTGGCGAAGAGTTCGACATCCTCGCGCAGCGTCCCCTGATTGCCCTTCAGCGCCAGGATGTAATCGGCCTTCTTGTCGATGATCTTCCTTGCGATGTCGCGCTGGCAGCCCATCGCGTCGATGGTGACGATCGCGCCCTCGATCGCCAGCATGTCGAGCAAGGCGGGAATGGCGACGATCTCGTTCGACTTATCGCCGACCTTCGTCTGCGCCAAGACGAGGCGCTGGCGCGCGGCGAAGGCCGACACCATGTGGATGGCTTCCTTCGAACCCTTCTTGCCGGAGCGCCGCGACGTCTTCCCGTCAATGGCGATGAGTTCGGCCGGGGTCTTGGTCAGCGCCGCGACCCAGGCGACGAAGCATCGCCGGAACGCCGTCGCGTCGAGCGTCGCGAAAATGTCGCCGAGATGATCGTGGCTGGGCGTGCCCGCGGCGAACGGGCGAAAGCGGCGCAACAGCGCGAGCTTCTTCTCGCCGAAACGGGCAATGTCGGTGAAGCCCTCCGCGCCTGCCAGCACCGCAAGCAGCGACAAAAGCAGGATTTCATCCAGCGGGTAAGTTACCTTGCCGGCTTGCCGGTGGTCGGGCAAGTCTTTGAAGTGCTCCAGAAAACCCGTCGTCTCAAACAGCGCCGCAAGCGCCGCGTTCGAGGTTGCCATCATCAAGCTCCACCAATCGAATCAGTGGAGCACGACAGATTCAGCACTTCATCCCTTTGTCACGCCCTTCTTCACCCGATTTCCCTGGCGGAGGCGGCGGCTGCGCTTGCAATGGCAGCATCGATCATGCAATGACGCGGGCGGCGGGTACGCCTCCAGGACGCCGGCTCGGATCATGGAGGAGTGTAGCTCAACGGCTAGAGCACCGGTCTCCAAAACCGGGGGTTGGGGGTTCGAGTCCCTCCACTCCTGCCAGCCCGGCGGCAACGGCGGTCCGGCCGGTCGCACCCGGGGAGCGTTACAACCAGCCCAATTGTAAGATTGCACGCCTCGGTTG